>CAZYYH010000051.1:0-10856 GCA_964651725.1 uncultured Halobacteriales archaeon | reverse complement strand
TCCGCGCCGCCGGCGACACCAAGACCGCGATGTGGCTCGTCGTCGCCTCGGCCGGTCTCAACGTCGTCCTCGACCCGTTCCTCATCCTGGGGTGGGCCGGCTTCCCCGAACTCGGCACCCAGGGTGCAGCCATCGCCACCCTCGTCTCCCGCGCGCTCGCGGCGCTCGCCGGCCTCTACGTCCTCCTCGACGGCGGCTGGGGCATCCGGCTCCGCCTCCCCGACCTCCGGCCCGACGGCGACATCCTCCGGAAGCTCGTCGACGTCGGCTACCCCGCGACGTTCGACGGCCTCCTCCGGAGCCTCGCCGCCGTCGTCATGGCCGCGCTCGTCGCCCGGTTCGGCCCCATCCCCACCGCCGCGTACGGCATCGGCGTTCGCATGATGTCCGTGTCGTGGACCGTCTCCGGCGCGGTCGGCCAGGCGGCCGCCACCGGCGTCGGCCAGAATCTCGGCGCGGACACCCCGGACCGCGCCGCCGAGGTCACGTGGAAAGCCACCGGCGGCTCGATGGCGATCCTGTTCGCGTTCGGCGCGCTCCTGGTCGCGTTCCCCGCCACCGCCATGAACGTGTTCATCGGCGACCCCGACGTGATCGCCGAGGGCGTCACGTTCCTCCGAGTCATCGGCCCGTTCCTCGCGTTCTTCGGCGGCCTCATGGTCGTCCAGGGCGGCTTCCGCGGTGCCGGCCACACCCGCGCCGCCATGGTGCTCTCCTTCCTTTCGCGGTGGATACTCCGCATCCCGCTCGCGCTCGTCGTCGCCTACCAGTGGACCCTGACGCTCGGCCCCGTCACGCTCTCCGGGTTCGACTGGGGACCGACCGGCCTCTGGTGGGCGTGGTCCATCGGGGCGATCGCCTCCTTCGCCATCGGCGTCGCCTGGTTCAACCTCGGCGGCTGGCGGGAGGGCGTCGTGGAACGCGGTGAGGGCCGGCCGACCGCGGGCGACGACTGACCACGCGAGATTTTAAATACGAGAACGGGACGAAACCGGCCCGTGACGTAGCATCCAGCCGCGAGGGAGTCGAGGCAGTTGTGCAGCGCGCCCCTCGCGTTCCAGCTCCACGTGCCGCCTGCTCGCCCTACCCGAACAGCCGCTCCAGCCCGACCACCACGCGCGCCACCGTCTCCGTCACCGACACCGGCGGCGCCGGCTCCGGTCGGGGCGCCGTCGCCGACCCGACCTCGCGCACAGCGAACGTCTCCGTCTGCACGCGCGGGCCGCTCCGGTTGCGGAGCGACACCCGGGTGACGTGCGGATTCGGTCCCTTGGCGACGACCACCGTCGCGGTCGCGTCCTCGCGGTACCGGAACAGCGTCGCGAACGCGGCGGTCGCCCGCGAATCCCCGGTTCGCACGACGAGCGCGGAGTCGTTCTCCGCGACGATCGTCCACGACGCCCCGCGGAGCGGCTCCACCGACTCCACCGGCAGGAACCGATGGCGATCGTAGTTCCTCCCCGACGTGAACACCCGCTCCCACGTCCCGTCACCCGGACGACGCTGCCACCGGTAGTAGAGCCGGTTGCCGAACAGCTCGAACCCCGGCGTCCGGTTCGTCGTCACGGTCTCGCCCGGTTCCGCGCCGAGCGTCGCCGTCCCCCACGACGTCATTCGGACCCGGCGCTCCGAGTGCTCGACGGTGACGCGCCGGACGACGCCGCGCTTCGCGCGGTCCGTCGAGCGGTTCCGGACGCTGACCCACCGCTCGGTCGTGTGGTCGCGGTACGCGAGCTGGGCGAGCGCGTCCGCCGCGACCTCGCCGCCCGGCTCGGCGTGATCGACGGCCGGCGGCTCGTCGTAGTCGGTCGGACCCCCGGCGACGTACCCCGCCACGGCGAGGGCCGCTGCGAGGAGAACGGCCGTTCCGAGGACGCCCACGGCGACCCACGCGGCGGTGCGCGTGCGCCTACCCGGCGACGGGAGCGACTGCCTCACCCGCCACCACCCCCGTCGAGGAGCGACGAGAGGGTGCGCACGCCGAGGTCGAGCCGGTAGAGCGTCTCGGACACGCCCGGTGGAAGGGTGCCGAGCGGTCGATCGACGTCGGCCTCCCCGTGGCGTCGAACGCGGTACGTCGTCGTCACCGACTCGCCCTCGTCGTCGGCGTAGCGGAACACCGCCCGGTCGAGGACGTCCGCGGCCCTGTCGACGCGCAGCGTGAGCGTCGCGGTCGAGTTGCCGTCGCGTTCTATCACGAACGGATGGCCGACGTCGGCGGCGACCTCGGGATCCGTCACGCGAACCACGAGCGTGCTCTCGTTCGCGGCAACCACGGTCGCGTTCGCACCGGAGAGCCGGTCCAGGTCTTCGAGCGCGTTCCGGCGCTCGTGGAACCGGAGCCCGTCGTCGCTCGTCCAGTGGCCGCGCTCGTCGTCCGAGACGAACAGCCCGCCCGCGTACGTCGGCGTGTACTGGTAGCCCGCCGGTCCGCTGCCGTAGTACGCCACCGGCTCGCGGCTCCAGTTCACCGCGCTCGGCGGGCTCCGCACGTCGGCGTAGTAGATCCGCGCCGGGTTGTCCACGGCGACGTACTGGTACGTGGTCGTGTACGCCCGGTCGCCGTCGGAGCGGTTGACGTACATCGTGTACGCGTAGCTCCCGGCGCGGAGGTTGCGCGCGGCCGCCGCGGCTTCCGCGGTCGGCGAGTCGGCAGCGTCGAGCGAGGTCGCCTCGACCGCCGTCGGCGCGTGCAGGCCGAGCGCGTACAGCGGCACGGTCACGGCGGCGACGACGCACGCGACCGCCAGCCCGGCGACCGCGAGCCAGCGAGCGGGCTGCCGGAGCATCGACCACCGGTTTTTGGACCGGTTACAAAAGTCTGCGGGCCGGCTACTCGTCCAGCCGCGTGCGCAGCAACTGGTTCACGTCGCCCGGATCGGCGCTCCCGCCGGTCGCCTGCATCACCTGGCCGACGAGGAAGTTGAGCGCGCCGTCCTCGCCCGCGTGGTAGTCCTCGACTGCGTCCGGGTTCTCCTCGATGGCGGCGGCGACGGCTCGCTCGACCTCGTTCTCGTCGGCGCGGCCGAGGCCCTCGGTCGCCACGACCTCGTCGGGGTCCAGTCCCTCGTCGAGCATCGTCCGGAGCACCGTCTCGCGGGCGTTCTTCTCCGTGATCTCGCCGGTGGCGACGAGTTCGACGAGGCGCGCGAACTCGTCCAGCCGGTCGTCGACGTCCCTGACCGCCATCCCGCGGTAGTTGAGTTCGCCGAGGAGGTCGTCCGCGACCCAGGTCGCCGCGAGGTCGGGGTCGAAGCGCTCCACGAGTGCCTCGTAGAAGTCCGCGACCTGCTTCGTCGTCGTGAGCTTGCTCGCCGCCTCCTCGCCGAGGCCGTACTCGTCGGCGAAGCGCTCACGGCGCGCGTCCGGGAGTTCCGGGATGTCGATCTCCTGCTTCCAGTCTTGGACTTCGAGCGGCGGCAGGTCGGCCTCGCGGAAGTAGCGGTAGTCCTTCTCCGCCTCCTTCGCGCGCATCGAGACGGTGATGCCTTTCGCCTCGTCCCAGTGACGGGTCTCCTGGGCGACCTCGCGGCCGCGCTGGATGGCGTTGCGCTGCCGGGTGACCTCGTACGCCAGCGCCTTCTGTGCGCCCTTGTGGCTGGAGATGTTCTTCACCTCGGTCCGGTTCGCGGCTTCGAGGGTTCCCTCGGCTATCTCGTCGTCCTCGCCGACCTCGGCGGCGGGCACCATCGAGATGTTGGCGTCGACGCGGAGGCTGCCGTCGCGCTGGCTGTCGTAGACGCCGAGGTACTCCAGCACCTCCTCCAGCTTGGCGAGGAAGGCGCGCGCGGCGTCCGGGCTGCGGAAGTCCGGCTCGGTGACGATCTCCATCAGCGGCGTGCCCGCGCGGTTGTAGTCGACGAGCGTGTACTCCGCGGTGTCGATGGAGCCGCCGACGTGCTGGAGGCTGCCCGGGTCCTCCTCCAAGTGCGCGCGCTGGATGCCGATGCTGTGGCGCTCGCCCTCGACGGTCACGTCGAGTTCGCCGTCCTCGCAGACGGGCGCGTCGTACTGCGTGATCTGGAAGCCCTTCGGGAGGTCGGGGTAGAAGTAGTTCTTGCGGTGGAACCGGGTGCGCTCGGGGATGTCGGCGTCGATGGCCTTGCCGAGCTTGACGGCGGCCTCGACGGCGGCCTCGTTCAGCACCGGGAGCGCGCCGGGCAGCCCGAGACACACCGGGCAGGTGTGCGTGTTCGGCTCCGCTCCGGCGGTGTCGGTCGAGCAGCCACAGAAGATCTTCGTGGCCGTCTCGAGCTGGACGTGAACCTCCAGCCCGATGACGACGGCGAGTTCGCGTTCGACGGCCTGCGCGGTCATTGACGCGGGCTTCGGGTGCCGGCCGCTAAAGGCTAACGAACCCCGGCGTGGTGGTGGAGCGAGTCGGGGACCGGACGGCGGCGGGGGCGGGCTACGTGCTGGCGACGACGACCGCGGACGGCGCGGGACTCACACGCCGGGACCGCGGCTGAGCTGCTGGAACGCGGTCTCGATGTCGTCGAAGTCGTCGAGGCGCTCGTCCATCCGCTCGCGCAGCGACTTCGCGCGCTCCCTGAGCTGGACGTACTCGTCGTTCCCTTCGAGTTCCTGTGCGGACTTCTCGGTCTCGAGGAGCGCCAGCTTCGACGTGACGCTGTAGTACTCCTCGATGCTGGTGTCGTAGTCGGCGGCGGCGAGCTGCTGGTCGATGGCGTCGCGGAGCACGTCGCCGTCGATGGGTTTGCAGAGGTAGTCGTCGAACGGCATCTCCACGATGTCGAAGTCGGGATTGACGGCGGTGGTCATCACGACGCGGCAGTCGATGGCGCGCTCGCGGATGCGGTCGAGCACCTCGTCGCCGGAGAGGTCGGGCATCCGACGGTCCAACAGCACGATGTCGACGGCGTCGTCGAGCCTGTCGAGCGCCGCTTCGCCGCCGTACGCGACGCGCACGTCGTACTCGTCCTCGAGCTGCAGCGCGTAGACGTCGGCGACCTCCTGTTCGTCGTCGACCACCAGGACGGTCGGCCGCGGCGTAGCCCCTGCTGACATGGTTTAGACGTTTTAGTCATGAGGTATATGTGTACCGGCCTGATTCCGCCAATACTTGCCTCCTTCCTTACCAGTGTCTGACGCAGGCTTATGTGGCCGGCGCGATGGGTTCCGGGTATGACCCAGGACACCGACCGAATCGCGGATCTCGAACAGCGCGTTCAGTCGCTCGAAGCCACCGTCACGGGGCTCACGGAGGAACTCGTGGAGGCGAACGAGCGCATCCGCGCGCTGGAAGGCGGCGAGAACGCGGACGCGCCGACCGCCATCGAGTCGACCTACCCGGAGCCCGACGACGAGACCGACGACGGAGCCAACACGCCTAAGAGCGCCGAGACCCGAGAGGCCGGCGAGGACACCCAGGAGGAGTCCGACCTCGACGACATCATCGTCGCGTAGGACGGCCCACCCTCCACGAATCACCCAGGGCCATGTACATAGACGAGATCGTCCTCGAGAACTTCAAGAGTTTCGGGCGCACGACCCGAATCCCGTTCTACGAGGACTTCACGACGATAAGTGGACCGAACGGCTCCGGCAAGTCGAACATCATCGACGCCGTGCTCTTCGCGCTCGGCCTCGCCCGCACGAGGGGGATGCGCGCGGAGAAGCTCACCGACCTCATCTACAACCCGAGTCACGCCGACGAGGCCGACGCGGGCGCGGGACCGCGCGAGGCGAGCGTCGAGGTGGTGCTGAACAACGGCGACCGGACGCTGTCCCGCGAGCAGATCGTGACCGCCGCAGGCACGGAGAAGATCGGGGACGTGGACACCGTCTCCATCCGGCGTCGGGTGAAGCGCACCGAGGACAACTACTACTCGTACTACTACCTCAACGACCGCTCGGTCAACCTCTCGGACATCCAGGACCTGCTCGCGCAGGCCGGGGTCGCGCCCGAGGGGTACAACGTGGTGATGCAGGGCGACGTGACCGGCATCATCAACATGACCGCGGGGGAGCGCCGCGAGATCATCGACGAGATCGCGGGCGTCGCGGAGTTCGACGCGAAGAAGGCGGACGCGTTCGAGGAACTCGAGGTCGTCAAGGAGCGCATCGACGAGGCGGAACTCCGCATCGAGGAGAAGCGCGACCGGCTCGACCAGCTGGAGGACGAGCGCGAGACCGCGATGGAGTACAAGGGGCTGCGGGACGAGAAGCGCGAGTACGAGAGCTATCTCGCGGCCGCCGAACTCGAGGAGAAGCGCGAGGACCTCGCGGACACCGAGAACGACGTCGAGGACCGCGAGGAGCGCCTCGAGGGCCTCCGCGAGGAACTCGACGACCGTCGCGGGACGGTGCTCCGACTGGAGGAGGACTTAGAGGACCTGAACGCGGAGATCGAGCGGAAGGGCGAGGACGAGCAGCTCCGCATCAAGCGCGAGATAGAGGAGGTGAAAGGCGAGATCTCGCGGCTGGAGGACGGGATAGACGCCGCGGAGGAGCGCATCGAGGAGGCGGAGGCGAAGCGCCGGCAGGCGTTCGTGGAGATCGACCGGAAGAACGAGGAGATAGACGAGTTGGAGGAGGACGTCCGCGACCTCAAACTGGAGAAGGCATCGGTGAAGGCGGACGTGCAGGAGAAGCAGTCGGAACTCGCAGAAGTCGAGGCGGAGATCGACGAGGTGGACACGGAGTACGACGAGGTGAAGGCCGACCTCCAGTCGAAGAAGGACCGGCTCGAGGAGGTCAAGTCGGAGAGGAACGACCGCCAGCGCGAGAAGGACCGGCTGCTGGACGAGGCCCGGCGGCGGTCGAACGAGATCGAGGAGGTCGAAGCGGAGATCGAGACGGTGCGGGAGTCGATTCCGGAGCTCGACGCGGAGCTCTCGGATCTGGCGGACGAACTCGAGAAGGCGGAGCGCAACGAGTCACAGATCGAGGACGTGGTCGAGGATCTCAAGCGGGAGAAGCGGTCGCTCCAGGACGACCTCGGCGACGTGGAGGACGACCTCAAAGCCGCCCAGGAGGAGTACGCGCGGCTGGAGGCGCAGGCGAGCGACAACGGCGACTCGTCGTACGGCCGCGCGGTGACGACGATACTGAACGGCGACCTCGACGGCGTCCACGGCACGGTCGGCCAGCTCGGGTCGGTGGAGGAGCAGTACGCGACGGCGCTGGAGACGGCGGCTGGCGGCCGGATGGCGAACGTGGTGGTGGACGACGACGGCGTGGGGTCGGACTGCATCGACCACCTCAAGCGACGGAACGCGGGTCGGGCGACCTTCCTGCCGCTGACGGAGATGACCGACCGTCGGCTGCCGGACGCGCCCGACAGGCCGGGCGTCGTGGACTACGCGTACAACCTGCTCGACTTCGAGTCGACGTACGCGGGCGTGTTCTCGTACGTCGTGGGGTCGACGCTCGTCGTGGAGGACATGGAGACGGCGCGCGACCTGATGGGCCAGTTCCGGCTCGTGACGCTCGACGGCGACCTCGTGGAGAAGAGCGGCGCGATGACCGGCGGGTCGCGGTCGGGGTCGCGCTACTCCTTCTCGACGACGGGGAAGGGCAAGCTCCAGCGCGTCGCGGAGAAGATCGAGCGCCTGGAGGACGAACGCCAGTCGCTCCGCGAGGACGTCCAGGACGTGGAGGGGCGGCTGGACGACGCGCGCGACCGCCGGACGGACGCCGCCGACCAGGTGCGCGCCATCGAGGGCGAGATCGAGCGCGTGGAGGGCGAGCGCGAGGACGAGCGCGACCGGATCGACGAACTCGAAGCGCGCCTCGACGACCTCGAGGCGGAGCGCGAGTCGGTCGGCGACGAGATGTCCGACCTGGACGACGAGATCGCGGCCCACGACGACGAGATCGAGGAGATCGAGGCGGCGGTCGCGGAACTCGAGGCGGAACTCGCGGACTCGCGGATTCCCGAACTCTCGGAGCGCCGCGACGAGATCCGCGCGGAGATCGACGAACTCGAGGACCGCGTGGACGACCTCGACGGGAAGCTCAACAGCCTCCAGCTGGAGAAGGGGTACGCGGAGGACGCCATCGACGACCTCCACGACGACATCGAGGCGGCGCAGAACCGGAAGGCCGAGCAGGAGGAGAAGATCGAGGAGCTGGAGGAGGAGGTCGCGGAGCAGGAGGAACGCCTCGCCGAGAAGCAGGCGCAGGTCGAGGAGTTAGAGGAGGAACTCGCGGACCTCAAGGCGGACCGCGAGGAGCTGAAGGCGGAGCTACGGGAGGCGAAGGAGACGCGGGACGAGAAGGCCGACGAGGCGAGCCAGGTCGAGAACCGGCTGGAGAGCCTGCGCCAGGCGGCCGCGCGGCTGGAGGCGGAGATCGAGCGGTTGGAGGCCGAGGTGGAGGCGTACGACCCGGAGGAGGTGCCGGACCTCTCGGAGGTCGAGCGCCACATCGACCGGCTGGAGCGCCAGATGGCGGAACTCGAGCCGGTGAACATGCTCGCCATCGACGAGTACGACGACGTGAAGGCCGACCTCGAGGACTTAGAGGACCGGAAGGCGACGCTGGTGGAGGAGCGCGAGGCGATCACGGACCGCATCGAGTCCTACGAGGCCCAGAAGAAGCAGACGTTCATGGACGCCTACGAGGCGATAGACGGGCAGTTCCGGCGCATCTTCGAGCGGCTGTCGAACGGCACGGGTGAACTCCACCTGGAGAACACCGACGACCCGTTCGACGGCGGGCTGACGATGAAGGCCCAGCCGGAGGACAAGCCGGTGCAGCGGCTGAACGCGATGTCGGGCGGGGAGAAGTCGCTGACGGCGCTGGCGTTCATCTTCGCCATCCAGCGGTTCAACCCCGCGCCGTTCTACGCGCTCGACGAGGTGGACGCGTTCCTCGACGCGGCGAACGCGGACCGCGTCGGCGAACTCGTGGACGAACTCGCGGGCGACGCCCAGTTCATCGTGGTGTCCCACCGGTCGGCGATGCTGGAGCGGTCGGAGCGCGCCATCGGCGTGACGATGCAGGAGGACAACGTGAGCGCGGTGACGGGCATCACGCTCGGAGAGGGCGGCGGGCCGGAGGTGAGCGCGGATGACTGAACTCGCGGGGATGCCGGTCGAGGTGGACGACGGCACCGCCGAGGACGAGGTCGAGCCGGTCGAACTCCTGGTCCAGCTGGCGAAGGAGGGCGAGATCGAGCCGTGGGACATCGACATCGTGGACGTGACGGACAAGTTCCTCGCGCGGCTCGACGAGGCCGACCTCCGCACGTCGGGCCGGGCGCTGTTCTACGCGAGCGTCCTGCTGCGGATGAAAAGCGACGTGCTGATGGAGACCGAGGAGCCCGACGAGGAGGAGGCGGAGCCGGAACTCGCGCCGTGGGAGGCCCCGATGGCGGGCGACGAGTCGATTCCGGAGTTCGACCCGGTGGACGCGCTGGAGGCGGAGATGGACCGCCGGCTCGACCGGAAGTCCGCCCGGGGGACGCCGGAGACCCTGGACGAACTCGTGCGCGAACTCCGCGACGCCGAGCGCGGGTCGTGGTGGAAGGAGTCCCGGAGCTACGACACGTCGGAGTCGCCGCGCGGGTTCCAGCGCGGCGTGCAGGAACTCGACTACCACGAGGACGACGCGATGCGGATGGACGACGAGCCGACCGAGTCGGACGCGTTCGGACGCACGCACCAGGAGGACATCGACGAGGTGAAAGCGAGCGTCCGGGACGCGCTCGACGAGCAGTTCGCCCGGGGGCGCGCGGAGGTGCTGTTCGAGGAGATCGCCGAGGTGGCCGGGTCGCGCGTGCAGACGTTCCTCGGCCTGCTGTTCCTCGCACACCAGGGCGTGGTGCGGCTGGTGCAGGACGAACTGTTCGGCGACCTCTGGGTGCGGGACGCCGTCGGTCTCGCCGGGCCGCGCCAGGCGGCGGGGGACTGACGGCTCTCGATTCGACGGCAGAAAGTGGAGCGTCGGCTACTCGACGTAGTCGATGTCCTCGAGTCGCTGCTCGGCCTGCTCCTGGGCGGCCTCGTTCCGGCCGTAGATCTGCGGGGACTGGACGCCGGTGACGACGATCATCGTCCGCATCATGCCCTCGATCTCCTCGTCGACGGACGTGCCCCAGATGATGCGCGCGTCGGGGTCGATCCGGTCGTAGATCTCCTCGACGACGCCCTCGGCCTCCTCGATGGACATGTCGGGACCGCCGGTGACGTTGACGAGCGCGGAGTTCGCGGAGGAGATGTCCACGTCGAGCAGCGGGGAGCGGAGGGCGCTCTTGACGGAGTCCTGGGCCTTGGCGTCGGTGTCGGACTCGCCGAGGCCGATCATGGCGACGCCGCCCTTCTCCATGACGGTGCGAACGTCGGCGAAGTCGAGGTTGACGAGGCCGGGCTTCGTGATGAGTTCCGTGATGCCCTTCACCGACCGCATCAGCACCTGGTCGGAGACCTTGAACGCCTGGCGGACGGGGAGCTTGCCGACGGAGTCGAGCAGTCGGTCGTTCGGCACGACGATGACGGTGTCGGCGACGTCGCGCAGACGCTCCAAGCCGGCCTCGGCGTTGGTGCGCCGGACCTCGCCCTCGGCCGTGAACGGCGTCGTGACGATGGCGATGGTGAGCGCGCCGACCTCGCGGGCGGCCTTGGCGACGACGGGGGCGGAGCCGGTGCCGGTGCCGCCGCCGAGTCCGGCGGTGACGAACACCATGTCGGAGCCGTCGATGGCGTCGTAGATGTCGTCCTGGCTCTCCAGGGCGGCCTCCTCGCCGACCTGCGGGAGCGAGCCCGCGCCCCGGCCCTGGGTCTTCTGTTTGCCCATCAGTATCTTCGTGTCGGCATCGATCTCGACGAGATGCTGGACGTCGGTGTTGGCGGCGACGAGCGACGCGCCCGTGATGCCCTCCTCGTGCATCA
>CAZYYH010000050.1:0-10958 GCA_964651725.1 uncultured Halobacteriales archaeon | reverse complement strand
ACGTTCTCTTTCGGCACCGTGACGTTCTGGAGGCCGATCTCGCCCGTGACGGACGCCCGCAGGCTCAGCTTCTCGTCGATCTCGTTCGTGGTCACGCCGTCCCTGTCCGTCTCCACGAGGAACCCCCGGACAGGGTTCTCGTCGGCGGACTGGTCGCGCGCCCACACCACTGCTACGTCCGCGATGGGCGAGTTCGTAATCCACGTCTTCGAGCCGTTGAGCACGTACTCGTCGCCGTCGCGCTCCGCCCGCGTCTCCATCCCGGACGGGTTCGAGCCGTGCTCGGGTTCGGTGAGGCCGAAGCAGCCCACCGCCTCGCCCTCGCCGAGCGCGGGCAGCCACTCTTCTTTCTGCGCTTCCGAGCCGTAAGCGTGAATCGGGTACATCACCAGGGCGCCCTGCACCGACGCCATCGACCGCAGCCCGGAATCACACGCTTCCAGCTCCTGCATCAGTAGGCCGTAGGCCGTCTCCGAGACGCCCGGCAGGCCGTACCCTTCGAGGTTCGGCGCGTAGAACCCCAGCTCGCCCATCGCCGGGATGAGGTCCGCCGGGAACGTCCCGTCGAGCCAGTGGTCGGCCACGTCCGGCCGCACCCGATCCGCCACGAACTCGCGGGCCGTATCCCGGATCAGGCGCTCTTCGTTCGACAGTTCCGCTTCGAGGTCGGTATAGTCTAGCATTGGTTCGTGTCTGGTGACCGCGTTCGTTGGTGGTCGCGTTCGTCGGTTCGCTCGTGGCCGTGCCGCCGATCGCTGCAGTCTGCGACTCGTGTCACGCGTCGAGGTCCCCGTGGATGCCGAGGAAGCGCTCGACCTCGGCTTCCTGCTCGTCCATCGCCGCGTCGTCGCCCTCGAAGACGACGTGGCCGGCGTCCATCACGTAGAAGTAGGACGCCACCTCCCGCACCATCTCGACGTTCTGCTCGACGAGCAGGATGGTCGTCCCCTCGTCGCCGATGGTTTCGATGACCGACTTCACGTCCTCCACGATCTGTGGAGCCAGCCCCTCGCTCGGCTCGTCGAGCAACAGTAGCCGGGGGTCCGCCCGGAGCACGCGCGCGATGGTCAGCATCTGCTGTTCGCCGCCGCTGAGGTGCTTGCCCTTCGAGTGCTGGATCCGTTCCAGCGTCGGGAAGAACTCGTAGAGATCGTCGATCGACCGCTCGCGCTCGGCGTCGGTGACGATCGGGACCCGGAGGTTCTCCCGCACCGTCAGATCGGGGAAGATGCCGCGATCCTCCGGCACCATCGCGACGCCCCGCCGGTAGATCTCGTGTGGCTGGTCCCCGGTGACGTCGGTGCTGGCGAACGTGACGGTTCCCTCGCGGGGCGTCAGGATGCCGGCGACGGTTCGGAGCGTGGTCGTCTTCCCGACGCCGTTCCGCCCGAGCAGCCCGACGGTCGAGTGCTCCTCGACCCGGAGCGACACGTCCTCGAGTACGGTTCCCGCGCCGTAGCCCGCGGTGACGCCGTCGACGGTGAGCAGTGCGTCCATGTTCAGTATCCTCCGAGGTAAGCGCGCTGCACGTCCTCGTCGTCCGTGATGTCGGCTGGCTCGCCCGTGGCGAGCACCTGGCCCTGGTGGAGGACGGTGATGCGGTCCGACAGCCCGAGCACCACGTCGACGTCGTGCTCGATGAGGAGGATCGTGACGTCCTCGATCTCGGCGACGAGGTCGACGATCTGGTGGGACTCCGCCTGGCTGACGCCGCTGGTCGGCTCGTCGAGCAGCAGGAGGTCGGGATCGGCGAGCAGCGACATCCCGATCTCCAGCTTCTTCTTGTCGCCGTGCGCAAGCACGGCGGCGCGCGTCTCCGGCGTCGCGTCGATGTCGAGCCGGTCGAACAGCCGGTCGGCCCGGCGTTCGAGTTCGGCGTTCGGACGGTGGAGCGGGTTGAAGTCCTGCCGGACCGACCCCGCGGCGAGGATGAGATTCTCCCGGATGGTGAGCCCGGGAAACAGCTGCGTCACCTGGAACGCGCGGACGACGCCTCGCCGCGCGCGCTCGTCCTCCGAGACGTCGGTCACGTCCTCGCCGCGGAACGACACGCGCCCGCTCGACGCCGGCAGCGACCCCGCGATGAGGTTGAACAGCGTGGTCTTCCCCGCGCCGTTCGGGCCGATGACGGCGTGGAGTTCTCCCTCCGGTATCCGGAGGTTCACGCGGTCGACGGCGGCGAACTCGCCGAACGTCCGCGTGAGGTCGTCGGTCGCCAGCACCGGGTCGCCGGTCATTCGGCGCTCACCTCGCGCTCGGAGACCGAGACGACCCGCGACGCGACGCCGACCAGCCCCTCCGGGTACCGCAGCACGATGAGCACGAGCACGACGCCGAGCAGCAGCGTCCACGAGAACTGGAACACGCCGCTCGCCAGGCTCTCGAAGACGATGAGGAAGACGGTACCGACTATGGCTCCGACGAGCGTACCCCGGCCGCCGATGAGGATCCAGACGAGCACCTCCGTCGAGAGCAGGAAGCCGAGCACGGGCGGGGAGACGAACCCCTGGTAGGCGGCGTAGAGCGCACCGGAGAGACCCGCCATCGCGCTGCTGATGGCGAACACGAGCGTCTTGTGCTTCTCGATGTCGTAGCCGAGCGCCCGGGCCTTCGTCTCGTTCTCGTTGATGGCGATGAGCGCCGACCCGAACGACGACCGCGCGATCCGGCGGCTCGTCAGGTAGACCGCCACGACGACGAGAGCGACGACGTAGTAGAGCGGGACGCCGAGCAGGTCGACGCCGACGACGAACGGGACGCCGACCTCGGCGGCGGGGATGCCGGTGAGACCGTTGAAGCCGCCGGTGACGCTGTTCCACGACGTCGCCGTCTGTTCGGCGACGATGGCGAGTGCGAGCGTGATGATGGTGAAGTAGCCGCCCTGGATGCCGCGGTAGAAGAGGACGCCTGCGACGACGAGGCCGAGGACGCCCGTGAGTGCGACGCTGACGCCGACGCCGGCGTACGTGCCGAGCGCGCCAGCGACGATGCCGGCCTTCAGGAACTTCGCCATCGTGTACGCGCCGACGCCGAAGAAGACGGCGTGGCCGAACGTCATGATGCCCGTGTATCCCCAGAGGAGGTCGACGCCGAGCGCGAAGATGGCGAAGATGAGCGCCTCCGTGAGCAGCCTGGTGTAGAAGCTACCGACGAGGAAGGGGAGCACCGCCAGCACGACGGCGAACCCGGCGAGCACGGCGGCAGCCGGGACCGCCCGGTCGCCGACGGTGACGGTGAGGGACTCGCGCTCGGCGGTCGCGGTGCCGAGCGAGGGGGACGTGCCGGTCACGTCTCCTTCCCTCCGAGGAGTCCGCGCGGTCGAATCACGACGATGACGATGGCGAGCACGAACACGAGCGTCTGCGCGGCGACGGGTGACAGCGAGTACGTCATGAGGTTCGAGGTGCCGGCGATGACGGTGCTCCCCGGTACGATGCCCACGAGCTGGCCGGTCCCGCCGAGAATGACGGCGAGGAACGACTGGACGAGGAAGGTCAGCCCCATGTTGGGGTTGACGGAGACGATGGGCGTCACCGCCGCACCCGCGATGCCTGCGGCCGCCGCGCCGAACGAGAACCCGACGTAGTACATCCGCTCGCGGTCGAGGCCGAGCAGCGACGCTGCCTCGTCGTTCTGGATGACGGCGCGGAGGCGCACGCCGAACTGGGTGCGCTGGAGGAACGCGAAGACGGCCGCGAGCACGGCGGCGGCGAACGCGACGAGGAACAGCCGGTAGGCCGGGTACGTGATGCCGGCGAACTCGACGCCCGCCGGGATGGGGTTCGCCACCTGCTTGTTGTCCGGGCCGACGGCGACCTTGATGAGTTCGCGGATGACGATGGCGATACCCCACGTCGCCAGGATGGTGTCGAGGAGGCGCTCGTAGAGATGCTGGATGACGAGGCGCTCCACGACGAAGCCGGCGACGCCGACGACGACGGGCGCGAGCACGAAGCCGATCCAGAACCCCAGGCCGAGTCGCGTGGCGAACAGCCAGACAGTGTACGCGCCGAGTGTGAAGAACGCCCCGTGCGCGAGGTTGACGACGTCCATCAGCCCGAAGATGATCGCCAGGCCGAGCGCCGCGAGCGCGAGGATGAGGATGGCGCTGACGGCGTTGAGGCCGAGCGTGAGGGCGGTGTCTGTTGCGACCATGGAAGGGCGTTCAGAACGCGTCGCAGGCCTCGTCCGGCATCACGGTGTCGAACTTGGTGACGGGAGCGAACTTCTTCTCCTGGTTGACCTGGGCGACGGTGCAGCCGTGGTCGAGCTGGTGGTCGTGCTCCATCGACCGGGTGCCCATCGGCGAGTCGACCGTCGTCCCGGGGAGGCCGTTCAGGATGGCGTCGGTCGAGGCCTCGCCCTCCTCGTCGAGCGCCGACTGGACCATCTTCATCGCGGTGTAGCCGAGGCCGGCGTGGGTGCTCATCGGGGCGTCCTCGCCGAACTGGTCGTAGTAGCTGGTGAGGAACTCCCGGTTGACCTGGTTGTCGAGCGTCTCGAAGTAGTCCCGGCAGTTGAGTAGCCCCTCGACGGCGTCGTTCGGGATGCCGGCGAGCACGGGCTGAATGTGGGCCAGTCCGACGTCCTGGAAGCTGTCGCGGATGCCGCGATTGCCCATCTGCTTCTGGAGGTTGATGGCGCTCCCGCCGGTGACGGTCATGAAGAGCACGTCGGGGTCGGCGTCCTCGATGCGCGGGATGATGGAGGAGAAGTCTGTCGTCCCGAACTGGACGTACTGCTCGTCGAGGATGGTTCCGCCCCCGTCGGCGACCTGCTGGCGGATGAGTTCGTTCATCGTCTGCGGCCAGATGTAGTCCTGGCCGATGAGGTAGAACGACTCGCCGTGGTTCTCCATCAGCCACGGGATGAGGGGGTCGACCTGCTGTGGCGGGGTCTCGCCGAACTTGAAGAGATACTCGTTGCAGTAGTCCTCGCCGGCAGGCCCTTCGTAGTCGATGACGTAGAGCGCCGGCACCTTGTTCCGGGAGAGCACGGGCGCGATGGCGTTCCGGGACGCGCTCGTGAGCGGGCCGAGGATGGCGTCGACGCCGTCCTCCTGGACGAGCTTGTTCGTCTTCTCGACGGCGGTGTCGGGGGCCGCCTGGCTGTCCTCGACGACGGTCTCGATTTCCCTGCCGGCGAGGCCGCCGTTTTCGTTGATCTCCTGGATGGCGACCTCCGCGGCGTTGAGCACGGGCTGGCCGTAGGGTTTCCAGCCCTGGCTGAACGGGAGGTTCACGCCGAGCGTGAACGTGTCGCTGCCGCCGCCGAGCATGCCGGTACAGCCGGCGAGTCCGGCAGCGAGTGCGGCGGTCCCTCCGGCCTGGAGAGCCGTTCGACGGGAGATGGTTCGGTTCGGTCGTGCGTCGCGCGAGTCGGCGTTGGGAGTCGACGTGTCGTCGGCCCCCGGAGTTCGACGAACCATGTGACGTGCTATTCGAACCCACAGTTAAATAACTGAGTGTTTAATCGTCTTGCGGAAAATCTGATGTAAATAGGTCTCTGCTGTCTTCGGGTTCTGCATCGCAGAACGGAGATTATAGAAGTATAAGATAATTTACTTTCGATGTCGTCCGGAATCGGACGACGGGTCGGACCGGCCGGAGGTCGCGCCCGATAGTACCGGTGCAGGGGACGGACGAACCGTTCCCCCTCGTGGAACGGTCGCGGCCAGGGTTCGACGCCGCCTCGCTCCCGCTTCGGCCGCCTGAAACGGGGGTACTCCAGTTTTGCGCCCTGACCGGCCGCCCGAACGGCGGACGCGACCCCGTTCCGCGCGGCGGAACACTCAATGTGGTGGGACCGAAACGGCGTGTATGTCACCACGTGGCCCCGGGGGAGGAGGGGTGAAGTCCGACGAGACGCTGTTCGCGGTGGTGGAGACACTCAAGGAACTCGACGGGGCCGGAGCGACCGCGGTCGCCGACCGGCTCGGCATCGCCAAGAGCACCGCACACCGACACCTTACGGCCCTGGAGCGAAACGAGTACGTCGTCAAACGCGGCGAGGAGTACCGCCTCGGCCTCCGCTTTCTCGACCTCGGCGGCTACGTCTGCACCGCCGACGAACAGTACCGCATGATACGGCCGAAGGTCCGGGAACTCGCCGAGGAGACCGACGAACTCGCCCAGTTCATCGTCGAGGAGCACGGTCGCGGCGTGTTCGTCTTCCGGGAAAGCGGCGACAAGGCCGTCACCACCGAGGCCCGCATCGGCAAGCGCGTTCCGCTCCACCACACCTCCGCCGGGAAGGCCATCCTCGCTCACCTCCCCGACGAACGCGTCGACGAGATTCTCGACGCCCGTGGCCTCCCGAGCCGGACCGAGAACACCATCACCGACCGCGAGGAACTCCACGCCGACCTCGACCGGATCCGCGAGCGCGGCTACGCCTTCGACATGGACGAGCACATCAAGGGGCTGTGGGCGATGGGCGCGCCTATCGAGAGTCCGGGCGGCGGCGTGCTCGGCGGGTTGAGCGTCGCCGGACCGACCCACCGAATGAAAGACGACGAGTTCCAGGACGAGGTCCACGGCCTCCTGCTCGGGCTGGTCAACGAACTCGAACTCAACCTCACCTACTCGAAGTAGCCGGCGGCGCTACAGTCGCGTTCTGCTCCGACCGCCCCGCGGGCCACCGGACCCTCAGTCCTCGATCTCGACCTCGTCCTTCTGGAGACCGCCGATGCGGGCGTGCGGTCGACCGCCGTTCGTGACGGCCAGCGCGATGAGGATCTCGTCGTCCCGAGGCGCGTCGTGGACTCGCACCTCCATCGCATCGTAGTGGGTCCGGACGTACGCCTCGTCCTTGAAGTGCGTCGGCACGTCGAGAGTCGTTCCTGGCCCACCGAGCTTCTTCGCGCTCGGGATGATCGCCTCGCCGCCGCCGACTTCCTCGCGCATCGGCGTGCCGAGTTCGGGGTGGAGCATCGCCGCGACGTGCTCGACTTCGCCGGCTCCGCCGACGACGCCGCCCTTCCCGTAGCTGTCGACGGCCTCCGGCCCGCCGAGCCGCTCGACGGCCGCCGCGGTGAGCGACCGCCCGAGCTCCGTGCCCCACTCCGTGAGCAGGCTCAGGTCGTCCTGCCACGTCCCCGCGTACGGGTTTTCGAGGACCGCGACCGCCGCGGCCTTCGTGATCGGTTCGTCGAGGGCGCGCTCGCCGTCGCGTTCGATCCGTTCCGAGATGACGGTCCGCTTCCGTACTGTGAGTTCTGGCATGGATTACTGGACGTCGGCCGGCGTCTTCGCCGGCGCGGTGTTTCGGCTCTTCTCCACGAGCACCTCGCCGTCCACGAGCACCGTGTCGACGGCGGCGTACTCGCCGTGGTCGAGCGCGTCGAGCGCGGTGTCCGCCTGGCTGCCCTTGGGCGCGCCCATCAGCGTCAGATCCGCGGGTCGGTCGGACTCCACCAGTCCTGTGTCGAGGCCGTGGTGGCGGGCAGTGTTGCCGGACGCCATGCAGACGAGTTCCGCGGCGGAGACGTCGGTCATCCCGGCGAGGATGGCACACTCGAGGAGCACGCCGAGCGGCGTGACGCCGGTGCCCGACGGCGTGTCGGTGCCGATCTGGACGCGGTCGTGCTCGCCGCGCTCGTCCACCATCTTCAGGATGTCGACGGCGACGCGCTGGTTGCCGGCGAGCACGAGGTCGAGCACGAGATCGGTCTCGGTCACGAGCTTCTCCACCTCGGCGTCGGGGATGGGCGTCGGCCCGCCGTTGGTGTGCGCGGCCACGTCGGGTTGGATGTCCACGAACATCTCTGCGTTCGTCGACTTCACGCCCGGGAGGCTCGTGCCGCCGCAGTGCATCAGCACGACCATGTCGCGGTCGTGGCCCCACCGGACGAGGCTCCGGGCGCGCTCGCGGTCCTCGACCGGCATGAGGAACTTGAGACGCTCGACGCCGGCCTGGTGTACGTCCTCGACGTCGTCCTCCGTCATCTCGCCGCTCAGGATGAGGGTGCCGCCACGGACCTTCACGCCGCCCGGCCGGTCGTTCGCCAGGGACTTCCGGGCGAGCGTCGCCAGCGCCTTCGCGCCCTCCACGTCCTTCGGACGGCCCGGCAGGTGGGGCTCGCCGTTCGAGATCATCGACGTGATGCCGCCGTGGAGGTAGCTCTCGCACCAGCCGAGCGTCTGCTGGCGCGGCGTGTAGTCGCCGAACACCGGATGGACGTGGGAGTCGATGAGGCCGGGCGTGAGCGTGAGGCCGTTCGCGTCGATCACGGTGTCGGCGGTCGTGGTCGTCGCCCCGACCTCCCTGATGACGCCGTCCTCGACGTACACCGACTCCACGTTCGCGGTCGGGTCGTCCACGTCGCCGGTGACGACCTGACCGACGTTCTCGACGAGCAAGCTACTCACGAGCCGTCACCTCCGGAGCCACGGGCACGGATGGCCTCCTCCGGGCCCTGCGGCGCGAATATCCACAGCTTCCGGAGCCTGCCATCGCCGGTGTTCTCGTGGCGGTGGTGGACGCCGGGCGGGATGATCGCGGCGTCGCCCTCGGCGAGATCGTACGCGTCCTCGTCGGTGACGATGCGGGCGCTCCCCTCGAGGACGACGACGATCTCCTCGACCTCCCGGACGTGCCGGGAGCCTGCTGCGCCCGGGTCGAACTCGACCATCCCGACACTCACGTTCTCGACACCGACCGTCTCGTCGGCGAGTATGCGGCTACCGAAGCCACCCCCGCCGAACTCCTCTAGCTCGTCCGGCGTGCGAACGAGCACTTCCTCCGTCGAGCCTTTCTCGGTCATGATGTAGTTTCCACTCCTGCCACCGAACCGGCCGCGGCCGCCTTCGCCGACGGCCGTGCCATCCCGTGGCAGACAGTACCGGATTCTGCTATCAGTCACAAGTACATTTTGTCATATTCCCACCAATAAGAGGGAGAATCAGGGTAGAAGACGAGTAAATATCAGACCACTAAAATGGCGATAAATAGCCGGTCTGGACTGGTTCCGGGAGCGATTACTGGTTTTCGTACGTGTGTGCGATTCGAAGAAGAGACTCGTCATCGAACTGATTTCCGACGAGCATGAGACCGACCGGGCGACCGCCCGCGGAGCCGCAGGGCACCGACAGCGCGGGATGGTGCGTGAGGTTGAACGGACAGGTGTTCGCGCCGAGCGGCACCAGCCCGGATTCCGCGATGCGCTCCACCCGGTTCCGGTCGGGTCGCTGCTCGAACGGCTTCACCGGAACCGTCGGCATGACGATGGCGTCGGCGTCCGCCAGCACGTCGTCGTACGCCTCGCGGAGCGACCGGGCGAGGTTCATCGCCTTCCCGTAGAGCATGGTCCCGTACTCGCGCTCCAGGTACGCCCACGCGAGCCACATCCCCTTCACGGTCGGCGGGAAGTCCCGCGCCCGCGTCCGCCGGAACTTCTCGAACACCTCCATGCGCTCGGTGTCGTACCAGCCGTCGAAGTTCGGGCCGACGCCGCCCTGCCGGAACACCTGGAGGCCGCCGAAGCCGCCGACGGCCGCCCAGAGTTCCGGTCCGTGGACGTGCTCCGGCACGGACACCTCCTCGACGGTCGCGCCCGCGGCCGCCAGGTCGGCGATAGCATCCCGGACCACGTCGTTCACGTCCGCGTCGCTCCGCTCCTGCTCGAACCCCTCGGCGAGCACGGCGATGGTCGCGCCCTCGACGCCGCCGTCGAGCGAATCGGTGTACGACGGCGGATCGAGCGCGTCCGGCTGGCGGGGGTCGAAGCCGTCGCGGCCCGCGAGTACGTCGAGCGTGCGCGCGCAGTCGCGCACGCTCCGTGCGATCGGGCCGACGTGGTCGATCGTCGGCTCGATCGGGAACACGCCTGTGAACGGGACCAGCCCCCACGTCGGCTTCAGGCCGACGACGCCGCACATCGACGACGGCATCCGGATGGAACCACCCTGATCGGTGCCGATGGCGACGTCGACCTCTCTCGCCGCCACCGCCGCCGCGCTCCCGCTCGACGATCCGCCCGCGGTGTAGCCCGGCGCGGCCGGGTTCTCGACCGGACCGAAGTCGGAGATGCTGCTCAAACTCGAGAAGGAGAAGCTCTCCATGTTGGTCTTCCCCCGAATCTCCGCACCCGCGTCGAGCAGTCGCGTCACGATGGTCGCGTCGCTCGTCGGAACGTACCCCTCGAGGAGGTGCGAACCGCAGGTGAGTTCGACGCCCGCGAGGTCGACCGCGTCCTTCAGCCCGACGGTCGTTCCGGCGAGCGGGCCGTCGGTGGCCCCTCGAACGCGGGTCTTCGTGATCCAGACGTTGTGCGGGTCCTCGTCGTCGCCCGGCCGGTAGCCCGGCCGCCGATCGCCGTACGTGCGGTCGCGCCCGGGACCCTGCGGCTCCTGAAGCTCCTGGACGGACTCAAGCTGGTCGAGAATGCCGTCGACCAGCTCGGCGTAGTCGTCGCGTTCGGACTCGTTCAGCCGGATGCCGGCCTCGCGCGCGAGTCCCTCGATCTCCGCCTTCGACGGCCGTCGAATGGTCATGTTGGATTATCGGACAAGAATCGGGCGGAGGCAATAAATCTGTGGCAGGCTACCGGGGTGCACGCCTCGAAGTCACGTTATATTTCTGTCCGTGTGTCACCGATGCCGCCGGCACGTCCCGTCGGCGGACGCGCCGTCGTGGCGAGAGAAGCAGCGGTCGAACCCGATTCAGGCGTTCTGCACCTGCTGCAGCACCTCGGGCGCGTCCGCGAGGGCGTCGTCTAGCTTCTCGCCGTCGGGACCGCCACCCTGCGCGAAGTCGGCGGGGCCGCCGCCGCCGCCGCCGACCTTCGCGGCGAGCTGGCCGACGACCTCGCCGGCGTCGACGCCCGCGCCGTCGGGGACGGCGACGACGAACTGCGCGCCGTCAAGCCCGGAGCCGAGCACGGCGATCTTGCCGTCCTCCACGAGCGCGTTCGCGGTGGCGCGGAGTTCGTCCATGTCGCCGTCGATGCGCTGGACGAC
>CAZYYH010000049.1:0-11056 GCA_964651725.1 uncultured Halobacteriales archaeon | reverse complement strand
GTGACGGGCGTCCGCCAGCACCACGAGACCGAGGAGAACGGGCCGGGGTTGACCGCACAGCAGCGCGAGACGCTGCTGCGCGCCTACGAGCGCGGCTACTACGACGTGCCGCGCGACGTGACCGCCGTCGACCTCGCGGCCGAGATGGGCATCTCCGACCAGTCGCTGTCGGAGCGGCTGCGCCGCGCGCACGCGCGGCTCGTCGAGTACGCACTGCTCTGATCCGGCCGCGCTACGCGCGCGGGTCGCGGTCGGGGCCGGGGTAGTCGCCGCCGACCACGCTCCCGTACAGCGCCGCCGGGTCGAAGACGGCGGCGAACGCGCGCGGATGCCGAACGCTCGTCTCGACGCGCGCCCGCACCTCGACGGCGGCGTCCGCGCCGAGCAGGCGGTCGTCGAGCGTGAGGACGTGCGCGGCGTCGCCATAGAGTGCACACGCCAGCGCCGGATGGTCGCCCTCGGGGTGGTCCACCGACTCGGCGAGATCCTCGATCCTCGCGCGCCAATCCGCCGCCAGGTCCGCGTCCGCGAGGTCGGCGATCACGGCTTCGGCGTCGTCGAGCAACGGCTCGCTCGCAACGAGCGTCATCCACGAGTGCTCGCGCACGCGGTCGAGCGCGTCGCGCGCGTCGCCGCCCGCGAGCACGTCCGCCGCGAGCACGTCCGCGTCCGCGACGACGCGCGCCGCGCGGTCACTCGTCATCGCGGCGCTCCCGGAGCGCGGCGGTCACGTCGGCCTCGCCCGCGTCGTAGCCGGCGGCGCGCTCGAAGATGTCGGCCCAGTTCATCGTCTGGCGTAGGTGCGGCGGCCGGAAAGCCGCTCCGCTACTTCACCGCCGTGATCAGCCCGCGCATCTCCTCCTCGTACTCGCCGGGCGTCAGCCCGAGGTCGATGGACACCGACACCTCGATGGCCTCGGAGAGTTCCCGCGAGACGTCGCGCGCGAAGTTCTCGTCGGGATGTGCGCCGCCGGCGATCAGCACGAAGTCGCCGTGGTGCCACACCGCGAGGTCACCGCGCACGCGGATGTCGCCGCCCTCGATCTCCATCGTCCGGTCCTCCGTCACGGGGAACGACATCGTCGGTACCGGGAACGTCGCCTCGTACGTCGTCAGCCGCGCGTCCTCGCCGGTGTCCACGGTGAGCGTCCCGGTGTCCGACCGCTGGACGTTCGACAGCCCCGCGTTCTCCATCTGCGCCACGAACTGCTCCCGCGCGCTCTCCTCCGTCTGATCGAGGATGCGGCCCTTGCCCACCGGAAGGTCGTCGAGGTCGGGAGCCATGTCGATGCGCGTCGCCGAGAACAGCGCGAACTGGCCCGACACCTGCTCCAGCGTCTTGTCCTGTATCTCCCGCTGGAGCACGGCGTCCTGATACGTCACCGAGTGCGCCTTCGCGGTGACGGTCACGCCGCTGAAATCCTGCTCGAACACCGTCCGATGCTCGTCGTCGACTTTCTCCCAGCCGCCGTCGGAGAGCTTCGATTGGGGGACCTCGGGGCGGGGGATGGCGCCGACCGCCGTCGAGCAGCCCGCGAGACTCGTCGCACCTGCGGCCGCCGCCGTCGCACCAAGGAACTTCCGTCTATCCATGGCCGTCCGTCACCCGGGGGACTGCTTAGTTCTGTTGGCCTCGCCGTCGGCGACATCGCCGCCCGCACGTTCGGCGTCTCCGCGACCGCCCGCCGTTCGTGCCGCCGCCAGCGACCGCTACCGTACGCGCTGCCCAGGCCGGGATACCCCAGTTTAAAGGCGCGAGCGGGGGAAGGCCCGCGTATGATTCCCCCTATCGCCAGCCGGTTCGTCGCCGGGGAGACGCCGGCGGAGGCGCTGGCGCACGCCGACGACCTGAACGGGCGCGGCGTCGGCGCGATCCTCAACCTCCTCGGGGAGCACTACGAGGACCGCGCGCCCGCCGACGCCGACGCGCAGGCGTACCGCGACCTCGTGGACGACATCGCGGCGTCGGACGCGAACGCCTGCGTCTCCGTGAAGCCGTCGCAGATCGGGCTGGACGCGAGCGAGGACGCGTTCCACGAGAACGCGGACGCCATCGCCGGCCACGCCGCCGACCGCGACGTGTTCACGTGGCTGGACATGGAGGACCACACGACGACCGACGCGACGTTGGACGCGTACGAACGCCTCGCCGAGGCGTTCGGCGGCGGCGTCGGCGTCTGCGTGCAGGCGAACCTGCGGCGCACCCGCGCCGACCTCGAACGGCTCGCCGACCTCCCCGGGAAGGTGCGGCTGGTGAAGGGCGCGTACGACCCGCCGACCGAGATCGCCTACCGCGAGAAGGCGCGCGTGAACGAGGAGTACGAGGACCTCCTCGCGTTCATGTTCCGGGAGTTCGACGGCGGCATCGCGGTCGGCAGCCACGACCCCCGGATGATCGACCGGGCGCGCGCCCTCCACGACGAGTACGGCACCGACTTCGAGATACAGATGCTGATGGGCGTGCGCGAGGACGCACAGTTCGACCTCGCCGCCGAGTACGAGGTCTGGCAGTACGTCCCCTACGGGAGCAAGTGGCTCTCCTACTTCTACCGGCGGGCGCTGGAGCGCAAGGAGAACGCGGTGTTCGCCCTCCGTGCGATACTCGGACGATAGCCGCGTCGGGAGCCGGGCGACGACAGCCGAGCCGGACGCCGACCACGCGACGTGCAGAGAAGAAAGCTGATAATCCTTCAGTCGATTGTCCAACCCAATGAGTTCCTGGAAACGCGACGCCGCCTCGGGGCTGGTGGTGCTGCTACCGATACTCCTCACGCTCTACGTCGTCTACTGGCTCTACTCGGCCATCGCCGACATCCCGTTCCTCGTGAAGGCCGTCGAGGACCCGGTGCTCCGCGTGCTGCTGACGCTCGCCGTGTTCGTACTGTTGGTGTTCGCCGTCGGCTACCTCATGCGGACCGCGCTCGGGTCGGTGGTGGAGAACGTCATCGACGACATCATCAACCAGGTGCCGGGGCTGCGCGTCGTGTACAACGCCTCGAAGATGGCGATAGACACGGCGGTGTCGGGCACCGACGAACTCCAGAAACCCGTGAAGCTCGAAGCCTGGAACGGCCTCCGGATGACCGCGTTCAAGACCGGCAAGTCCACCGAAGACGGCCGGGAGGTGCTCTTCCTGCCGACGTCCCCGAACATCACGACCGGCTACGTCATCGAGGTGGAATCGGAGAAGTTCGAGGAGACCGACGAGCGCGTCGAGGAAGCGCTCACCCGCATCCTCAGCGCAGGGTTCGGCGAGACCCGCGACTCCGGCGTGGACATCGACGTGATCGACGGAACCGGGTCGGGCGAGTCGTCCGACCGGGGCGAGGCGACGCCGGACGCCGACGACTGACGGCCGCCGCTCTCAGACGTACGTGAACCACTCTTCGCGGTCGCCGGACTCGACGACGTCGAAGAACGCGGACTGGAGTTCCTCGGTGACGGGGCCGCGCCCCTCCGACACCTGGACGTTGTCGACCTGCCGGATGGGTGTGACCTCGGCGGCCGACCCGGTGAAGAACAGTTCGTCGGCGGTGTAGAGTTCGCCGCGGCTGATGGAGACGCTGTCGTTGACCTGGTAGCCGCGCTCCTCGGCGAGTTCGATGACGGTCTGTCGGGTGATGCCGTCGAGGATGCTCTCGGAGAGCCCGGGCGTGTAGATCTCGCCGTCGCGCACGAGGAAGATGTTCTCGCCGGGGCCCTCGGCGACGTTGCCCTCCTTGTTGAGGACGATTCCCTCGACGTAGCCGTGCTGGCGGGCCTCCTCGCCCGCGAGCAGGCTGTTGACGTAGAGACCGGTGGTCTTCGAGTTCGTCGGGATCTGGCTGGACGCGTGCTTGCGCCACGACGACACCTTCACGTCGACGCCGTTCTCCAGGGCTTCTTCGCCGAGGTACGCGCCCCACGGCCACGCGCCGATGACGGTCCGCGTCGGGCACTCGCCCGGGCTGACGCCGAGGCTGTGGTAGCCGTAGAACACGATGGGCCGGACGTAGCAGGACGCGAGGTCCTGGCGGCGGAGGAGTTCGACCGTCGCCTCGGTGAGTTCCTCGGGCGAGTGCTCGATGTCGAGGCCGTACGGCTTCGCGGAGTCGTAGAGGCGCTCGACGTGCTCCTCCCACCGGAAGATGGCGGGGCCGCGGTCGGTGTCGTAGCACCGCACGCCCTCGAAGACGCCCGAGCCGTAGTGGAGGCCGTGCGTCATCACGTGGATCTGGGCGTCGTCCCAGTCCACGAACTCGCCGTCCATCCAGATAGTGTCGACGTCCATCGCTTGGAAGCCGCTCATGTGCGGCCCAAGAACTGCAATCGTAATGAGTGTGTGCGTTTCGGTGCGACGCTCCGCGGCCCGGCCGACGACCGGATTTCGAACGGGAGCCTTTATACGGGCGGGTGTGAACGACAGGCAATGGCACGGGATGACGTAGCGAGGGGCGACGATGGCGTGGCGGGGGGCGGCGATGGCGTGGCATCGGACGGTGGCGCGGGCGAGACGGCCGGCCTCGACCTGGAGTACCCGGCGGAGACGTGGCGGGGCTTCCTCCGAGAGCACTTCGGGCCGTCGATGCTGTGGGCGCTCGTCGCCATCGGCGGGAGCCACGTCGTGCTCGCGCCGACGCTCGGCGGGCTGTACGGCGTGTTCGCGGCGTGGCTGGCGACCGGCATCTTCCTCGTGAAGTACGGCGGCTGGGAACTCGGCATCCGGTACAACTACGGAGTCGGGAAGAACCCCGTCGAGGGCTACGGCGACCTCCCCGGCCCGGAGGGGTGGGCGCAGTGGGTGACGCTCGTCATCGTCGTCGTCCCGCAGACCATCATCACGGGTGCGGTCGGCACGGGCGCGGCGAGTTTCGCCGCGCAGGTGGTGCCGGGCGTGGACATGCTCCCGCTGTACGTCGCGCTCGTCGGGGCGGGCACCGCACTCGTCTACTTTGGGACGTACGGCCTCATCGAGACCGCGCTGAAGGCGTTCGTGATCGCGCTCGGGCTGCTCGTCGTCCTCGGCGTGTTCGTCGCGCCGCCGTCGCCGGACGTGGTCGCGGAGACCGCGTTCGCCGCGCCGGACGTGACGAGCGCGGCGTTCCTCGCGCTGTTCGCCGCGTTCGCGGGCTTCGCGCCGACCGGCCTCGGCACCACCGTCACGCTCGGCAGCTGGTCGCTCGCCAAGGAGAAGGGCGCGCGCCGCCTCCGCGAGGCCGGCGTCGACCCCGAGAACGAGGCGTACCACGACTACGTCGCCGCCTGGATACGCACCGGCCGCCGCGACTTCAACCTCGCGTACGGCTTCACGTGGGTGCTCATCGTGGCGATGATCCTGCTCGCGTCGAACGTGCTCTACCCGAACCCGCCGACGGACGCGAACCTCGCAATCGCCACCGGTCAGCTCCTGCAGGAGTCGTTCGGCGCGTGGGCGTACTGGGCGATGATAGTCGGCGGGTTCGCCGCGCTCTACTCGACGGTCGTCACGCTCCTCGACGGCGCGTCGAGGGTCGGCTCCGACATCCTCGGGATGGTGCTCGACGGCGACGTGGACACGGAGCGATACCGGAAGGCGCTCGTCGTCGCGGTCGCGGTCGTCAGCGTCGCGCCGGTGGTCGTGATCGGCCAGCTTCCCGTGACGCTCGTCGTGCTCGCCGCGGTGCTCATCGCCGCACTCCAGGTGTTCTACTACGTGGCGAACTACTACATCGTCCGGCGGGAACTCCCCGAGCGCTTCCAGCCCGGTGCGGCGGCGAAGGCCTACTACGCGGTCACCATCGTCCTCGTCGCCGTCTTCGGGCTGCTCGGCGCGGCCGCGCGGCTCGGCTACGTCGGTAGCTGACCGGCAAGGAGTCCACGGGCCGAGTGACGGCCCTACAGGTCGAAGGTCTGCCCGTCCTCGGCGACGACGACGCGCCCGTCGAACACTCCTGTCACTTCCTCCCGCATCGCGTCCGCATCCCGGTAGGGAAGGTGATGCGTGAGGACCAGGATTTCGACGCCGGCTTCGGCCGCGATCTCCGCGGCCTCCGTCGGCGTGCAGTGCGTGCGCCGGAGCGTCTCCAGATGCTCGTCGGAGAGCGGTTCGGTGAGCCGGTCCCAGACGACCGGCTCGTCGGGGTCCGGAACCGGCTCCGCGAACGCGCAGGCGTCCTGCACGAGCGCGTCCGCGCCCGAGGCGAAGTCGGCGAGCGTGTCGACGCGACGTGTGTCGCCGGAGACGACGAGCGACGCGCCCGACGCCTCCTCGAACCGGTACGCGTACGTCTCCACGGAGTGCTCGACGGGGTGGGCGGTAACGCGCCAACCCTCGCGCTCCTCGGCGAGTCCGGGTGACACCGTCGTCACGTCTACGTCCATCCCGCCCTCGGGGTAGTCGAAGCGTTTCCGGTACGCGATGTCGTCCTCGTAGAGGTCGTGGAGGGCGTCGACGAGGTCGGCGGTTCCGTCGGGACCGTACACCGAGAGGGACTCGCGGCCGAGCGACCAGCTCGCCACCGCGAAGTGGAAGAAGTCCGCGTCGTGGTCGACGTGCCGGTGCGTGAAGAACACCGTCTCGACCGTGCCGGGATCGACGCCCTCCTCGATCAGCCGGTGGGTCGTCTTCGGCCCGCAGTCCACGAGCAGCCGGTCGTCGCCCGCGTCGAGCAGGAGGCTCGTGCCGGCGCGTTCGAGGGTGGGGACGGGGCTGCCCGTGCCGAGTAGCGTGACGTGCATCCTGTTGCCGGAGAGAATCGCGAGGCGGGCAAAAAGGTTCCCGGCGTCCGTTACGGCGAGAGCGCCGCCACCACGTCCCGCCCCTCGACGAACGCGAGGCCGTGGCGGTCGGCGTACGCGCGGGCGTCGGCGAGGCCGAGCGCGCCGCCGGACGCGTCGTCGAGCATCTCGCAGCCCGCGACCGCGGGGACCGTTCCGGCGGCGTCGGCGAGCGCGAGGCCGAGTTCGGTGTGCCCCTGGCGCTCGCGGAGCAAGCCGGGGGCGGCGCGGAGGACGTGGACGTGGCCGGGCGCACGGAACTCGGCGGCGAAGTCGGCGGTCTCGGGCGAGGCGGCCACGTCGCCGAGCGCCCGGATGGTCTGCGACCGGTCGTCGTCGGTGATGCCGGTGTAGGTGTCGCGGTGGTTGACGGTGAGCGAGAACGACGGGCGGCTGTCGTAGCCGACGTCGTCGTACTCCGTCGCGGGGTGGTCGAGCGCGTCGTGGAGGAAGGGGAGGTCGAACGCGTCGGCGACGGGGTCGGGGAGTGCGACGAAGACGAGGCCGCCGCCGTCGTTCCGGAGGCGTGCGACGGCCCCGGGAGTCACGGCGTCGGCGGGGTAGAGCAGGTCGGTCTCGGCCTCGCGGTCGTCGAAGTCGTGGACGAGCACCGGCTCGCCCGCGCGGAACGCTGCGACCGCGCGCTCGACCGCCGCCTCCGCCGCTGCCACGCCGTCACTCCTCGACACGGATGGTCACCTCGTCGCCGTCTTCCAGATCGAGCGTGGCGCGGAGTTCGTCGGGTGCGACGAGTTCGAGCTTGGTCTCGTCGTGGTGCGTGCGCTCCGGCACGATGGCGTGGGCGTCCTCGTAGCGCTCGCCGTTCGCCTCCAGGGTCGCGGGGTAGCACGCCGCCGGGCCGTACGTGCGGTCCTCGCCCTCCCAGCCGTCGATGGGGACCGCGTCGAGCGCGTCGAGCGCGGAGCGGTCGCGGACGGCGCGCTCCGTGAGGTCGACGTTGAGCGTCCCGGGGTACGGCTCGTAGCCGAGCCGCTCCTCGAACTGGCGGGCGTAGCCCGACAGGGAGATGTAGTGGCGGCCCTCGCCCATGCCGGACGTGACGCGGCCGACGAGCGCGACGCCGCCGCCGTCGTCGAAGATGCGGCGGTAGTCCTCGTACTCCCGTTTGAGCGCGCGCTCGCCGTCGTCGGTGATGGCGACCCACTGGCCGTCCGCCGCCATCTCGCGCTCCACGAGTCCGCCGTCCTCCAGCGCCTGGAGCCGGCGCGACGCGGTCTGGCTCGACGCGTCCAGCCGGTCGGCGAGGTCCGCACACGACACCTTCACGGTGCGCGTGCGCGCGCCGTCGAGCGCGAGCAGCTTCAGCGCGGCGAGTTCGCTGAAGCCCACCGCGCGAGCCGCAGTCGTTGCTGTCATGGTTCGACGTTGGGGCGACGGACGTGATAAGCGTACCGGATGTGGTACGCATCTCAGAACTGTGGGGGTATGGTCGGGTGGCGCGCGGCGCGAAAGCGGTCGGGAACCGTAGCTGCGTGCGTCGCCCGGAAAAGTGGGCCGGTTCCGTCGCCGGGACTGGAGCGAACCCGCTTCCCAACGCTTTTCAACCCTTGATTGAGTACTCAATCAGTACGATGGCGTCCGACGACACCACGACCGAGGACGAACTCCTCGAAGCGACGGAACAGGCGCTCCGGATCCACGGCGTCGGCGACCTTACCACCCAGAAGATCGCCGACGAGTGGGGTCGGGCGCAGTCGCTCGTCCACTACTACTACGATACCAAGGAGGAACTCGTCGTCGCCTACGTCGACAGCGTGCGGACGGCGCTGGCAGCCGACTACGAGGTGCAGGCCGACGACCCGCCGCTCGAACGAATCCGCCGATTCTTCACCGACGACCTCGGTCAGCCCTCGGACGAACCCGACCTCGGCACGGTGCTGCTCGAACTCCACGCGGAAGCACCACACAACGACGCCTACCGTCGGGCGCTCGACGACCTCGAGGACGCCGCGCGGCAGTTCGTCGAGGACGCCGTTCGTGACGGCGTCGAAGCCGGCGTGTTCCGGGACGTGGACCCCGCGGCGACTGCGGTGATGCTGCTATCCGCCCACGACGGCGCAATCGTCCGCACGCGGATGCTCCGCCGGACCGACGACGCCGACCTCGCGTGCGCTGGGCTCGACGCCTACCTCCGTGAGTGCCTGCTCGCCGAGGACGCGGACGTCGACGAGTGGCTGGCGCGGGAGGGCGACGGCTGATGTCGTTCCGATCCGCCCTCTCCCACCGGGGCTTCCGCACGCTCTGGCTCGGCCAGCTAGCTTCCCGCGTCGGCGACAGCATCCACGAGATCGCGCTCGTCTGGCTCACGTACGAGGTCACCGGCAGCCCGACGCTGCTCTCCGCGACGTTCGTCGCCAGTTTCCTGCCGACCATCCTGCTCTCGCTCCCCGCGGGCGTCGTCGCCGACCGCGTCAACCGCGTCACGCTGCTCGTCGGCTCCGACCTGCTCCGGGGTGCGGTCGTCCTCGTCATCCCGCTCGTCGGCCGCGGTCCCCTGCTCGTCCCGACCATCATCGGGGTGGCGTTCGTCACCGGCGTCGTGGACGCGTTCGACGGCCCCGCCCGCAGCGCGCTCGTCCCGGGTCTCGTCCCCGACGCCGATCTCGACGCCGCGAACTCCCTCACGCAGCTCACGTTCAGCGTCTCGCAGGTGCTGTTCGCCGTCGGCGGCGTCGTCGTCGCCGTCACCGGGTCGTTCGCCGCGTTCTACGCCGACGCCGGCTCCTTCCTCGTCTCCGCGCTCCTCGTTGCGCACATTCCCCGCGAGCGCGGCGTCCCGGACCGGGACGGCGACGCCACCGGCTCGCGCGACGAAGCAAGCGGGCCCCTGGATTCGCTCGCGTCGCTGGCGCGCGACGCCGTCGCGGACGTGCGCGACGTCCTCGGGTACGTCGCCGGGAAGCCCGTCCTCCTGAATCTCCTCGCGCTCGGCGTCGTCCTCCAGTTCACGCTCGCCCCCATAAACGTCGCCGCGCCCGTCTACGCGCCGTCCCTCCCGTTCGAGGGTAGCCTCGCGCTCGGCCTGCTCTACTCCGCGTTCTTCACGGGGATGACCGCCGGCAGCCTGCTCGTCGGCCGGTTCGACGGCGTCGTCGACGCGTGGCGCGGCCCCGTCATCGTCGGCGGCCTCGTCTCGTTCGGCGCGGCGCTCGCGCTCACCGTCGCCCCCGCACCCGACTCGCTCGCCGACGCCTTGCTTGCGATCGGCGTCTTCGGCGTCGCCGGTCTCTGCTTCGCCGCCGCGCAGGTCCCGCAGACGACGCTCGCCCAGACGCTCGTCCCCGACGCGCGGCTCGGCCGCTACTCGTCCGTCGCCGGCACGCTGTCGTCCCTCGGGTTCGTGCTCGGACTCGGCGTCGCCGGCCCCGTCATCGATTTCGCCGGCGCTCGCGCCACCCTGCTCGCCGTCGGCGGCCTCTCCGCAGCCATCGGACTCGCGCTCCTCACTCAGCCGCTCGCCCGCGTCGGCAGCGGGCAGCCGACCGGCCCGCCCTCGACCGAGGAGCCCGGGTAGGCAGCCGGTCGAACCACCCTTGTAAACCTCATAAGTGTACTAAATTGTAATAGTATGTAATTCTATGTACCCTTCAAGTGGTTTATAGGGGGAGGTCGCCGGTCGGCACCGCGGCGACGCCGACCCGTCCGGTCGTGCCACCCGACCCTCAGTCCGCCGTCACGGCATCGCCGCTCCAGAACTCGCTGTCCCGCTTCAGCTTCGGCACCCACGTGTCCTCCGTCCGCGACAGCAGCGCGACGCGAGAGGCTGGCACCTCCTTCAGGGTGTCGTGCTCGGGCATGTGCGCCTGGACCGCCTCCGCGAACTCGACGACGCGCTCGTGGTCCGGCATCGCGGAGCGGTCGAGCCGGCCCCGCGAGTGCCCGACGTGCATGTACGCCTTCAGCTCCACGAAGTCCGGGTCGGCGCGCTCGAAGAAGCCCGCGTACCAGTCCGGATTCTGCATGTTCTCGCCCTCGATGCACGTCGTCCGGAGCACCGTGCGCGTCTCCTCCTTCTCCGCCAGCACGTCCATCGTCTCCACCAGCTTCTCCCACGCGTCGTCGTCCACCGCGCGCACCACGCGGTCGAACGTCGCGCGCTCCGCCGCGTCCACCGAGACGTAGAGTTGGGTCGGGTCACACCGGTCCAGCATCTCCGGGTTCGTGCCGTTGCTCACGAGGAACGTCGTCATCCCCCGGTCGTGGAACGCCTCGATGAGCTCCGGAAGATAGGGGTAGAGCGTCGGCTCGCCGTCCAGGCTGATGGCGACGTGCCGCGGCTCCATCGACGCGTCGAACACCT
>CAZYYH010000048.1:0-11083 GCA_964651725.1 uncultured Halobacteriales archaeon | reverse complement strand
CTCGCGGGCCTCGTCCCTGAGCGCTCGCTGGTCGTCGGTCAGCTCGAATTGCATGCGACGTGCTACCAGTCCAAGAATGATAGTGGTATGGCTGGGGCCAAGAAGGTAACCGCATTGAATTGACCAGCAGAATTATTAAATGGGCATCATATTTGCCGGTGGGATGACGATAACCGACGAAATGGAACTGGGGGGCGATGAAGTCCGGCGAAGACTCCCCGAAGTCGAGTTCATAGAACGACGAGAACAACGGGAGAAAGTGATCGAAGCGCTCCAACGAGGAGTTCCGGAGTACTTCTGGGACGTACCAGCGACCTCGAACTCCGCCCTGCACAACCCGCTCTCCAGGAACACCCACGGACTCTGGATTCATACGAAGATGGTTGCGGGGGCATACGAACGCCTCGTTGAGACGTTCCTCGAACAGGGTAGAATCGACGAGGAGGAAGCAGACCTCGGCCGCGCCGCTTGCCTCCTTCACGATATCCGGAAGTATGGCGATGACTACACCCCGAGGAGCAGCGCGGCCAGGGACCACGACCTCCAGGCTGCTGCGTGGGTACGAGAAAATACCGAACTCGACGACCAAGTTGCAGGAGCTATTGCCTCGCACATGGGACCCTGGTACGAAGGGCCCAAACCCGAGACTGAACTCCAGCATCTGGTACACGAGGCGGACATGCTAGGATCACATCGTTTCGGAACGATCTGGCTCTACAAACCAGCGACTGAACTCGTGGAGTGCTATCCGAACGTCGAGAAGTACGAGGACCGCAGCCTACCGTGGGAGTGATAGCTAAACACTAATTCCCTGGCTTAGTGGGAAAATTCGCCTAGAAGTCCGTCAGCTTCGCCTCGGTCGCGCCCTTCGCGTCCAGTCCGAACTCGGAGAGCTGGACGAACTCCAGGTCGTTGTCGCGGAGCGCGCGCTTCACGCGGTCCGAAGCCGACGGCGCGACGAGCAGTCCGCGGACTTCCTCGTTATCGGCGGCGAAGCCGCCTCTCCGAGGCTCCTCCGGAGCCTCGCCTTCCTCGTACAGCGAGACGTAGCGCTGGAGCTGGTCGAAGTGGTTGAGCGTCGCCTGGATGCGCTTGACCTCCACGACGACCGGCACGCCGTCGGCGTCCACCGCGAAGAAGTCGACGAAGCCGTACTTCGTCTCGCGCTCGTGCTCGACGATGCGGAGGCCCTCCTCCAGCGCGTCCGGGTTCGCCTCGATGAACGCGTGCATCTCGGCTTCCGTGCCGGACTCCTCGTAGGTCGCGCCGTCGCGCGCGTCGAAGCGAGTGAGACCGTGGACGGCGAGCAGCCGCGCCTCCACGCGCTCCGTCGGGTTCGTGCGACGCGCCAGCAGCACCACGTCACCCTCGCTCTCCCTGGCGGACACCCGGCCGCCGCCCGGCATCCAGTTCACCGGCTCGTGGCCCGTCGGCTGGTGGACGAGGAACGTGCCGTCGGGCTTCGCCACCAGCACGCGGTCGCCCGGCCCGAGGTAGCCGCTCGTCCGCCCCTCGTAGGTCACCTCGCACTCCGCCTGCACCGTCACCATCGCGCCGTCCCGGAACGCCGCCTTCGCCGCCGCGACCGCCGCCTCCGGGTCGGGCGCGTCGAGCTGCTCCACGACCATGCTTTCGAGTCGATAGTCCGCAGCCTACCAGAAAGTTACGGTCTGCTCACCGGGACGGATCCGGCTGGACGGAACCGTCGGCGGTGCGCGCGTACACGGAAACTACCACGACAGTAGACTAGCTGCTGCTTCCAAACATGAAACCGCAGCCACAGCCTCCCCAGCCGACTGCGCGCCGGACTCACGTCGCTTCGCTCGTTCGTCCGGTGCTCGCCCCTCGCGCGGTCGCTCCTTCCAGTCGCTCCACGCGCGCCACCGCCGTCGACGGTCACGCGAAACGCGACCCCTCACTGCGCCACGCGCGGAGCGAGCAACCCCTCGCCCTCGCGCCGGATCTGCAGGAGGGACGCGAACTCCGCCTGCGTGACGACGCCCGCGACCTCGCCCGCCTCCGGCACGAGCACGACGCCGACGCCGCGCTCGTTCAGCAGCGCCAGCACCTCGAACGCGTCCGCGTCGGCGGGGACGCGACGCACGCCCTCGGCCATCACGTCCCGCACCCGCGTCTCCCCGGGGTCGCGCTTGCGCGCGCGGCGGGCGTCCGCGAGCGAGACGACGCCGACGACGCTCCCGGCGTCCTCGACGGGGTACGCCGTCCGGCGCTCCCGCAGCATGCGGTCGAGGAGGTCGGCGAGCGTCGCGTCCGCCGGCACCGACTCCGCGTCCGACCGCATCACGTCCGCCGCCGTCAGGCCTTCGAGGAGCGACGCGACGGCGACGATCCGCGACTCGCCGTTCGCCGCGCCGTAGACGAACAGCGCGAGCAGCAGGAGCAGGGGGCTGAACGCGAGCACGCCGACGACGGCGAACAGGACCGCGAACCCCGACCCGACGCGCGCCGCGATGCGGGTCGCGGTCGCGTACGGCCGCCGCCGCGCGAGCAGCGCGCGGAGGATGCGGCCGCCGTCCATCGGGAACGCCGGCAGCATGTTGAACGCCGCGAGCGTCACGTTCATCACGACCAGCCACCCGAACACGAACGTCGCCACGGACGTCGACGCCGGCAGCGCGACCACCGCCGCGTAGCAGACCGCACCGACGAGCACGCTCGTCACCGGCCCGGCGAGCGCGATCCAGAACTCGCGGTTCCACTCCTTCGGCATCGACTTCAGGCTCGCCAGCCCGCCGAGTATCCAGAGCGTGATCGACTCCGTCTCGATGCCGTACCGCCGCGCCGCCCACGCGTGGCCGAGTTCGTGGATGGCGACGCTCACGAACAGCCCGACCGCGGCCACCACGCCGATGACCCACGGCGTCGTCCCGCCGGCGAGCGCCGTCGGGTCGAGGGCGGTTCCCGTGAAGCCGTTGATGAGGCCCGCGTACACCTCGATCTGCTCGCCGCTCCCGATGAGCCACGCGAGCACCGGCAGGAACACGAGCAGGGAGACGTTGACGCGTATCGGGATCCCCCAGACGCTCGTGACCGTGTAGTTGCGCATACCGCTACTCGGGCGGGAGCGAAGTTGTATCTGTGGAATCCTGAGAGTGCGTCGCTGGACGCCCGCGTCAGAAGTACGCCCGCACCTGTCGCTGCGTCCGGTCGAGTCCGTCCGAGTTGTCGACGGTGACGTGCTCCATCGCTATCGGCTCGAACTGCTCGCGGAACATCGTGTGGATCTCGAAGTCCGCGTCGCTCGCATCGTCCTCGCGCGCCGCGATGCGCTCGCGCACCACGTCCTCCGTACACTCCACCTTCACCATCCGGAACGTCACGTCGAGGGCGTCCGCGAGCGACTGCGCGCGCCGTCGGAACGTCCCGCTCTTGAACGTCCCGTCGAACACCACGCTCCCGCCGCGCTCGATCTCGTCGTGGCCGCGCTGGAAGAGTTCGCCGTACACCATCCGCGTCTCCTCCTCCGTGTAGTCGGGGTCGGGGAGGATGTCCTTCCGCACCACGTCCGTCCGGAGTAGCGTCGCGTCCAGCCGGTCAGCGATGGTCTCCGCCACCGTCGTCTTGCCCGCGCCCGGCAGCCCGCACACGACCACTAGCATCTATCCTTGTAGAGGGGCAGAGACAGGAGCCATATATCAATGTCGGGAGCGATGCGGGAGCGGGGTCGGGCGACACCTATTACTGGCTACCCGGGACATACCGTGGTAGCAATGGACGACCGCCGCTTCGAGACGAGGGAGATCCACTCGCGCCGCACGCCCGACGCGCACGGCGCGCTGACGTCGCCCATCTACGCGAACGCCACCTACGAGTACGCGACGCCGACCGACCGCAGGGGCGACCACCGCTACTCGCGGATGTCCGCGCCGACGCGCGACGACCTCGAAGCCGCGTTCGCGGGGCTGGAGGGCGGATCGCACGCGAGTGCGTTCGCCAGCGGCATGGCCGCCATCGACGCCGTGTTCTCGGTGCTCTCCGCGGGCGACCACGTCGTCGCCGGCCAGAACCTCTACGCGGAGACCCACGAACTCCTGACGAACGTGTACGCCGAGTACGGCGTGGACGTGACGCACGTCGACGTGTCGGACGCGGACGCCGTCGCGGACGCCGCCCGACCCGAGACCGCGCTCGTCTACCTCGAATCGCCGACGAACCCGACGCTCCGGATCGCCGACGTCGGGGCCGCGGCGGCGGCCGCGCACGACCACGGCGCACTGCTCGCGGTGGACAACACGTTCGCGTCGCCGTACCTCCAGCGCCCCCTGGAACTCGGCGCGGACCTCGTCGTGGAGTCGCTCACGAAGTACTGCGGCGGCCACTCGGACGTGCTCGCGGGTGCCGTCGCCGCCCGCGACGCCGACCTCGCCGAGCGGATCGCGTACGCGCAGTACGTGCGCGGCGGGGTTCCGAGTCCCTTCGACTGCTTTCTCGTCCTGCGCGGGATGAAGACGCTGTCGGCGCGGATGGAGCGCCACTGCCGGAACGCCGCCGCCGTCGCCGCGCTGCTCGACGACCATCCGCGCGTCGAGTCGGTGTACTATCCGGGGCTGGAATCCCACCCGAACCACGACGTGGCGGCCGGGCAGATGGATGGCTTCGGCGGCATGGTGAGCTTCGAACTCGCGGGCGGCAGGGAGGAGGCCGCGGCGTTCGCCGCGAACCTCGACACCATCACGCTCGCGGAGAGCCTCGGCAGCGTCGAGAGCCTCGTGGAGGTGCCGGCGCTGATGACCCACCAGGACCTCTCGCCCGAGGAACTCGCGGCCGCCGGCATCACGGAGACGCTCGTGCTCCTCAGCGCCGGCACCGAGGCCGAAGCCGACCTGCTCGCCGACGTGGAGGGAGCCATCGACGCGGCGTTCGAGGGAGCATGACCCGGACCGACCGCGACCTCGCCGACCTCGCGTCCGCGCTCGTCGCCATCGAGTCCGAGAACCCGCCCGGGAACGAGCGCGCCGTCGCCGAGTTCGTCGTGGACTGGTTCGCGGGCGAGGGCATCGACGCGACGCTCGTCGAGGAGCCGAGCGCGGAGCGCGCGCAGGCCGTCGCCGAGGTCGGGGGCGGGAGCGGGGACGCCGGTCCGACGCTCGTCCTCAACGGCCACACCGACGTGGTGCCGGCGGGCGACCCGGCGGCGTGGAGCCACGACCCGTTCGGCGGCGAGATCGACGGGAGCCGGCTCTACGGCCGCGGCTCGGCCGACATGAAGACCGGGCTCGCCGTGGCGATGCTCGCCGCACGCGACCTCGCCGACGACATCGAGGCCGGCGATCTCCCCGGCTCGATCGTCGTCCACGCCGCGATGGGCGAGGAGACGGGCGACCCCGGCACCCGGACGCTGATCGAGCGGGGCTGGGGCGGCGACTGCGCGGTCGTCCTCGAACCGACGGGGTTCCGCGTCGGCACCAGCGCGAAGGGCGTCACGACGTTCCGCGTCGGCGTCGACGGCGAGGCGTCCCACGCCAGCCACCCCGACCAGGGCGCGAACGCCGTGGACGAGGCGCGGCCCGTCCTCGACGCCGTAGACGGGTACGACGCCCGCCTGCGCGAGCGCGAGCACGCGCTCGTCGGTCGGGCGTACGCGACCGTCACCGAGATCGAGGCCGGCACCGACTCCAACATGGCCGTCGTCCCCGACCGCGCCGACCTCCTGCTCGACCGGCGCGTCCTCCCCGGCGAGACCTACGACGAGGTCGAAGCCGAGGTCGAGACGCTGCTGGCGGAGGTGGAACAGGAGGCCGGCGTCGAGACCGACCTCGAACTCGTCCAGCACTACGCCGCCGCCGGCATCGACACCGACCACGCGCTCGCCGAGCCCTTCCGGCGACTGTCCGGGGAGACGGCAGGCGCGTCCGGCGAGCCGTGGGGCCTGGAGGCCGCGACCGACGCGAGGGAGTTCGTCCGGGCCGGGATTCCGGCGATCATCTGGGGACCCGGGAGTTTAGAGCAGGCTCATACGGTGGACGAGTGGATCGACCTGGACGAGGCCGAGACGGGACTGGAGATCCTGACGCGGGCGGCGCGGGAACTGCTGTCGGGTTGAGGGCCGGCGCTCGACGGGACCGGGCCACTATTCCAAAATCGTTACGCTACCCATAATTGGTAAGCTTTATCGGGATGGTGTGTCACCCTCCGGGTATGCGCAGCTCGAACGACGACGGCGCAGGGACCGGCGACGGCGGCCTCCGGCGTGAACTCGGACTCCTCGACAGCGTAGTGCTGTGCGTGGGCGGGATGGTCGGCGCGGCCATCTTCGTCTTCCCCGGCTCGACCGGCCGACTGGTCGGACCGGCGGCGGTCCTCGCGTGGCTGCTCGCGGGCGTGCTGATGCTCGCCATCGCGCTCTGCTACACCGAACTCGCGCTGGCCTTCCCGCGGGCCGGCGGCCCCGCGGTCTACCCCTACGAGACGTTCGGACCGAACCCGACCGTCCGGCGCTTCTTCGGCTACCTCGAAGGCGTCTCCTACGCCGTCGGCTGGACGTTCGCCGTCACGGTCTCCGCGCTCGCCGTCGCGGACTACCTCGCCGTCCTCGTACCCGGCGCGGCGGGGCACACCGTCCCCGTCGCCCTGCTGGCCGTCGCGCTCTGCCTCCTCGTAAACCTCGTCGGCGTGGACGTGACGAGCCGGGCGAACCTCGCCCTCTCCGCGTTCGTCCTCGCGGTGCTCGTCGCCTTCGCCGGCGTCGGCCTCGCCACCCTCCAACCCCGCCACTTCGACCCCGTCGTCCGGGGGTCGTCCACCGGGTTCCTCGCCGCGACCAGCATCGCGCTCACCGCCTACGGAGCGTGGACCGCCATCCCCGCCGCCGTCGAGGAGATCCGCGCGCCCGAGCGGAGCGTCCCGCGCGCCATCGTCGTCTCGCTCGTCGTCACCACCGTCCTGTTCACGCTCGTCGTCGCCGCCATCCACGGAGTCGTCCCGGCTACCGCGTTCGTCGAGGGCGGGAGCGCCGTCACCGCCCCGCTCGGCACCGCCGCCGAGCGCCTGGGCGTCGGCTGGCTCGGCGGCCTCCTCCCGCTCGCCGCCATCGTCGCCATCTTCACGACGATGCTCGTCGGGACGCTCAGCGCCGGGCGGGTCCTCCTCGCCCTCGGCCGGCAGGGCGCGCTCCCCGGCGCGTTCGCCGCCGTCGACTCGCGCTTCGGCGTGCCGTGGGTCGGCCTGACCGCCGTCTCGGCGGTCGCCGCCGGCCTGGCGCTCTTCCCCGACTACTTCTACCGGCTGCTCGTCATCGCGACCCTCGTCGGCACCGGCCTGCCGTACGCCATCAACGTCGGCTCCTTCGTCGGGCTGCGTTACTACCGGACCGACGTGGAGCCGCCGTTCCGCGCGCCGGGCGGCCTCTGGCTCGCCGCGGTCGCGCTCCTCGCGCTCGTCGTGGCGATGGTCGGGCTCGGCTCGACCGAGGTCGTCTGGTCGCTCGGCGCGCTCGGCGTCATCTGCGGCTACTACGTGGTGCGGCACTTCTCGCCGTGGAGCTCGACCGCGACGGACGCGGCGGGCTAGCGGCCCGGTTACAGCGACACCTCCGACAGCCCCTCGTTCAGCTCCCGGGCGTGCTCGTTGAACGCCTCGACGAACCCGCGGAACCCGGCGGCGTACTCCCGTACGTCCGCCGCCGAGGGCGGCGCGTACTGCGAGAGGAGGTAGACGCCGCCCTCGCCGCCGACGCGGAGGTAGGACGCCTGGCTGCCGTCGCGCTTGAGTTCCCAGCGCGTGCCGTTCACGCGCGCGGCGAACGTGCCGTAGTCCGAGCCGTCGTACCGGTGGAGTTCGCCGGCCATCGCGTTCGCGCCGTCGCGGACGCGGGCGACGATGCGGTCGCGCTCCGCGACCACGTCGGCGGTGGACGCGACCGGCGGGAACTCGGTGGGCACGTCGTCGAGCACGCCGTCGAGCGACGCGACGTACTCGTCGTACGCTTCGACGAACGCCGGGTAGTCGTCCATCGCGGCCGCCAGCGCGTCCGGCTCCGGCGGCTGCTTCGTGGAGACGACGTAGGTTTCCGCGCCCGACGTCGGGTCGAAGCGCAGGTACTCGATGTCGCCCGCCTCGTACTTCAGCGTCCACTCCCCGCCGTCGGTCGTGAAGGAGTGCGCGCCGTAGTCGCCGCCGTCGAGGAGGGCGAGCTGTCGCGCGATCCGGCCGGCGTGCTCGCGGACCCGGGCGACTACTTCGTTCCGGCGTTCCGCCGTCTCGGCCGTCGCCGCTACGTCCGCGTCCGTCGGCTCGTTCATCCGGTCGGAGGGAGGGGCCGAGTGGGGATAACGGTGTGGCTCTGCGGGAGGGCGGGCGGGTGGCGGAAGCGGAGCCGCGACCCCAGTACGACGCCAGTACGACGCCACCTTTATAAATGTAATAAATTGTAATATTTTGTAATTCTTTGTAATCTTCAAGTGATTTATGAGTGGAGATTCGTGCGGCAGATTCGCATCGTGCACGCGTCGGACCGCGCGGGACACCGATCCGGCGCGGAGATCCACCGGGAAGCCATCAACCTCGGAGCCGGCGAGATCGACGAGATGCGGGAATGCGAGTGAACCGGGTACTACACCGGGGACCGACCCGATTCCGTGGCCGCGTCGATTCGAACTTAGAACACGTGCTCGACCGTCCCCGTCCACTCGACGGAGTCCGGCCCGACCAGGTACGTCGTCCGGTACGGCGCGCCGTCCGCGATACCGATCGACGTGCCCGATTCGAACTCGTACCAGTGGCCGCACTCGACCGTCACCCGGTAGGCGTCGCCCTCGGTCTCGACCGAGACCGCCTCGCAACTGGTTCCGAGTTGCGTGACGGTCGCTTCGACCCCGGCGAGCAGTTCGTCGTGCTTCCGCACCTCCTCGTGGGCCGCGACGTACGCACCCACGGTCTCCGCCGACGGGTTCTCGGGCGTTTCGGGGAACGGGAGCGGAATCGGGTCGCTTGCGTTCGGCCGCGTGAACTGGGTCGCGTTCCCCGAGTCGACGTCGGGCTCCGGACTCGTCTCCGGAGCCGTCCCGAGGCTGGCCGCACCGAGACAGCCGGACGCGAGCACGAGTCCGGCGAGCAACACCGCGACGGTTCGTCTTCGAGTCATCGAACACTCGAACACGTGACGGCGAGATAACTGTTTATCAAACCGGCGTTTCACCTTGAGAAGGACGTTTATAGAGGTGACGGCGGCGTCGCCCACGAGTCAATCGGCGGGAACGAGGGACGACGAACGGTCGGGGCGGCGTGCCGCTTCCACCGAGTACACGAGACTCCCGGTGAACAGGACGATGCTTCCGACGATGAACAGCACGCTGAGCGGGGAGGCGGAGTCGACGAACACCCAGTACAGCGGTGCCGCGACGGAGGGGCCGGCCGCCAGAACCGCGACTTTGGCGACGAGCGGTCCACAGCAGCCACAGGTACAGGAGCCGACGACTGCGGCAGTGCCGGCGGTCCCCTCCGTCATCCCGGCCCGTTCCGAAACGCGCCAGTGGCGGGCGACGAGGGCGGCGTTCAACCCGATGAGGGTGCTCAACAGTCCGACCACGATGAGCTGTCCGGGCGAGATCGCGACGAACATGGGGACGTGGGGAAGGTACACTTCGAGGACGGGCCACGCCACGAGCTGGTAAATCGCGGAGAGGACGACGAACACCCGCTCGTGCGGGAGTCCGTCCTCCGGGAAGAACGAGAGATACCCCGTTATGGAGACGAAGAACAGGGCCACGACGACCCCGACGCCGATCCCGAATCGGCGAGCAACCGGATCGCGCAGGACCGCACGAAGCACGCCTCCCGCGTCCTTCCAGACGACGTATCCGACGAGGACCGGGGTGCCGACGACGATAACGTAGCCGAGCGGGTGGTAAGCGTTCTCCGGGCCCGGGATCAGATTGGGGTACGCGATCCACAACCCGGCCAGCATCCCCAGGAACGTGTAGCGAGGCCGCGACGGCCATCGAAGCCACCCGACGACGAAGCTCAGCACCGTGATCAGGAGACCGACCGCCAGGGACAGCGGCTGGTACCACGAGCGCGGGAAGGGCATGGAACTCGCCGCGTAGGTGGGGTCCGGCGAAAGCCCCTCGAAGAGGATGGCTCCGGCCGCGGTCAGAGCGATCCCGAGGAAAACCCCGTAGAGTGCGGTCGTCGGCGAGACGCGGTCGGTTCGCTTGCAGAAGACGGCTCCGCCGAGGAGCGCGGTTCCGACGAGAGCGAGGAGGATTCCGTGCCACTGGGAGAGCCCACCGGTCGCAGTCCCGCCGTGTGCGGAGGCGACGGGCATCCGCGCGAGTACGAACGAGAGGAGGACGACCGCGGACAGCGGACGGACGGGGCCGAGCCGCCGCGAACGCTCGCGGGCGTCCCCCGTCCGCGTTCGACGCCGCTCCGGTGGCATACGTGAACCTTGACCGGCGGGCCACTTCTACCTGACTGATTCGGTCGGGATTCCACTCGACCAGTTCGGTCGGGATGCTGGAACTGAGGTTGACGGCGGCCGCTCGACCGTACGGGCCGTGACTCGCGCACCCGAATTCGCTCGGCGCACGACTCACGCGTACCCGCGACTCCCCGCGGTCGCTCGCGGCTCCGTTCGGTCGCCGGTCGCTCGGCTCGCGGCTCGTTCCACTCGCCGCTCGCACAACCGAGGCGCGACCGCAGGGAGCGCCTCGCATCGCTCGTCGGAAACGAACGGTGGGAGAATGGGCCGGCGCGAATTTGAATCGCGGTTACGGCCACCCGAAGGCCGAAGGATACCAAGCTACCCCACCGGCCCGCACCTATGAGATGGGCGAGGCTGACGTTTAACGCTTCCGGAAGCGTGCGCCGGGTCGCGGAAAACCCGGTGACGCCGCGGACCGGGCGCGACCGGAGACGAACGCTCAGTTCGTGCGGGTGTTCCGACCGCCGACTCCCTTCGGGTTGAGGTTCAGCTTGCGAAGGCGCTGGTAGAGGTCGGCGACGATGCCCATGCCGCAGGTGGAGCGCTCGATGCTGTAGTAGGTGACTAGCGACGGGTTGAACTTCGCCTTGTACTCGCAGAGGCCGGTGGTGTTCGCGCCGACGAGGTCGTACCGGTCGC
>CAZYYH010000047.1:2688-11224 GCA_964651725.1 uncultured Halobacteriales archaeon | reverse complement strand
GCTCGCCGGCGTCCGCCGCGACCGCCTCCCCGCCGCCGCCGTGGAACGCCTCGACGGCCTCCAGCCGGTCGCGGAGGTTGGCGGCGCGCTCGAAGCTCTCCGCCTGCGCCGCCTCGTCCATCGCCATCCGGAGCGGGTCGGCGAGGATCCCGGTCTCGCCCTCGAAGAACCGCTTCACGCTCTCCACGTCCGCGACGTAGCTCTCGGAGTCGATCTCGTCCGTGCAGGGCGCGGTGCAGAGCCCGAGGTCGTAGTCCAGGCACGGCCGGTCGCGGTTCGCGTACTTGTGGTCCGAGCAGCCCCGCACGCCGTACGTCTCGCGGAGCGCCTTCACGACCGTCTCCACGCGGCCCTTGTCCGTGAACGGGCCGTAGACGGTCGCGTGGCTCGCGGTTCCACCGCTCGCCGTTTCCGAGCCGCTCCGCGCCTCGCCCCCCTCGTTCGGGTCACGGGTCACCTCGATGCGCGGGAACTCGTGGTCCGTCAACTGGACCAGCGGGTAGGACTTGTCGTCCTTCAGCCGGACGTTGTACCGCGGCTGGTGGCGCTTGACGAGGTTGGCTTCGAGCAGCAGCGCCTGCGTCTCCGTGTCCGTCACCGCGAAGTCGAGCCGGTCGGCGCGTCCCACCATCCGTCGGATGCGGTTGCTCCGCGGGTCGGCGTACGACCGCACCCTGCTCCGGATGTCCACCGCCTTCCCGACGTAGAGCACCGCGCCGTCCGCCCGCTCGAACTGGTAGACGCCGGGGTCACGCGGGAGGTCGGCGGCGGCGTCGCGGACCGCACTCGCGTCCATCGGGAGTGTGGTAGCGGGCGAGCGGGTTTGAAGTTGACGCGACGAGCCGAGTGTGAGGATGGTTTGGTGGCGTGGACGGTTGTGTTGGTTCAGGTGGCTTAGGTGGCTCTGCCGCACCCGGCGACGACCGCTCGAAAGCCCCTGGCTGCTCCGGTCGCGCGGCTCGCTGCGCGCTTCGGTCGCTCACTCCCTGCAGTGCTTACTTCGCCGTGCTTCCCGGAGCAGCCAGCCCCTTTCATTCCCGCCCTTCGGTGAGTCGAGTAGCACGAAGCAACTCGGCCGCTCGATTGTTCCACGGCGGCCGGTCGGCCAGCAACGACCGCGTGTCATTCCGATTCGAGCGCGTCGCGGAGGGCGGCGGCGGTGGTCTCGCCGCCGAACACCTCCACGTCGTCGTGGCCGGACACCTGGACGACGGCCGTTTGCTGACGGCTCCAGACGTGGAGCGCGGCGAGCGCGGCGGCGACCAGGAGGAGCACCGCGCCGACGACGCGAAGGGGGTCGTCGAGGAGCGCGAGCGCCGCGAGCAGCGTCCCGAGGAACGACAGCGCGCCGCCCGCATTCGCGCCCCCGAGGTCGCCCGTTCCGGCGAGTGCCGCGTCGAGGGGTACGAGGAGGCCGGCGGCGAGGAGGCCGACGCCCCACGCCCCGAACCGGGCGGCGCGATGGAGCGGGCCGGTCGCGCCGACGGCCTCGACGGCCACGCCGGTCACGTTGGGGCGCGCGACCTCGCGGAACCGGGGGTCGTGGTCGGGCGCGAACGCCAGCACGCGGTGGGTGGTGACGACGACACGGCTCCGGCCGGCGTCCGCGTCGACGGCCGCCTCGACCGACTCGCCGTCGTAGCACAGGTCCTCGGGGTGGTCGCGCCAGTCGGCGTCCATCGGCGGAGCGTGTCGCGCCGGGGGCTTGAAGCGTTCGGCCGACCGCGTCTACCGCGCTTCCGGACGCCGGCACCTATAAACAACTTTAAGACTACAATTAGTTACAAATAACTACAACTTATTACACTTATGAGGGCGGGTAGCACGCCCCGGTTCCGAAGGCGACCTGCGAGCAGCCCGCCAGATACAAGCCCGCGACCGCCGAATCTCCGGTATGAGCGACGGCGTCCAGGTGTGGCTGGTCGAGCGCGAGTACGCCGCCGACCGCGACCTCGTCCGGCTGACCTACGCGACCATCGACGGCGAACAGTACGTCCAGCGCGAACTCGCCGCCGCGCACGCGCCCGACGACCCCGACTACGGCCGCGAGGTCGAGGGCTCGAAGCTCGTCGAGGTCGCGGACGCCGAGACGCGCGAGCGCTACCAGGTGGAGGCCGAGCGCGTCGCCGAAGCCCACGGCGACGAGGAGGTGTAGCGCGCCGCGTGGCCGCCGCCGTGAGCGCGAATGGCGGCGGCCGGCGCTCCGTGCCGTTCGGCAAGACCTTTACGCGAACCGTGTCAACCGCCGGCCATGGCCGCCATCGAGATAGACGGGCTGACCAAGCGCTTCGGCGACGTGGAGGCCCTCCGCGACCTCGCCCTCACGGTCGAGGACGGCGAGATCTACGGCTTCCTCGGGCCGAACGGCGCGGGGAAGTCCACCACCATCAACGTCCTCCTCGACTTCGTGCGCCCGACCGCGGGCACCGCGACGGTGCTCGGCATGGACGCCCAGGCGGAGAGCCGGACCGTCCGGAGCCGCGTCGGCGTGCTCCCCGAGGGCTTTTCCGTGTACGACCGGCTGACCGGCCGCCAGCACGTCGAGTTCGCCGCCGAGTCCAAGGACGCGAACGACGACCCCGACGCCATCCTCGACCGCGTCGGCATCCCGGACGCCGCCGACCGCAAGGCCGGCGGCTACTCGAAGGGGATGCGCCAGCGGCTGGCGCTCGGCATGGCGCTCGTCGGCGAGCCCGACCTCCTCGTGCTCGACGAGCCCTCCACCGGTCTCGACCCGAACGGAGCCAGGGAGATGCGCGACGTCGTCCGCGAGGAGCGCGACCGCGGCGCGACCGTGTTCTTCTCCAGTCACGTCCTCGGGCAGGTCGAAGCGGTCTGTGACCGCGTCGGCATCCTCCGCGACGGCCACCTCGTCGCCGAGGACAGCATCGAGGGGCTCCGCGACGCCACCGACGCCGAAGCCACGCTCCGCATCGAGACCGGCGGCGTCACCGACGACGCGCTCGACGCCGTGCGTGTCGTCGACGGCGTCGCGTCCGTCTCTGCGGACGGCAGTGCACTCACGGTCGCCGTCTCCGACGGCTCCAAGACCGCCGTCCTCGGCGCGCTGGAGGACGAGGGCGTCAGCGTCCAGGACTTCTCGACGCAGGAAGCGTCGCTGGAGGACCTCTTCGCCGCCTACACGGAGGGAGACGCATGAGCTGGGTCGCCGTCGCGCGGAAGGACTTCCAGGACGCCGTGCGCTCGAAGGTGCTGTGGGTGCTGTCGGTGCTGTACGTCCTGCTCGTCGCCGGGATCGCGTACGCGCTCATCCAGGTGTTCAGCGTGCCCGCGGACGCTTCCACCGGCGTCCTCCTGCTGGCGATGCTCGGGGGCGTGACGTTCTTCGTCCCGCTCATCGCGGTCACCGTCGGCTACAAGTCCATCGTCGGCGAACTCGACTCCGGCACCATCAAGCTCCTGCTGTCGCTCCCGCACTCCCGGGCCGACGTCGTCGTCGGAAAACTCGTCGGGCGGTGGGGCGTCGTGTTCACCGCCACCGTCGTCGGGTTCGCAGTCGGCGGCGTCGTGGTCGTCGCGCTCCTCGGGTCGTTCGACGTCGGCGCGTACCTCTCCTTCCTCGCGGTCACGCTGCTGTACGCCGCCGCGTACGTCGCCATCGCCATCGCGTGGTCGACCGCCACCGGCTCCACCACCCTCGCCGCCATCGGCGCGTTCGGGACGTTCCTGTTCTTCGGGGCGCTGTGGGGGACGGCCAACAACCTGCTCGTGTGGCTCGTCGACGGGTTCTACCCGATGCCGCCGTTCCGCGCCGCGCCGGAGTGGTCGCAGTTCATCCGGCAGTTCAGTCCCAACGAAGCCTACCGCATGGCGGCCCAGACCGTGCTCGGCGGCGACCAGACCGCCCAGGGGACCGCTCAGCAAGCCGCCCAGCAGGGAGGAGCCGCCGCCCAGAACGCTCCCGCCTATCTCCAGAGCGAGGTCGGCTTCGCCGTCCTCGCGCTCTGGATCGTCGTGCCCGTCGCCCTCGGCTACCTCGCGTTCGAGCGCAAGGACCTCTAAGCCGGGCTTTCTCGCCGCGTTTCCGGTTCGACCGCGCCCCGTTCTTCTCCCGCACGCGACCGGCGGGTTTCGCGCGACCGCCGACGTTCCGGGCCGACGCCCGGCCCGGAACTCCCGACCGAGTTCTACGTCCGACCCCATGTCGACGCCCTCTGCCAGGTAAGCCGGCGTTGTGTCGGATGAACTCCCCGTCCCTGCGGATTGCCATCGCTTAACAAAGTCGGTGGCTGCCGTGCTTGGGCTATGTCCGTTCCCCGGTCGGAAGCGGATGCGGCACGTGGATGGGCAACGCGATGGGCGGTCGCGGCCGTCGTCCTCCTCCTCGTCACGGGCACCGTCGCCGCGCTGACCGGCGTCGCCACCCTGTCGCCGTCGTCGCCCGGCGTCGAGGAGGCATCGGCGAGCAGCGGTGCCGGCGGCCAGTCGAATTCGGCCCCGGCCGACGCCGCGAGTGCCGGGCCGTCGAACGCCGAGGACCCGGCGTCCGCGAACGCCACGCCCGCGGACGGCGACCCACCGCCGACGCCCCCGGAGAATCGAGTGGAAGCCACGACCGACGCGCGCCGGCAGGTCGGTGCCGACGCGCTCCTCGGAAACCGGTCGCTCGCCGCGGCCAACGCGACGCTCCGCGGCGCGGCCGCCAACGACACGTTCGGGAGCGCCCTCGCGTCGGGCGACGTGAACGGGGACGGCGTCACCGACCTCGTCGTCGGCGCGCCGCTCGCGGACGCGCCGGACCGCAACAACTCGGGCGCGGTCTACGTGTTCTACGGGCCAGTGGACGCCGCCAACGCGTCCGCCGACGAGGCCAACCTCACGCTACACGGCGTCACCGCCGGCGACTGGGCGGGCTACTCGGTCGCCGTTACCGACGTGGATAACGACTCGCTCGCCGACGTGGTCGCGGGCGCGCCGCTCAACGACACCGCCGGGTCGAGTGCGGGCGCAGTCTACGTGCTCTACGGGAACGAGACGCGCTCGGGCACGCACGACCTGACCGTAGCCAACTACACGCTGTTCGGGACCGGTTCGGGTGACCTCGCCGGCTTCGCGGTCGCCGGCGTCGGTAACGTCACGGGCGACGCCGGGAACGAGACGCTGATCGGCGCGCCGCGCAACGACTCATCGGGAGCCGACGCGGGCGCGGCCTACCTCGTCACGAACGAGAGCCTTCCGATGGAGTCGCTCGCGGACGCGCCGGTGACGTACGAGGGTGTGGCCGAGGGCGACCTCGCCGGCTACTCGCTCGACGCCGCCGGCGACTTCACGGGCGACGGCCGCCGCGACCTGGTCGTCGGCGCGCGCGACAACGACAGCACCGCGCCGGACGCCGGGGCCGCCTACGTCGTCGGCGAGACGCCGCCGCCCGACGCCCGCCCCGCGACCGTCTCGCTCGCGGACGCCCGGGTGACGCTCGCGGGCGTCGCGGCGCGCGACCGCGCCGGGTGGGCGGTCACGCACGCGGGCGACGTGAACGACGACAACGTGAGCGACGTGGCCGTCGGCGCGCCGTTCAACGACACCGCGGGCACCTCGGCCGGCGTCGCGTACGTCGTCTACGGCAACGAGTCGCGGTCGGGCACGCTGTCGCTCTCCGACGCGAACCTCACGTACTTCGGCGAGGCGTCGGGCGACCGCGCGGGCACCGCCGTCGCGGACGCCGGTAGCGGCGACGTCACCTGCGACCGGTACGCCGACGTGCTCGTCGGCGCGCCCGGCAACGACAGCGCCGCGCCCGACGCCGGCGCGGCGTACCTGGTGGCCGGCGGCCGGATCGATCACGCCGTCCGGAACCTGAGCGAGGCGGAGGCGCGCTTCTCCGGCGTCGGCCCCGGCGACGAGGCCGGCCGCGCGCTCGCGGGCGTCGGCGACGTGACGGGCGACGGAAACAGCGACGTGGTGGTGGGTGCGCCGCGGAACGACACGAACGGCACGGTCACCGACGCGGGTGCCGCCTACGTTCTCGCGGGCGACTGCCCGGTCGGCGAGCAGCCGCCGAAGTTCGCGCCGTCGGTGTCCTTCGACTGCACCGAGGTCACGGTGCGGACGGACCGCTACAGTCCGGTCTACGTCACGTTCGCGGACGGCAGCCACCAGCTGTTCAAGGGCGACTTCGACGGGAAGCGGACGTTCCGGGGGACCGGCGAGCACGAGGGCAAGGTCATCGAGTCGGTGACGGTGTGGTCGAAGGGCCAGTGGGCGACGGTGCGGAACCCCGACGCGGCGGAGTGCGTGCTGGAGCGCCAGCTCCAGGCGCTCGGCGTCTCGACGGCGTGCGGGGACGCCGGCGGGGTGCTCGAACTCGACAACCCGAACGAGGTGCCGGTCGAGGTGACCGTCACCGGGCCGGGCGGGTTCCAGCGGAACGTCACCGTCGAGGCGGGCGGCTCGGTCCGACTCGCGGACCTCCCGGACGGCGAGTACCAGCTGGCAGCCCGGACCGCGGGCGACGTGGTGGTGGACGCGCCGCTCGCCGAGACCACGGTCGACGTGGAGTGTGCGTTCCAGGACGTCGAGGTCACAAGGGAGTGCCAGGACGGTGAGGGCGCGCTCCGGCTGGCGAACCCGAACGACGTGCGGGTGGAGGTGGTCGTCACCGGCCCCGACGGCTTCGAGCGAACCGTCGCGCTGGCGGCCGGGGAGTCGCGCACGCTGACCGGGCTCGGCGACGGCGAGTACGGCGTCGAGGCGACCACGACGACCGACCCCGCGGAGCAGGTCGGCGTCACCGACCCGTCCGTCGAGATCGACTGCCGGCTCGGCGACGTGGGTGTGAGTCGGGCGTGCGAAGCGGGTGACGGCGCGCTCACGCTCGGCAATCCGAACGACCGCCCGGTCGAGGTGACCGTCACCGGGCCGGACGGCTTCGAGGAGTCGGTCGTGCTCGACGCCGGAGAGACCGCGCGGCTCGACGGCCTCCCGGACGGCGAGTACCGGGTCGACGCGGCCGTGGTCGACGCCGCCGGCCGCGTCGTCGGCGTGGAAACGTCCACGGTCGTCGTGGACTGCGAACTCGAACCGGTCGCCGTCTCGACCGCATGCCGGGGCGGCGACGGCGCGCTCACCCTGCGGAACCCCAACGACGAGCCGGTCCAGGTGGACGTGGTCCGCGCCGACGGCTTCGGCAAGACCGTGGTGGTCGGCGCGGGCGACGCCGTCCGGCTCACCGACCTCGCCGACAGCGACTACGACCTCTCCGCCCGGCCGCTCGACGACCCCGAGCGCGAGGTCTCGGTCATCGACGGCGCGGTCGCCATCGACTGCGACCTCGACGCCGTCCAGGTGGAGCGCGCGTGCCAGGACGGGGAGGGAACGCTCACGCTCCGGAACCCCAACGCGGAGCCGGTTCGGGCGACCGTGACCGGCCCGGACGGCTTCGAGGAGACGGTGAGGATCGACGCTGGCGACGCCGTGCAGCTCACCGGCCTGTCCGACGGCGACTACCGGGTGCGGGCGGCGACGACCGCCGGGCGGGTCGATGCCCCGGTAGGCGACGCCTCGGTGACGATCGACTGCGAGGTGCCGCCGGAGCCTGCCGAGATCGCCCGGACGGAGTGCACGCCCGACGGCGGCACCCTCGTCGTGCGCAACCCGAACGACCGCCCGGTCGAGGTGGCCGTCACGGGACCGGGCGGCTTCGAGCGCCGCGTCACCGTCGACGCCGGGGAGACCGCGACGCTGACCGGTCTCTCGGACGGCGAGTACCGGGTCCGGACGTTCGGCGACGACGCCCGGCAGGTCGGGAGCGACCGGACGGTCCGGTTCGACTGCCCGACCGAACCCGCGGCGGTCGTCGACAGGGCGTGTGACGACTCGGGCGGCGCGCTCGCCGTCGAGAACCCGAACGAGGAGCCGGTCGAGGTGGCCGTCGCCGGACCGGACGGCTTCGAGCGCCGCCAGACGGTGCCGCCCGGCGGGCTGGTGACGCTCTCCGGACTCGCCGACGGCGAGTACACGGTGACGACACTGTCGGCCATCGACGGGAACGCCTACCGGATCGCCCGGGAGACCGTCACTGTCGACTGCCCCGAGCCGACCACGACGACGACGCCGACTACTACCCCGACGCCAACCACCACGACTACCACTACTACGACCACGCCGACGACGACTACCACGACGACGCCAACCACGACAACAACGCCGACAACGACGACTCCGACAACGACGACTCCGACAACGACGACGACCACCACTACCACCACGACGAGGACCACCACCACGACGACCGCGCCGGAGCCGGTGGACGTGGCCGCGTCGTCGCCCGCGTGCGGCGAGCTGGCGCTGGAGAACCCGAGCGACCGGACGGTCCTCGTCGAGGTCGCCGGGCCGGACGGCTACGAGAACGAGACGACGCTGGAACCCGGCGAGACGGTGACGCTCACCGGGCTGGCGGGCGGCGAGTACGCGCTCCGCGCGAGCGTCGACGGGCCGGGCGAGGCGACGGTCAACGGAACGACGGAGGCGACCGTCCCCGTCGAGGCCTGCCCGACGCCGACGACGACCACCACCA
>CAZYYH010000047.1:0-2588 GCA_964651725.1 uncultured Halobacteriales archaeon | reverse complement strand
ACCACGACAACTACGACCCCGACCACGACGACAACGACGACGCCAACTACCACCACGACGACGCCGACCACCACGCCACTGCCGGAACTCGACCCGGTGGCCGTCCAGCTCGTCTGCACGCCGGACGGCGGCCGGCTCGTCGTGACGAATCCGAACGACGCGGCCGTGCAGGTCGAGGTCACCGGACCGCGACAGTACGAGAACCGGATGACCGTCGCGTCCGGCGAGACCACGACGTTCGAGGGCCTGGGCAACGGCCGGTACGAGGTCCGGACGCTCTCCGGGGCGGACGAGGACGCCCGGCAGATCGGCGACGCGGAGCCGGTCGTGGTGACGTGCCGGCCGGCCGCCGCGCCGCAGCCCGAGGTCCCGCCGCCGACGTTCGATGGCTGCTCGGCGGTCGTCGTCCTCTCGAACGGGACGGCCACCGAGTGGCAGCTGGTGCTCGCCGACGACGGCGACCTCGTCACGGCGAACGTCACGCCGGCCGACGGCGAGGACGTGACCGGGCTGCTCGAAGTCCGCGACCGTGGGCTGCAGGCGTACCGCTTCGCGATCGAACCCGATGGCCCGGCGGTCGTCGGGGTGCGGGGCGTGCGCGGTGACGCGGACTACCGCAACCCGAACTTCGACCTCGACGCGGAGACGTGTGAGCGGTCGGACGCGGTCGCCGTCGGCGAGGAGTTCGACTGGACGGAGCAGACCGGCTCCCTCGGTGCCGGTGCGTCGTTCGGAGTGGGCGCGACTGGCCCGCCGCCGTCGCTCCCGGCCGACGCCGGGAACGCCGTGCCGCTGCTCGGGCTGTTCGCCGCCGCCGCGCTGGCGGTGCGGCGGCGGTGACGGCTCGGCGGCGTGGCCCGCGGCACAGCAGATGCCCCGGCTACAGCTCCCGCGCCCAGATGGTGCTCTCGTGGGACTCGCCCGCGATCTCCACGTCGCGCGACTCGACGCGCTCGAAGCCGCGAGCCTCGTAGAAGCGTGCGCCGACCGCGTTCTCCGCGAACGCCTCCAGTTTGAGCGCCGTCGCGTTCTCCGGCACGAGTTCGACGGCGCGCTCCAGCAGCCGGCTGCCGACGCCGTCGCCCCAGTGGTCGGGGTGGACGTAGATCTCCTTCAGGCCGGCCTCGTCGGGGCCGACGAACGCCTTCGTGTCCTCCCACCGGACGTAGGCGTAGCCGACCACCTTGCTCTCGCGCTCCGCGACGGGGAACCGGTCGCGGTCGTCCCGCACCCGGTCGAAGTACGCGTCGACCTCGTCGTCGGTCGGCTCGCCCGCGCGCTCGTCGAGGACGCTCGCGGGCAGGAAGTCGCCGTACGCCGCCCGCCACGCTGCGCGGTTCACGCGCAGGACGGCCTGGGCGTCGTCGGTGTCGCGGAGGTGGCGGACGTTCATGTGGAACGTGTTCCACGATCGGCGTGAAAAGCGTCGCGTTCCGACAGCCACCGGAGTCAGGGTTCGAGCCGTGTCACGTTCTCCACGTCGAAGCGAACCGTCTCGGGACGCTCGGCGAGCAGGTCCGGTAGCTCCGCCACGAACGCCCGGTACTGCTCCGACTCCAGGTGCGCCTCGAACGCAGTCTCGTCCTCGTACTGCTCGACGAGGCGCTCGACCAGTTCGAGCGCCTCTGCCCGGCGGTCGGGTTCGACCTGGGCGCTCGCGTGGACGCCGATCATTCCGCCGCCTCGACGCCGCGCCCCTCCAGCATCTCGAAGAACTCGTCGGGTTCGATCACGGGCACGTCGTTCGCGGCGGCGTCGTCGCGCTTCGACTGCCCCGCGTTCTCGCCGACGACGAGGAAGTCGGTGTTGCCGGACACCGCCGAGGTCGCGCTGCCGCCGTGGCGCTCCACGAGGTTCTGGAGGTCGCCGCGGGTCCAGCCCTCGACCGAGCCGGTGAACACGAACGTCAGCCCGTCGAGTTCGTCGCCGCCGTCCTCCCGCTCGACCACTTGCGGCGTCACGCGCGCCAGCAGGTCGTCGAGCACCGCGTCGTTTCGCGGGTTCTCGAAGAACTCGCGGACGTTGTCCGCGACCGTCGGGCCGACGCCCTCGACGGCCTGTAGCTCCTCGCGCGTGGCCGTCCGGATGGCGTCGAACGACCCGAACTCGCGGGCGAGGTTTCGCGCTATCTCGGGGCCGACGGAGTGGATGCCGAGCGCGGAGACGAAATCGGCGAGCGGCGGCTCCCTGGTCGCGTCGATCTCCGCGACGAGCTTCGACGCGCTGCGCGTCCCCCATCCCTCCAGATCGGCGAGGTCGGCCTCCGCCAGATCGTAGAGGTCGGGGAGCGTCTCGACGAGTCCCTCGTCCACGAGGCGGTCCGCGACCTCCTCGCCCAGGCCCTCCACGTCGAGACCGTCGTCGCTCGCGTAGTACTCCAGCGACCGGCGGAGCTGCGCCTCGCACGCCAGCCCGCCGGTGCAGTAGAGGATGGGGCCGTCGCGCTCGGCGTCGCTGCCGCAGACCGGGCAGGTGTCGGGGAGCCGGTAGTAGCCCTCGCTGCGCTTCTCGACGACCTCGGGGACGTAAGGGATCACGTCGCCCGCGCGCTCGACGCGCACCTCGTCGCCGACGTTCACGCCGAGTTC
>CAZYYH010000046.1:0-11331 GCA_964651725.1 uncultured Halobacteriales archaeon | reverse complement strand
CGGACCGCCACGCTCAAACCCCCGAAGCGCCGACCGTAGAGCGTGTACAGCGTGAACGTGCCGGTGCCGCCGGCGGTCGAGCGCGTCGCCGCCGACCTCCACGGCGACCTCCACGCGCTCGACTCGGTGCGCGAGCGTCACACGCTCGTCGCCAAGCGCCTCGGCGACCCCGGCGGCGAGGGCTATCCCGCGGTCGAGAAGCGCGCCCGCCGCGTCCTCCGCGGCGCACCCGCGTTCGAGGCGCGCGTCACCGGCGTCGAGACGTTCGACGACCCCACGGCCGGCGTCGGCCCGGTCGTCTACCTCGCCGTCGAGAGCCCCGGGCTCGTCGACCTCCACCGCCGGCTCGCGGCCGAGTTCGACCCCGCGCCCGGCGTCGAGGGCGACGACTACGTCCCGCACGTCACGCTCGGCCGCGGCGGCGACCCCGCGACCGTCGCCCGCCTCCGCGACCGCGAGGTCGAGCCGGTGACGTGGACCGTCACCGAACTCGCGTTCTACGACGCCCGCCGCCGCGAGCAGGTGGGCACCGCGTCGCTGCCGGCGTGAGTGAGTAGCTCCCTCGTCGCCCGGCGCTACGGATCCGACGGTAGCGCTACGGGACCGAAGGTGTTCGACGGGAACGGGGTAGCTGCTGCTCGCAACCCGATAGGCCGCAGCCACGCGCCTCCCCAGCCGACTCGCCGCTCGCTCACTCCGCGCTGCTCCGCTCGCTTCGCGGCTCGCCCCGCGCGCGGTCGCCCGCCGAAGCGGGCGACCCACGCGCCACCGCCATCGGAACTGATGGTCCGCCGTGGCCGACAGGAACGCCCGACAGCTACAAGCCCGTGCGGCGACTCCCTCCGGCGATGGTTCGAAGCCGACTCCGCCGACTCCACGACCTGCTCGACCGGCACCCCCGCCTCGTCAGCTACGCGTTCGTCGCGTGCGCCGCGGCCGTCGATCTGACGCTCTACGGGACCTCGGGCGCGAGCGGAGCCTACCCCGGGCCGTAGAACGCGTCCACGTCCACCGCGGACGACCACGTGAGGTCGCCGTCGAGTATCACGGGGAGTTCCTCCATGGCGAGGAGTTCGCGGAGCGCGTCGGGCGAGAGCGTCGCCTCGGCGCTCGTGCTCCCGACGAGCGTGCCGGCGTCGACGCCGTCGGCGTACGGCCGGAACAGCGACCCCGCGCGGAAGGTGGTCGTCGGGTGCGTGCGGAACGCGACGCGGGCGGCGTCGTCGCCGACGTCGACGCGTAGGACGTTCGGGAGGCCGCCGTCGGACTGCGTGACGGCGACGCCGGCGTCGCCGACGGTGACGTACCTGCCGCGCTCGCGGTCGGCGACGGAGAGCGCGGCGCGGAGCGAGAAGCCGGCGTCGAGGAGGCGCGCGACGGTGCGCCCGAGCGCGGTCGCGTGGTCGTTCGCCACGTCGCTCACGGTGACGATGCCGCCGATAGCCCCGGCTTCGACGAGCGCGACGCCCTGGGCGTACGACCGGCAGCCGTTGAGCAGGAACGTCTCGACGCCGACCGCGTCGAGGCTCGCGGCGTCGAGCGTGCCGTCCGCACAGACGAGACCGTCGGGCTCGACGTGGCCGACGTAGTGGAGGAAGGAGGCGTCGTCGGCGAGTGTCGCGCGGAGGCCGTCGACGGTGCAGTCGCGGTGGACGGTCACGTCGAGTGGCACGTCGCCGCGGCCGCGGTAGAGCCGGCCGTCGTACTCGCCGGCCATGTCGCCGTCGTTGCAGACGACGGTGACGGCGAGGTCGCCGTCGTCCGGGTCGCGCGCGAGGCGGTTGCGGAGCGCGACGGGGAGGAGCGTCCCGCCGGCGAGCGGCGTGCCGTCGCCGACCCGGACCTGCGCGAGCGCGTCCGCCGCCGGCGGGTCGACGCGGGGGCGCGGGAGGTGGCCGCCGGTGCCGGCGCGCACGAACCCGGCGACGTCGACGGGGAGGGCCCCGGGGTCGGGGGCGCCGGCGTCGGAGGCGGCGCGCACGACGGCGAGTTCGTTGGCGAGCTGCGGGAGCGCGGCGACGTTCGCGGCGTCGTCGGTGACGTCGGCGACGAGCGGCCACTCGGGGACGGCGTCCGCGACCGCGTCGGCCGGGAGCGCGAACGCGGCGTCCAGGCGCTCGGCGACGGGCGCGTCGTAGAGGTCGGCGAGGTCGCGGTCGAGGTGGGGTTCGACGGCGTCGCGCTCGACGAGCGGCATCCGGTACCAGCCCTCGGTGCGCGCGACGCAGTCGAGGAGGAACGCCCGCTGGAGGGTGCGCTCGACGCCGATCTCGACGGGGCTCTCGAACCGGTGTTCGAACCCGTCGGCGACGACGCGGGGCGGGTCGCCCGGCTCGACGGCCGCGCCGAGGTAGTACGCGAGCGGTGCGGCGACGCAGACCGCCTGCAGGTCGTCCGGCATCTCGACCGTGACGCCGGTGTCCGGCGGTTCGAGGCCGTCCGGCACGCGGAGGTCGTCGCCGAGTTCGACGAGCGGCGGATGGCCGCGGAGCGTCGGGTACGACCGCTCCGGACTCGTGGTCTTGAGCGCGGCACCGAACGTCGACACCACCGCCATCACGTCGCGCGGGTCGGCGGTCGTGGCGACGGTCGCGGCGGGCCGCGAGTGGTACGACCGGACGCCGACGACGACCGCCGTCTCGCCGCCGAACGCGACGGTCGTCCGGTCGGGCGCGACCTCGACCTCGACGGGCGCGTCGACGCGGAGGTACGCCTTCACCGGGCCGGAGAGTTCGACCAGGTGGCCGGCGGCGGGGAGCGTTGTGGAGCCGGTCCCCTCGACGTGCCCGCGGGCGGTGCCGTCGGGCGCGCGGACGTACGAGAGGACGCCGTACGGCAGCGTCACGGACGCCGCGTCGAACGACGCGGCGGCGTCGACGGGCACCGGGAACGCCCCGGGGTCGGCGTGGACCGGTTCGACGGGCGCGGGCGTCCGGAGCGGCATCCGTCGGCGCTCGATGGGGTCGACGACGACCGCCCCGTCGTCGGCTGCGCGGACCGACGGCGCGACGAGTTCGTCGGGCGACCCGTCGCGGTCGAAATCGAACGCGGAGCGGCCGGTGGACACGGGGATCACTCCGCGGCGAACCACGGCGTGGTGTACACGGCGTCGCGGAGATGCCACCGCTGCTCGGTGCCGGCGACGTCGACTCGGAGTTCGACCACCACGTCGAAGAGGTCCTCGACGGCGGCGACCGCGGCGTCGTCGCGCGTCTCCGGGAGGACGTAGTGGCCGATGCCGCCGACGCCCGCGACCGCGCCGCAGATCGGCGCGACGAACCGCCGGAGCGCGTCGAGTCCGTGGTCGTCGGCGATGGGGGCGAGCGAGTCGAGGCAGAACCGGAGCTGCGCGGCGTCGAGGCCGTCGGCCCGCAGGTCGGCGTCGTCGACGGCGGCGATGGCGGCGTCGCGGAATTCGCCGACGCCGCCGCTCACGGGCGTGAACGTCGGGCCGTCGTCGGCCGACCACGCGGCCGCCGACCGCGTCGGGGAGCCGTCGACGAGGATCTCCGCGCGGCTGGCGTCGCCGCCCGCGGCCGCGACGCGGTCGAGCGCGGTGGACGCACCGCGGCCGTGGAGCGCGAACACGGGCGTACGGCCGGCGTCGGGGTCGCCGAGCAGGAACGCGCTCGCGTCGTCGACGACCGCGTCCGGCACGTCGCCGACGACGAGGAGGTTGCCGCCGCGGCGCTTCACGCGGTCGAGTACGGATTCGACGGTGACGCCGTCGGGCGTCACGGTGACGTGATGGCCGTGGAACGGGAACGTCACGCGCGCGCCCGACCGAGGCGTGCCGTCGGCGCGCGGCCGGAGGAGGCCGTCGAGCGCGTCCGGCTCCACCGCGTCGTAGAGGCAGTCCTCGACCTCGTTCGAGTCGACGCCCGCGGCGTCCGCGACCGCCGACACCACCGTCGACGCGACGGACCCGTCGCTGGCTCCCTCGAAGTCCACCTCGCGTCGCACGGGGCGGCCGCATGCCGCGTCGCCGTCTGCCGCCTCGAAATCGTCTGTCATCTTGCGTACCGTCAGCGACAGACGACGATAAGCGCGCCGCTCCGAATCACGACACGTCGGGCTTGAACGGAGGTGCGGCCGACGTTGGTTACCGGCTCCGCGCGCACGTCACGGCGTCGGCGACTCGCCGTCCCACGCGTCGTGGTCGGTGAAGAAGTTGAGCATGGCGAACTTGAGCTTCCCGGGGGCGACGTCGATCAACTCGTCGCGCTCCTCCGCCGGGAACGAGTCGTGGACGCCGTACTTCCCGAGGTCGGCCGCGCCCGCCCGCGTGTAGCGCCGGTCGAGCAGCACGCGCACGCCGACCTCGTCGGGCGACCGGATGACGCGGCCGAGCGCCTGCCGGGTCTTCCGGATGGTCGGGATCTCGACAGCGTACTCCCAGCCGGCGTCGCGGCGGCCGCGGTCGCCGAACGCCTCGTCGTACGCGGCCTGCACCGCCTTCGCGCGGTCGTCCAGCCGGGGGTACGGCACGCCGACCACGACGACGGTACGCGCGTCGTCGCCGTCGAAGCTCACGCCCTCCGCGAGGGTGCCCCACAGCGACGTGAACAGCGCGGCGTTCCCGGAGTCGACGAACTCCTGACGGAGGTCCTCCGCGCTCGCTCCCGGCTCGTCGAGATAGCAGTCCGCGGCCACGTCGGCGGCGAGCCGGTCGTGGTAGCGCTCCGCCTCGGCGTAGCTCGGGAAGAAGCAGAGCGCGTTGCCCGCCGTGAACTCGACGGCGTCGGCGAGCGCGCCGCCGACCACCTCCTGGACCTCGGGGTCGGAGCGCTCGCTGGCGAACAGCGGCGGCGCGTCCACCGCGAACGTCCGCCGGTTCCCCTCGGGGAACTCCAGGCCGAACGCGAGTTCGACGGGGTTGTCGAGACCGATCACGTCCGTGAACACGTCGAACGGCCGGAGCGTCGCGCTCATCAGCACAGACGCGTACACGTCGCCGAACAGGTCTGCCGTCACCCGCTCCGGGATGCAGGTGTAGAGTTCGGCGCGGCCGTACACGTCGCCGGTGCCCTCGTCGCGGCGCACGCCGACGACCGGGTACTGGCCGGACGCGTCGCCTTCCGATAGGTACGTCTCCACGAACCGCGCCGCCTGGAGCGTCTGGCACTCCTGGCGCGTCGACGACTCGCCGCGCTTGTACGCCTCCGCGTACTCCTCGTCCAGCTCCGCGCCGAGTTCGAGCGCGTCCTCCAGGTCCTGGTGGAACCCGCGGCCCGAGTACTCCCGGAGGAAGGCCAGGGTGAGGTCGTCGCGTCGGTCGTCGTTCGCCACCGTCACGTCCTCCCAGTCGTCGCCGACGCGCTCGCGCGCGCCGAACTCGTCGTCGAGGTGCTCCTCGTACACGCCGACGAGCGCGCGCTCGAACGCCGCGAGCGCGTTGTACGCGTGCTCCGAGCGCGGGTCGTCGCTGTCCTGGAGTTCGTCGAGCGCCGAGTCGAGCGTGTTCTCCGTCACCCACCGCGTCGCGTGGTCGCGCGCCGCGTCCTCGACGTTGTGCGCCTCGTCGAACACCGCGATCACGTCCTCGGGGTCGCGGCCCAGCCACCGGAAGAACTGCTCGCGGATGGTCGGGTCGAGCAGGTGGTGGTAGTTGCACACCACGAGGTCCACGCCCTCCATCCCGTCCTTGAGGAGTTCGTAGCCGCAGAAGCCCTGCTCGCCGGCGTGCGCGAATATCTCGTCGGGCGTCCGCACGTCCTCGAACAGCCACTGGTAGAACGCGTCCGTGTCCCCGGTGAGGTTCTCGTAGTAGTACTCGCAGGTGTTCTGCTCCTTCCGCTCCTCGACGGTGTCCTCCACCGCGTCGAGTTCGTCCATCACCGCGCTCCGCGCCTCGGCGGCGTCGTCGTCGCCATCCTGCGCCTGCTCCAGAAGCTCCTGCTGCCGGCCTTCGAGTTCGCGCCTGTCGCGCTCCGCGTCCACCACCTCGTACGTGTTGTCCCGGAGCGCCTGGCACTCCTCGAACCCCACGTCGATGTGGCACATCGACGACTTCCCCTTGAACACGACGGCGCGGATCGGCTCCGTGCGCGTTATCTCGCGGGCCTCCCGCACGAACTGGCGCATCTGCTGGTGGACGTTCGTCGTGATGACGACCGTCTTGTCGTGCTCGCGGGCGTGATGCAGCGCCGGCACCAGCGCAGCGAGCGTCTTCCCCGTCCCGCACGCACCCTCGAACAGCACGTCCTGCCCGCGCGTGAGCGCGTTGTGGACGCGGTCCATCGCCTCCCGCTGGTTGTCGTAGGGGGCGGGCTTCGGGAAGAACCGCAGGTAATCGTCCGTCGTGGCCACTGTAGGGCCTCTTGTATCGCCATCGCATATAAGTCTCCTGTCGGTTCAGGGGTCCCGGCGGCTCACTCCGCGTCGTCACCGGACCCCAGCGCCTTCTCGGTGCACGCCGGGCGCTCGACGACGGCATGGGGTCCTCCGGTCGCTCGTGAAGCGCGGCGGTCCAGAAGCGTGCCGGTTCCCCCAACGTAGATGGGGGTCGGGTCCAACGCACGCGCATGCCGGAGTACCAGCCGGGCGTCTGCAACATCGGGGACGCGGAGCGATGGAAGCGATACGCGGTCGGTGCGGCCGGATTCGTTGCGGCGGCTGTGACCCTCATAGCAGTCGAAGCACTCGCGCTCCCCTCGTGGGCACTGGTCGCCGTCGCACTCCCCGTGTTCGCGGGCTTCCTCGGCGTCTACCAGGCCCGCCTCGGCTTCTGCGTCGGGTTCGCCACACGGGGCGTCTACGACGTGAGCGACGACGGAGACGAGCAGTACGAGATCGCCGACGACGCCGCACGGGAGGCGGATCGGCGGCGTTCACGTCGCATCTACGCCTACTCCGCCGTCTCGACTTTCGTGGTGACTGCGCTGGTGTATCTCGTCCTTGCCGGCTGAACTGTCGCCGCGCCCGCTCGATTACATTCTATTACAGTAAGTCACAGTAGGTTACATAGAGCCACGAAGAATTACATCGGATTACGTTTCGTGCCGCCTGGCTGCCGACCCCCGGGGTGGACTGAAAGGGGCTGGTGCGGAGGACGAACCCGGACCCCACAAGCACCGCAACGAAGGAGCGAAGCGACTGAGTGAGGAGCGCAGTGGGGTCCCGGGAGTCGTCCGCGCCAGGGGCTTTCGAAAACGCAGTCGCTAGCTACTACTTCTCGAAAGCCCCTGGCGTTCTGGAGTCGCGGGGCTCGCTGCGGTCCTCAGTCGGTCGCTCCGCTCCCTCCCTGTGGTCCTTATTCCGGGAGAGCGAAGCTCTCCCGTCGTTCGCCTCGGTCACTTCGTTCCCTCGGCTCACCGTCGCCCGGCCTCCTCCAGAACGCCAGCCCCTTTCAATCCCACCCCGTGGAAGTTCGAGCCGAGCGACGCAAGCCCGGTAGGCAGGTGGTCCAACGCGGTAGACCGTGAGACCGCAACAGCCCCGGTGAACGACGCCACCCCCTCCACGACCGTCCACTCAATCCTTATCCGCGAGACGGGCGAACGAGCACGTAGACAGAGCATGCTGGTGGTACTCTCCGACACGCACAGCCGGGACGGGACGCGTCTGGCGGGTCGGGCGGCGGAGGCGGTCGACGAGGCGGAGGTGGTGGCGCACGCGGGCGATTTCGTCACCGAGGGTGCGCTGGACGCGTTCCACGACGCCGCCGAGACGTTGCGCGCAGTACACGGGAACGTGGACGAGGCGGCGGTGACGGAGCGGCTGCCGGCGGTCCGCGAGTTCGAGTACGCCGGGGTTCGGGTCGCGCTCGCGCACGGCCACGAGCACTCGGAGACGGGGCTGGCGATGCTCGGGCGGGAGCGCGACGCCGACCTGGTGGCGTTCGGGCACTCGCACGTCCCGGGCGTGGAGCGGGCGGGCGATCCGGTGCTGTTGAACCCGGGGAGTCACGCGGACCCGCGCGGGAACCCGGCGGCGCACACCGAGATCGAGCCGGCGGCGGCGGGCGTCAGCGGCCGAGTCGTGGAGCGCGACGGCTCGGTGCTGCACGAGTTCGCGATTCGGACGGAGTGAGGACGAGTAATCGTGAACCGGGTGGCGTACTGGAGGGCCGCGTGGCGCGTTGGAGGGCCGAAGCGTCGCGGTCAGACAGGAACCGCGTGCGGCGGCCGCTGGCGGTGGACAGCCGTCGCACGGCGGCGGGCGGTGCGGCCGGGTGGAGCCGGGGTCCAGGCGGTTGCGGCTCGAATGCCGTCCCCACGCGGCCGGCACTATCGGCTACGCACCCAGATATCAAATAGGCAACGTAATGTAAAACGCCGATTTTAGTTACCGGCTTCTGACCGCCCACCACCCGAGGGCGAGCACCACTACGAGCAGACCGCCGAGGAAGAAGAGCAGGCCGGGCGGTAGCCCGAGCGCCTGCTCTGCGCCCATCGCGGCGGCGTCGGCCGAGGTCGTGGTGTGCGCGACGGTGGTCGAGGCGGAGTCCGCGGACATCCCCGTCACCTGGGCCTCCGCCGTCGTCCTCGACGCCTCGGCGGCGTACATCCCGTCGTCGCCGCCCGCTCCGCCCGTGCCACCACCGCTGGAGAGCGGCGCGGTCACGCCGTCGCCGAACACCTGCTGGACGACGAGGCTGGCGACTGCGAGCACGCCGACCGCGCCGAGCGTGCGCGTGAGCGCCGATTTCACGCCCTGGGTGTCGTCTTCCGCGCCCGCGAACAGCACGAGCGGTCGGTCGGTCGGGCCGTAGACGTTCATCTCGCGCCCCTTCTCGGAGTACCGGGTCCCTCTCACCTCGATGAGGTCGGCGTCCTCGAGCTTCCCGAGGTGATACTGGACGTTCTGGAGCGACGTGCCGACCGCGTCGGCGAGTTCGGACGGCGTCGCGGGGTCGTCGTGGACGGCGGCGAGCAGGTCCCGCGCGGTCGTGGAGGAGAGCGCGGCGAGCAGTCGGTCGGCGTCGTCGCTGTCCACGCCGACGACGCGCGGCTCGCCGTCCCCGTCGTCCACGTTCCGCTCGGAGGGCAGGAGACCGGACATACCCCCGCGTTCTCACCCCACCGATAAGAGCTTTGTCGCATTCGATGAGGCAGTTCGGCCGCGCCGAGTCGGAGTTCCCGTGGCAATCCATCCCGCCGAAACCCCTTTGTTCCGCCCGTGGCTACCCCTCACATGGCGTTCACAGACCCGATGCTGTTCGGCATGGTCGCGGCGCTGCTCCTGTTCTTCTTCTTCGTCTACCTCATGATCCGTCGGACGCTCGTCGGCTTCCAGGAAGGCGTCGACGAGGGCCGCGAGTAGCAGCCGCCCCGCCAGCCGCCGTGGCCGACCGTCCGCCGTGGCGGCTACGTGGCGTCGGCCACGCGCTCGACCGCAGTCTCCACGTCACTGCGATCCACGTCCCAGTGTGTGCAGAACCGCACGACGTGGTCGTCGAACGGCACGCCGAGCACGCCCGCGTCCTCGCAGGCGTCGAGGAACGCCTCGGCGGTCAGCCCCACGCCGGACGTGTCCACGAGCACGATGTTCGTCTCGGGCTCGGCGGCGTCCAGACCGTCGATGGCGTCGAGACCGGCGGCGAGCGCGCGGGCGTTCGCGTGGTCGTCCGCGAGCCGCTCCACGCCGTCGAGCGCGAGCAGGCCCGGCCCCGCGACGACGCCCGCCTGCCGCATCCCGCCGCCCAGGAGCTTCCGGGTGCGCCGGGCCGACTCGACGAACTCGGTGTCGCCCGCGAGGATGGAGCCGACGGGCGCGCCCAGCCCCTTCGACAGGCAGAACATCACCGAGTCCACGGGACCGGTGAGATTCGTGACGGGGACGTCGAGCGCGACCGCGGCGTTGAACACCCGTGCGCCGTCGAGGTGAACGGGGACGCCGAGGTCGTGGGCGGCCTCGGCCGCCGCCCGCACGCGCTCGGGCGACCCCGCGACGCCGCCGTAGGAGTTGTGGGTGTTCTCCAGGCAGACCAGTCCCGTGCCCGGCCGGTGGAGATCCTCCGCGACGTAGCCCGCCTCGATCTGCCCGGGGTCGGGGAGGCCGTCCTCCCCGCCCTCGAACGTTCGGAGCTGGAGGCCGGCGTGCTGTGCGAACCCGCCGAGTTCCCACTTGTAGACGTGGCTCGCCGTCTCGACGAGCGCTTCCTGGCCGCGCTCCGTGTGCGTGCGCGCCGCGATCTGGTTGCCCATCGTCCCCGACGGCACGTAGAGCGCCGCCTCCATCCCGACGAGGTCGGCAGCGCGCGCCTCGAGTTCGTTCACCGTCGGGTCCTCGCGGTACACGTCGTCGCCGACCTCGGCCGTAGCCGCCGCCTCCCGCATCTCGTCGCTCGGCGTCGTCACCGTGTCGCTCCGCAGGTCCATCATACCGGTGGATGACCGCGCCGCCCCAAGTACCCGTCGGATGTTTCGTTCCGAAAACGGTATCCGTGAATCCCATCATGTGCGACCATGGACCCACGCGTACGCCAGCACGCGGAAATCATCGTCGACCACTCCATCGACCTCCAGCCCGGCGAGAACGTGGTAGTGAGCCTGCCGCCCGTCGCCGACGATCTCGCCGTCGCCCTCTACGAGAAGATCGGCGACGTCGGCGCGCACCCGATGATGGTCGGGCGCGGCGACCGCGGTATCGGCACCGACCGCGCCGCCCGGGCGTACCTTCGCGCCGTGGACGAGGACGACCTCGCGGAACCCGGCCACCTCCGACAGCTGTTCGAGCACGCCGACGCGACCGTGGTCTCCCGGTCTCACGAGAACGTCACCGAGCAGAGCGACGTCGACCCCGGGATCGACGCCGCCTACCGCCGCGCCTACCGCGAGGTGCTGGACGCGCGCCTGGCGACCAAGTGGTGTCTCACGCAGTTCCCGACGCCCGCCGACGCCCAGCTCGCCGGGATGAGCACCGAGGCGTACGAGAACTTCGTCTGGGACGCGGTGAACAAGGACTGGGACGCGGTGTACGAACACCAACAGCAGATGGTGGAGATCCTCGACCCCGCCGACGAGGTGCGCATCGTCTCCGGCGACGAGACCGACGTGACGATGAGCGTGAGGAACATGAAGACGCTCAACGACCACGGCGAGCAGAACCTCCCCGGCGGCGAGGTGTTCACCGCGCCCGTTCCGGACAGCGTCGAGGGCACCGTGCTGTTCGACAAGCCGCTCTACCACCAGAGCCGCGAGGTCGAGGGCGCGTACCTCGAGTTCGAGGGCGGCGAGATCGTGGAGTACGCGGCGGAGACCAACGAGGACGTGCTCGAAGCTGTCGTCCAGACCGACGCGGGCTCGAAGCGGCTGGGCGAACTCGGCATCGGAATGAACCGCGACATCGACCGGTTCACGTACAACATGCTGTTCGACGAGAAGATGG
>CAZYYH010000045.1:0-11513 GCA_964651725.1 uncultured Halobacteriales archaeon | reverse complement strand
AGGACGACGAACGTGAACGCGAGGACGAACGTCATGAAGTCCTCCTCGAAATCCGCGACGTGCTCCTCGTAGGGAAGGTCCGCGTTCCCGAGCAGCAGTCCGGCGGCAGCGACCGCGGCGACGCCGGCCTCGCGCGCCACGTTCTCCGCGATGGCGAACGCCACGATGGCGGACGCCAGGTACAGCTGGCTCGCGTGCTTCGGCGCTCGCTCCGGTGCGTGCTCGGGGTACGTGAAGAGAGCCCACACCACCCCCGCGACGACGACTCCGACGATCACGCCAGCCACGAGATGCCACACGAACACGAAGGCGAACTGGCCGGGGTCCGTCCGCGTGAGCGTGACGGCGTAGAAGACCGCGACCGCCAGAATGCCCGCCGTCACCTCCGTGACGAGCGCCTCGATCTCCAGTGGGTACGCGAGGCGGTCCGGCAGCGGAACGGCCGCCAGGAGCGGCTCGATGACGGTGGTCCCCGTCGGGACCAGCAGCGCCCCGATGAGCAGCGCGATCCCCGGCGTCACGTCCATCACGACGTACGTGACCGCTGCCGCGCCGAGGAACGTCACCGCCATCCCGACGGTCGCCAGCAGGTACGCCATCCGTGGTGCGTCCCGGAGTGCCTCGACGGTGAGCCCCGACCCGGAGTGGAAGATGATGATCGCCACTCCCAGGCCGACGACCACCGCGAGCCCCTCGCCGAACACCTCGTGCTGTACCAGCCCCAACCCCGGCGGCCCGATGACGACGCCCGCGAGGACGAAGAACAGGAAGTTCGGGACCGCAAAGCGGGACCCGAGCATCTCGGCGGCTACCGCCAGGCCGACGACGAGAGCGACGACCGCGAACAGGTCAGCCGCGGCCATGGTTCCTCCCCCGCACCCCTTTCATCCCCGCCCCTTTCATCCCGTTAGGCCACGGTACGGTCCTCGGACTGATAAGAGGCCGGCACGGTCGTCACGAACGGGGTCGCTCCGTGACGGTCGGAGTATCGACCACCCGAGATTTAATGGTTTGCCGCTCCGCCCTACTCCCATGGTCATCTACGAGGCGGACGTCCCGGGGGTCGGCAAACGATTCGAGGTGGAACTCGGAGACGAGGAACGACTGGTGGTGATCGTCCATCACGACGGCAAACGCGAGATCTTCCGGCGGGACCACCCCGACGCCGACGCGGAGAAGCTGTTCGACATCACCTCGCAGGAGGCCCGCCAGGTGGCGAACGTCCTCCAGGGGGCCGACTTCCAGCCGTTGGACCTCGACGCAGTGGACGTCCCGCTCGGCACTGCCATCATGGAGTGGGTCGAGATCCCCGGGGACTCGCCGGTCGCGGGGGAGACCATCGAGGACGCCGAGTTGCGACAGCAGACCGGCGCGACCGTCGCGGCCATCCAACGGGACGACGAGACGATCGGCAGTCCCAAACCGGACACCGTCCTCTCGGCGGGCGACATCCTGATCGTCATCGGCTCCCGGGCCGAGCAGCAGGCGCTCGACGACCTGCTCACGACCGGCTCTGCCGAGTAGCCCCACATGGCGGAGCCGATCCTCTTCGAGATCGGGATAGCCCTCCTCGCGCTCACCCTGGTCGGGGCGCTCGCGGAGCGCGCCGGCCAGTCCGTCATCCCCACGTACATCGCGGCGGGCATCCTCGTCGGCCCGTACGTGCCCAGGGGCGTGGCGGGGTTCTCGCTCCGCCTCGTTTCGGACAGCGAGTTCGTGAACACCGTCGCCGAACTCGGTATCATCCTCCTGCTGTTCTTCCTCGGGCTGGAGTTCAGCGTGGGAACGCTGCTCTCGAACCGGACGCGGCTGGCGAAGGTCGGCGGGATCGACCTGGCCGTGAACGGCCTCGTCGGGGTCGCCATCGGCCTCGCGTTCGGGTTCGGCCCGACCGGCGTCGTCCTCGTCGCTGGCGTCGTCTACATCTCGTCGAGCGCGATCGTCACGAAGTCGCTCACGGACGCCGGCTGGCTCGCCAACCCCGAGAGCGAGGTGGTTCTTGGCACGCTCGTCGTCGAGGACATCGTCATCGCGGTGTACCTCGCCATCGTCTCCGCCGTCGTCGTCGGCGGTGGGACGCCGGGCGAGGCCGTGACGACGGTGATCCAGTCGTTCGCGTTCCTCGCCGTCCTCGCGGGCGTCGCGTACTTCGGGGCCGGGTACGTGGCGCGCGTCTACGACACGGAGTCCGACGAGCTGTTCGTCCTGCGGGTCCTCGGTACCGTCGTGTTCGTCGGCGCGACCGCGCTCGCCATCGGCGTTAGCGAGGCAGTGGCGGCGTTCTTCGTCGGCACCGCGTTCCACGGCTCCGGCATCGAGAACCGCGTCGAGCAGCTGCTCGCACCCGTCCGCGACGTGTTCGCGGCGCTGTTCTTCTTCTCCATCGGGCTGGCGACGGACCTTCGGGTGGTCGTGGACGTGTGGCTGCTGGTCGCGGTCGCTGCCGTCGCCACGACCGCGACGAAGCTCGTGAGCGGGTACGCCAGCGGTCGCGTCTACGGATTGAGCACCCGGCGGTCGGTCCGGGCCGGGCTCGGGCTGGTCGCCCGCGGCGAGTTCTCCCTCATCATCGCCACGCTCGCGGCGACGAGTGCCATCCCAGCCGTCCGGGAGTCCATTCCGGCGTTCGCCGTCGGCTACGTGCTGGTGATGAGCCTCGCGGGGTCGCTCGCGGTCCAGTACGGCACCGGGCTCTCCGCCGCGTTCGAATCGTAGCTCGGCCCGGCCGACCCCCTCACCCGAACTCCTCGCTCGCGCGCTCGTAGGCGGGCCAGAAGGGGTCGCTCTCCGGCTCTACAAGCACCTCACCGTCTACGAGTACGCGCTCTCCGCGGTCCTGCTCCCGGACCACACCCACTTCCGCCGCGCGAATCCCCTCGGATTCGAACGCGTCGAGCACGCGGTCCTCGCCGCCGTCCTCGACGGTCAGGATGACCGTGCCGGAGCTGCTCGCGCACCACGGGTCGATGCCGAGCACGTCGCACACCTCGCGGACGCCCGGACTCGCGGGGACGCGGTCGCGCTCGACGGCGAGCTGCACGCCCGAGGCTCCGGCGAGTTCGTGGAGCGCGCCGTCGACGCCGCGCTCGGTCGCGTCGTGCATGGCGGTGACGGGGCCGGCCGCAGCGGCGGTGAGCGCGTCGCGGACGGGGCTGGCGTCGCGGAAGCGGTCGCGGGCGGCGTCGACGGTCGCGGCGGGGAGGTCGAGGTGGTCGCCGAACCGCACCGCGAGGACGCCCGCAGTCTCGATGGCCGGTCCCTTCGTCACGAGGACGCGGTCGCCGGGGCCGGCTCCGGTCGGGAGCACGAGGTCGGCGGGGTCGCCGACGGCGAGCGCGGTGCCGCCGCCGACGGTCGGCCACGCGCAGCCCGCGTACCGGCCGGTGTGCCCGGTGACGACGCTGACGCCGAGGTCGCGGGCCTCGCGGTCGAAGACGGTCCAGATCGGCTCGAAGGTCGCGCGGTCGGTGCCGGGCGGGAGGTTGAAGTCGACGCTGAGGTGCGTCGGCGGGATGCCGGAGAGCGCCACGTCGGAGACCAGGACGTGGAACGCGAACCACGCGGCGCGCTCGACGCCGAGGTCGCGGAGGACGAACACGGGGTCGGTGGCGAGCGCGAGCACGCGGTCGCCCACGTCCACGACGCCGAAGTCCGCGCCGTGGCGGGGACCGAGGCGCACGTCGTCGCGGTCCGCTCCGAGTCGCGGGTAGACGACCGCGTCGAAGAACTCGCGGTCGACCTTGCCGTTGTCCATGCCCGAGGCTCGGCGACCCGCCACATAGGCCTGTTGGGCTTCGTCGAACGCGAGACGGCGGGCCGGCCCCGCCGGTCACTCCTTGAGCGCCCCGGCGGTGAGCCCGCTCACGATCTTCTCCTGGGCGACCACCACGAGGATGACGACCGGGAGGATGCCGATGATGCTGGCCGCCGCCATCAGGTTGTAGAAGTCGGAGAACTCGCCCTGGTAGCTCAGGATGCCCCACACGAGCGGTGCCCACCGGTCGGGCTGTCCCGTGGTCATCAGGAACGAGAAGAAGAACTCGTTGTACACCGCGATGAACGTCAGCACGCCCGCCGTCGCCACGCCGGGGGCGGAGAGCGGGATGATCACCTTGATCAGCGCGCCGAGCCGGGTGGTGCCCTCGATGCGGGCGGCGTCCTCCAGCCCGTCGGGTATCTGGCTGTAGAACGTCGTCAGGATGAAGATGGTCAGCGGCAGGAACAGCGCGCTGAAGGGAAGCACCATCGCTCCCGGGGTGTTGAACAGCTCGGGACTCTGCATCCCGAACACCGTGACGTTGCCGGTGAACAGCCGGAACAGCGGCAGCAGGAACGCCGCCGGCGGGAAGTAGGAGATGGCGAGGATAACGAGCATGAGCGGCACGCGCCCGGGGAACTCCAGCCGGCCGAAGACGTAGCCCGCCAGGCTCCCGAGGACGAGCACGATGAACGTCGTGATGCCCGCGATCACGAAGCTGTTGAACACGTACCGGTGGAACGGCACCCGCTGGAACACCTCAACGAACACCGCGAGGTTGAACCCCCGGGGAACCAGCCCCATGTTGACGATGAGTTCGTTCGGGGTCAGCGCCAGCACCGCCAGCCAGTACAGCGGGAACAGCATCACCACCAGGAAGAAGAGCAGCGCCACGAGGAACAGCGCCCGGTACACCCGCCCGGGTTCGAGTATCGCCCCGCGAGCCCACCGCTCGTAGGCCGCCGGCTCCCCCTCCGCGGTTCGGGATTCGGCGCCCATCTCAGCTCAGCACCTCCTCCTGGCGGGCGAACCGGACGATGTACACGAGGACGATGATTCCGATGACGGTGGCGGTGATGAACGCGATGGCCGCCGACGTGCCGAAGCGGCGGGCACCGAACGTCGAGACCACCATACACGACAGCGACGGCACCGTCCCGCAGTCCGCGATGGTCTCGATCAGCCCGAACACCCGCATCGCATCGATGGTCCGGAACAGCATGGCGACGAGGACGGCCGGCAGCACCAGCGGGAACGTGATGTACCTGAACCGCTGCCAGGACGACGCGCCCGCGACCCGGCCCACGTCGTAGAGCCGACGGTCGATGCTCTGGAGTCCCGCGAGGATGATCAGCGTCATGAACGCCGTGGTCTTCCAGACGTCGGACACGATGATGATGAGGAGCGAGTCCGTGGGGTTGTTCAGCGGCGTGGAGCCGAAGATGCCGAGATCCTGCAGCGGGTCGGAGGCGAAGCCGATGCCGGGGACGAACATCAGGAAGAAGATCATCCCCTGGATGACGATGGGGATCGCCCACGGCACGATGATGGCCACCCGCGCCCACCGCCGGCCGGTGAACTCCCGGTCGAGGACCAGCGCCTGGCCGAACCCGAGCAGCGTCTCGATGGCGACGCTCACCACGGCGAACACGATGGTCACCGTCAGCGAACTCCGGAACGGCTGGTCGAGGTCGAAGAACGGTCGCGGCATGATCGCATCACGGCTGCCCGTGAGGAGGTCGACGTAGTTCTGGAAGCCGACGATCTCGCCGATGTTGCTCGCCCCGATGAGGCTGTCCGCACGCAGCGACATCTCGAAGGTGCTCGCCAGCGGCCAGACGGCGATGACGGTCAGCAACACCAGCACCGGCGACAGCAGCAGGTACGCGTACGCGGTTTCGCTCAGCGTCTCGATCCGGTTCGTTACCATGCGAACTCGTGAGTTCGGTCGGGTGTCATTCGCGGATCGGCGGGTCGGTCCGGTCGGCGGTCGTGCGCGAGTCGGTCGGCGAGTGCGTCGAGGCCGGCCGGGAGCCGGGCCCGGGTGTGCAGCGCCGTCAGACGCTGTTCTCGATCTCCTCGAGCGTCGCGGCCAGGTTCGTCATCGCGGACTCGGGGTTCTCGGACCCCTCGTAGGCGCTGTTGACCCGCTGGGAAATCTGGGTCGACTGGTCGGGCCAGACCACCGTCACCGGCCGCGGGATGGCGTTCTCGCCCGCGACCTGGTACGTGTCCAGGTAGCGCCCCACCACGGGAACCTCCCGCGCCCGGTCGCTCTCGAGCAGGTGGCCCTTCGGCGGGATCTGGCCGAGGATCTCGAAGATGCGGAGGTTGAACTCGTCGGTCGTCGCGGCCTCGACGACCTCCATCGTCGCGTCCATGTTCTGCGTGTTCGGGTTGACGGCGAGGTGCCAGCCGCCGAGCGCGGCGGCGGTGCCGCCGGTGCCGGGGTACTCGGCCTCGTCCTCGGTGACGCCGTACGGGATGGGCATCACGCCGAGGTCCTCGCCGAAGTCGTCCTCAGCTCCGTGCTGGCCGACGAAGAACGGCCAGTTGCGGTGCATGATGGCCTCGCCGTTGGCGAACGGCCGGTTCGAGGTCTGCTCGGTCCAGTTCAGCACCGACTCAGGCGCGATCTGCTCGTAGCCCTCGAGGGCCTCCTCGTCGTCCTGGCCGTGGATGAACGCCCGGATCATCCGGATGGAGTCGATCACCGGCTGCTCGTCGACGGTGATCGGGCGGTCGCCGATCGGCCCGAAGAGGTTGTCCGCGCCGCCGAAGTACGCCCCGCCCCAGCTCGTCATGAACTCGTTGAAGTTACAGCACGCCAGCCCCTCGTAGACGTCCGCCTGGAACGTGTAGCCGTGCTCGACGCCCGCGTTGTCCCGCACGTCGGCCGTGATGGACGAGAACTCGTCCCACGGGAGGGGTTCGGTCGCCCAGCTCTCCTCCTCGGGGTTGTAGCCCGCCTCCTCGACGAGGTCCTTGCGGTACAGCATCGTCGGCAGACCGACCCACAGCGGGACGGCGAAGATGCTCCCCTCGGCTCCCTTCGCGGTCTGGAGGGCCATGTCGAAGTAGTTCTCCTCGACGCGCTGGACGACGTCCTCGGGCAGCGCCTCGGAGAGGTCCAGGAGCTGCTCCCTGGCGATGAAGGGGATGGTCCAGCCGTTGTCCATCCGGAGCAGGTCCGGCTGGGACCGGCCCGCCGAGAGCCACTGCTGGTACTGGTTTCGCCGGTCCTCGGTCACGTCGCCGCCCGTGAGGAACTCGACGGTGATGTTCTCGGAGACGCCGACCTGATGGAGTGCGTCGTTGATCGCCTCCTGCTCGCCGGCCTCCTCCTCGCTGGCCGCCCACTGCAGCGTGATCTGCTCGCCACCGCCGCCGTCGCCCCCGCCGACCGTGGCGTTCGCGGAACCGGCGAACGTCACCGCGACGCCGCCGACGCCCGCGGCGCGCATGAACCTGCGCCGGGAGACGCGCCGCCCGCTTCGCGATGCCCCCGCCGTGCCCCTCCTCCCCGTTCCGATGTCGGAGTCCGACATGTCCAGTGGATATCCTCGGGGCGAGACAAATACCATCAGTATCGTTCCACGTCAGTCACCCGCCCCTACGCGATGCCCCGGGTAGGCGGGCTCCGGGTTAGGAGTAGGAATACGGACACAACCCGAACTTACCTCCGGATCGGTTCCGCGTGGCGGTCACTGTCGGCCGGCCGCATCCCTTCGATTCCGGCGCGGCCACGGCCCGCGTGCGGGTGCCGTGGGCGACCGGCCACTACCTGGTTCGTTCCCGGCGGCGTTTCTGGTAGGAAGACACCTCGGGGCCGGGAGCGAGTGATGAGATACGATGACTCGGCCGAACGTCCTCCTGTTGCTCACCGACCAGGAGCGGTTCGACGTCACCCACCCCGACGGCCCGCCGGTCGAGACGCCGAACATCGACCGGCTCCGGGTGGAGGGCGCGTACTTCACCCGCGCCTACACGCCGATCAGCATCTGTTCGAGCGCCCGCGGGTCCCTGCTCTCCGGGCTGTACCCCCACAACCACGGCATGCTCAACAACGCCCACGAGGCGGACGCCATCCTCGACGAGTTCCCGGCGGAGGTTCCGACGTTCGGCGATCTTCTCGCCGACGCGGGCTACGAGAACACGTACGCCGGCAAGTGGCACGTCGGCCGGACCCAGCGCCCCGAGGAGTTCGGGTTCGAGTACCTCGGCGGCCATGACGCGGACCACGACTGGCTCGACGAGGACCTCGGGGCCTACCAGCGCGAGCGCGGCGTCGAACCGACCGAGGTCGAACTGGAGGAGACCATCTACGTCGACACCCCGGACCCGACGCTCGTCGCGGCGAAGACGCCGATCCCGAAGGAGACGACGCGCACGTACTACCTCGCCGAGCGGACCATCGAGCGCCTCGACGAGTGGGCCGAGGGCGACGGCCCGTTCTTCCACCGCACGGACTTTCCCGGACCACACCACCCGTACACGGTCCCGGAGCCGTACGCCTCGATGTACGACCCCGACGAGATACCGCTCTGGCCGTCGTTCGCGGAGACGTACGACGGCAAGCCCGAGGTCCACCGACAGTACCTGTCGTACCGGGGCGTCGCGGCCTTCGACGAGCGGACGTGGCGCGAGGCGATGGCGAAGTACTTCGGGTTCGTCACCTTCATCGACGACCAGATCGGCCGCATCCTCGACGCCCTCGACGAGCGCGGACTGGAGCCCGCGGTGTTCCACACCGCCGACCACGGCGACTTCACCGGGAGCCACAGGCAGTTCAACAAGGGACCGATGATGTACGAGGACACCTATCACGTTCCGCTGGTGGTCCGGTGGCCCGGCGTCGTCGACCCCGGAACCGTCCGCGAGGAGTTCGTGCGGCTCCACGACCTGATGCCGACGTTCCTCGAACTCGGCGACGTGGAGCCGCCCGACGGCATCGACGCCCGGAGCCTCCTGCCGCTCCTCCGCGGGGAGACGCCCGCGAACTGGCCGGAGACGGTGTTCGCGGAGTACCACGGCGACGAGTTCGGACTTTACTCCCAGCGGATGGTTCGGGACGACCGCTACAAGTACGTCTACAACACTCCGGACGTGGATGAACTCTACGACCTCGAACGCGACCCGCACGAACTCCACAACCTCGTCGACCACCCGGCGTACGAGGAGCCCCGGAGGCGGCTCCGCAACGAGTTGGCCCGATGGATGGACGAGACCGACGACCCGATCGCGCTGTGGTCCCGGAAGGTGCTGCTCGCAGACGAGTGAACGGAGCCGCGAACCGATCCGACCGGTAACCGTCGCACCAGAAACCGTGAGTATCTGTCGGCGACCGTGACCATCCCGTCACCACGTCCAGGCACGTGGGAGCAACTGATACCCGTCGAACGTCGGTTAGTGGGAACATGGCGGCGGACCACTCGACCACGGGCGGTGACGGGTGATGGACGCGGGCGCTGCGCTCTACGTCGGCACCGTGACGCTGCTCTTCTTCTTCTGGGTGTACGGCATCGCGTCGTTCGCACTCGACGTGAAGAACAAGCTCGTGCCGGCCGCGCGGCAGTACGTCAGGGAACGGAGGCGGCAGAAGGAAGAGGCCGAAGCCGAAGTCGAACAGCAGGACCGGCGCGAGGAGCTCTACTGACCGCGACGGCAAGCTTTACCGTCGGCCGCCGACACGCCGGCCTATGGACCCCCGCATCCGCGAGCACGCCGAGACCATCGTGGGGTACTCGACCGACGTGCAGCCCGGCGACGACGTGGTCGTCCTGGCCCCGGCGGCGGCCGAGGATCTCGTGGTCGCGCTCAACGAGGCCATCGGCGAGCGGAACGCCCATCCGACCTGGTTCGGACGGTCGGCACGGGCCGGCCGGGCGCTCATGCGTGCCGCCGACCCCGAGGAGCTATCGGAGATGGGTCACGTCCGGGCGCTGTTCGAGGCGACGGACGTGAGCATCTACGTCGACGCCGGTTCGAACGCGAGCGAGACGAGCGACGTGCCCCCGGAGAAGACGCAGGTGATGGCGAAGCTCCAGCGCCCCATCTCGGACGCCGCGATGGAGACGCGGTGGTGCCGCACGCAGTTCCCCGCGCCCGCCGACGCCCAGCTCGCCGGGATGAGCACCGAGGCGTACGAGAGCTTCGTCTGGGACGCGGTGAACAAGGACTGGGACGCGGTGCGAGAGGACCAGCAGCGGCTCGTGGAGACGCTGGACGCGGGCGACGAGGTACGCGTCGTCTCCGGCGACGAGACCGACGTGCGGATGTCGATCGCGGGCATGGAGGCCGTCAACGACTGCGGCCAGGAGAACCTGCCGGGCGGCGAGGTGTTCACCGCGCCCGTGCCGGACAGCGTCGAGGGCACCGTCCACTTCGACCTGCCGGTGTACCGCCAGGGCCGCGAGGTCCGCGGCGTCCGGCTCACCTTCGAGGACGGCGAGATCGCGGAGTACTCCGCCGAGCAGAACGAGGCCGTACTGGAGTCCGTCGTCGAGACCGACGCGGGCGCGAAGCGGCTGGGCGAACTCGGCATCGGGATGAACCGCGACATCGACCGGTTCACGTACAACATGCTGTTCGACGAGAAGATGGGCGACACCGTCCACCTCGCCGTCGGCCGCGCCTACGAGGAGAACCTGCCCGACCCCGACGCCGGCAACGACAGCGCCGTCCACGTCGACATGCTCGTGGACGTGAGCGAGGACTCGCGCATCGAGGTCGATGGAGAGGTCGTGCAGCGGGACGGGACGTTCAGGTGGGAGGAAAGCGAGGGCGAGCGACCGTAGGGAGCGAGCCCTCGGACATGCGAGCGGGGAGTGAAACGACCCGTGAGCAGCGAGGCCGACCGGAGGGAGGCCTCGAAATAGCGAGCCCGGATTCGAGGAGTCAGGACGCCGACCCGCGGTCACAGCCCGAGTGCACGCCGGACCGACGACAGCAGGCCGGTGCCGTCACCTGTCGGGAGTTCGGCCGCGAGCGCGTCCACCTCGTCGTCGCCGAACCGGTCGTCCGCCCGCGCCTCGACGAGCCACGCCTCCCACTCGTCGTCGGTGAGGGTTCCCCGCGAGTCCGGCCCCCACTGCTCGGCGAGCGCGTCCCGGTCCGGGAACGGCACGTCCATGTCGCCGCCGCCCCAGTACAGCGGCGTCAGTGCGAACTCGTACTCGTCGTCGCGGGGGACGAACCGGTAGGGGTAGTCCTCGTAGAGGAACACGTCGTCGGGCGTGACGACCTCGCCGTTCGGGAGTTCGAGCGTCGTGGACATCCTCGGTGGAGCGTAGGTCCCGGTCCCCCTTATCTCCTACACCACGTCGCCCCGGACCGTCGCGCCCTCCTGGCGCTCGCGGTACTGCTGGACGGCCGCCGCCGCTTCCTCGGCCGCCGCCTCGTCCATCCCGAGCATCTCCAGGGCCTTCGGGAGCGTCGGGAACACGAGTTCGCCGGCGCGGAGCTTCGCCAGCGTCTCGTCGCTCCGCGTGCCGTCGATCCAGAGGCAGGCGCCGCGCGGGTCGAGCACCTGCTCGTACGCGCCGCGGGCCTTCGCCCCTTCGAGACGCTGCGTGACGTTGTTCTCGAAGCCCGCGTTGCACACCTCCAGGTGGACCGGCTCGCCGTCGCGCAGGAGGTGGGCGGCGAGGCACTTCTCGGGTGCGACGTGGCCGTTGTCGTTCGCGCGCACGAACTTGGGGTGCTCGTCGGCCCACTCGGCGCGCACCGTCTTCCCGACGCCCTTCACGCCGAGGCG
>CAZYYH010000044.1:0-11529 GCA_964651725.1 uncultured Halobacteriales archaeon | reverse complement strand
TCGAGGCCGGTCGGTGCGTGTTCGGTGTCCACGACCACGAAGTCGGCGTCGCGGCTACAGATCTCGGCCACCGTCGGATCGCCGATGGAGAGCCAGTGTCCGACGACGGCGTCGCCCCGTCGGAGTCGGCGCTTGAACTCTGTCACGAGCCAACCGTCGACCCTGCACGGCAAGTAGGTTTCCGACGCGACAGGCTACCGCAGTCGGATGCCACGCCCGGCGACGCGGTCGGCGAGAATCGGCCGGTGACGCGGAAGAGCGTCTCGAAGCGTCGCTGGCGTCACTCGTCCCCCTCATAAACCACGTAAAGGTTACAGAATATTACAACATAGTACATTTTGTTACACGTATGGGGTTTATAGGGGTCGGCCGCCGTCGCTCGACCCGAACACCGCTCCCCAACCAACGAAAAAGCTTATCGGGTATCTAAGGCAAGCTACCGCGTATGCCCGGCTGGGAGTGCGGTGTCGCCGGATGCGGCGAGGTGTACGGCTCCGTCGAGGAACTCCTCGCCCATCAGGTGAACGCCCACGAACGCGTCGAATGCGAGGTGTGCGGCACGGTGGTCCCCGAGGGTTTCTTCGCCATCCAGCACGCGTTCGACCAGCACACCCGCGCGGAGTACGTCCGCGCGTACGACGCGAACTCCGACGACATCCGCCGCCGCGAGGGCATCAAGGACGAGGTCGAGGAGCGCGTGGACGTGCAGGCGCTCCGATCGAAGCTTGGCGACGGTCAGAGCGGCGCGAGCAACTGACCGGCGGCCGACCGACCCGTCGGCGCTCTTCGGAATCCCGCGGGTCGCTGCTCCCCGCTCGCTCGCACCGAGGAGCGGTTCGGTTCCCTTACCGCTCCTCGCTATCCAGCACCCGGATCTGGTCCCCGCGTACCGTCACCGGAATCGGCACCGTCGCCTCGTAGAGTTCGACGGTGACCTGGTCCTTGCCCTCGTCGATGCGCTGGACGCGGGCCTTCTCGCCCTTGAACGGGCCGGCGATGAGTTCCACGATGTCGCCCTCCGCGATGCCCTCCACGTCGGGCTTCGGCGAGAGGAAGTGCTCGACCTCCGCGATGTCGCTCTCGCCGGGGACGACGCTCCGGGCGTGCGGAATCTCGTCGAGGACGCGCTCGAAGACGGCCTCGTCGTCGGCCTCCACCATCACGTAGCTCGTCAGCGACTCGGGCGCGAGCGCGGCGTGGATCGACGGCTCCTCGCGGTTCATCACCATGTCCGCGACGGTCTGCTCCTGGCTGGCCGTGGTCTTGACGGCGTACATCGGCATCGTCAGGCCCCCGGAAGGACGCTCATGACCAGGAATATCGTGAAGCCGAGCAGGCCGACGAGGAAGATGCCCGCGCCCGCGATCTTGGCGATCTGGGAGAACTCCTCCCACGACGGCGTGCTGGCGAGCTTCAGCACCCGAAGGTACGACGCGAGATCGTATGGTACTTCCATAGCGGGTGGTTGTGCGTCGTGGCTTTTCTATCTATTGTATTCGTCGGGCGCGCTCTATCGCGTCGGCCGGCCGTGACGGGTCGGCGACGGACCGAAGATAGCCCGCGTAGCGCCCGCGCGTGGGCGTGTGCTTCGACATAATAATAAACGACGGGCCAGAACCACCGAACGCACAATGAGAGTCACTTGCTTGCATGGAGGCGGGTGTGGATGCACTCGGTAGTGCTCACCAAGGGGGTGCCCGACTTCCGGGAGGGGGTGGTGTCGTTCGACGAGGACGGCCACCTGGAGCGCGGCAAGACGCCGACGGTGATGAACCCGAACGACAAGCACGCGCTCCGCGCGGCGCTCCAGACGAAGATCCGCCACGGCGGGAACGTGAGCGTGATGAGCATGGGGCCGCCGGGGTACAAGAGCGTGCTTGAGGAGGCGATGGAGTCCGTGTACGCCGACGACCTCTACCTCCTCTCGGACCGGGAGTGCGCGGCGGCGGACACGTGGGCGACGGCCATCACGCTCGACGCCGGCATCGAGCAGCTGGACGAGGAGCCCGACCTGGTGCTGGCGGGCTTCAAGACCGCGGACGGCGAGACGGGCCACACCGGCCCGCAGGCGTCGTGGTGCCGGGACATGCCGCTCATCACGCACGTCATCGCGCTCGACGTGGACGAGGAGGAGCGTAAGGTGCGCGCGAAGCGCCTCGTCGAGGGCGACGTGGAGGAGGTCGAGACGGTGGAGGCTCCGCTGCCGGCGTTCGTCGTCGCGGACCCCGAGTTCGCGCCGTCGTACCGGCGCGCCGAGCACCGCCTGAAGCTGAAGGACCTGGAGGCGGAGACGAGGCAGCGCGCCGAAGAGTTCGAGGACCACCTCACCGTCTGGGACCACGCCGACCTCAACCTCGACCCGGGCTACATCGGGCTGGACGGCTCGCCGACCATCGTGTCGTCGGTCGACCCCATCCCGAAGGCTCCCTCGGAGCGCGAGGCGACGATGGTGGACCCCGACGACCCGGAGGGGATGGAGCAGGTCCTAGAGGAGATGCAGCCGTTCGCGGCGGGTGACTGACCATGACGGACATCGACCCGAGCGACCACACGATAGCCGAGCTCGAAGCGGAGATCGAGGACGTCGAGGACGCGGACGCCCTCCGCGACCTCCGCGAGGCGGAGGCCGAGGGCAAGGACCGAAAGGGCGCGGAGGCGGCCATCGACGAGCGCCTCGACGAGGTTGCCGACGGCGGCGAGGATGAAGGCGAGAGTACGATGCGCGCCCAGCAGGTCGCGGGCGAGCCGAGCGAGGACGCGTTGGAGGAGGGTGACGCCCTCACCCACCCCACGTCGGACAAGAAGCACGTCCGCGCGCTCGTGGACGGCGAGTACCGCGACATGTGGGTGTACTGCGAGACCCAGCGGGGCGAGCTCATCGACGTGTCCCGCGAGATGCTGGGGAAGGCGCGGGAGCTGATGGACGAGTACAACGACGAGTACGAGGAGGACGAGCGCGTCGTCGCCGTCCTGATCGGCGACGAGGGCACCTCGGACCTCGCGGAGGAGTGCGTCGCGCTCGGCGCGGACCTCGTCGTCTACCACGAGGACGACCGGCTGGAGCGATTCCGCCACAAGCCGTACACGGAGATCTTCTCGCACATGGCGCGGGCGAGTTCGAACCGGTACGACGACAGCCACCCCGTGGACTGGAAGTCCTACGACAAGCCGCGGTACGCGCTGTTCCCGGCGACGAACAACGGCCGCGACCTCTCCGCGCTCGTGCAGGCGGAACTCGACTCCGGGCTGGCGTCGGACTGCTCGGGCCTGTTCATCACCGAGGAGGAGATCTCGAACCCGGTGAAGACGGGCGAGCCGGGCGTGAAGAAGACGTTCGAGCGCGTGCTCCACATGAAGCGCCCGGACTTCTCGGGCTTCGAGTACTCCACCATCCTGTGTCTCGACAACCCCGGCCGGGAGTTCCACCCGCAAGGGGCGTCGGTCATCCCCGGCAGCTTCGAGATCCCCGACCCCGACCCGGAGCGCGAGGGCGAGGTCGTCGAGTTCGACGTGGACATAGAGGATGACTGGCTCCGCGTCGAGGTCGAGGAGTACGACCAGCTCGAAGGCGGCGTGGACCTGACGGGCCGCGACGTGATCGTCGCGCTCGGCCGCGGCATCGGCCGCGACCCGACGACGGGCGTCGAACTCGGCCTCGACCTCGTGGACGCGTTCGAGGACGCCGACCTCGGGCTGTCGCGCGGCGTCATCACGTCGTCGTACGACTTCGACGGCCACGTCGAGCAGTACGTGGCGGAGGAGCGCCAGATCGGCGAGAGCGGCCAGGTCGTCCAGCCGCCGCTCTACGTCGCCGCGGGCATCTCGGGCGCGGTGCAGCACAAGGTCGGGATGGACGAGTCCGACACCATCGTCGCCATCAACACGGACCCGGACGCGGACATCCGGGACTTCTCCGATTACTTCGTCGAGGGCGACCTGTTCGACGTGCTGCCCCGGCTCACCGAGGCGGTCGAGTCGGGCGAACTGGACGCCGAAGCTATCGCGGACGGAGGAAGCCAGGATGACTGACGACTACGAACACTACGAGGCGGTCGTCGTCGGGGCGGGTCCCGGCGGCGCGGCCGCGGCGGCGACGCTGGCACAGAACGACGTGGAGACGCTGGTGCTGGAGCGGGGCGTGGACGCCGGCTCCAAGAACGTCTCGGGCGGTCTGATCTACGCGGAGGAGAGCGCGCCGTACACCATCGACGACCTCTTCCCCGGCTTCCGCGAGGAGGCCGCGGAGCGCCCCATAACGGAGTACCACATCCACAACGTGGCGGGGCGGAAGGTGAAGTCCTTCGACATCACCGACCTCCACGAGCACGACACGGAGTGGTCGGACGCGGTGCTCCGCCGGAAGATGGACTCGTGGCTCGCCGACCGCGTCCACGAGATGACGCGGGAGACCGGCGGCGGCCTCCTGACGGAGGTGCGCGTGAACGGCCTGCTCCGCGAGAACGGCGATATCGTCGGCGTGACGATGGACGAACTCGACCCCATCCGCGCGGACTTCATCGTCGCGGCGGACGGCGTGAACTCGGAACTCGCGCGCGACGCCGGGCTGATGGACTGGGAGGACCCCGAGGAGTGGTTCCAGGGCGTGAAGGCGGTCGTGGACATGCCCGAGGGAGCCATCGAGGAGCGCTTCGGCGTCTCGGAGAACGAGGGCGCGGCCCACCTGTTCTCCGGCAACCTGTTCGAGGACGTGCGCGGCGGCGGCTTCCTCTACACGAACGAGGACACGCTCTCCATCGGTACGGTGTTCCACCTCGACAGCCTCGTCGACGAGGCGGCGGAGCCCCACGAACTCCTCGACAACCTCCTCACGCATCCGATGCTCGCGCGGTGGCTCGGCGACGAGTACACGGAGTTGGAGTACTCCGCGAAGCTGGTGCCGGACTCGAAGAAGGCGGCGCACCCGTCGCCGTACGCGGGCCGGCTCGCGCTCGTCGGCGACGCGGGCGGCCAGATGCAGGCCCAGGGCCCCATCATCAAGGGTATGAACCACGCCGTCACCGCCGGCGCGCTCGCCGCGGAGGCGTACGCGACCGCGAAGACCCGGGGCCGCCCCGCGGAGGCCGGCCGGCTCTACGCCGAGAAGCTCCGGTCGGAGGGCGTGATGGACAAGCTCCGGCCGACCCGGTACGAGGTCGCGCGGGCGGTCGGCGAGAACGATCTGGCGACCGCGGTCGGCGACGCGCTGGTGAACTCGCCGATAGGAACGCTCGGCATGAAGCTGCTCGGCGACAGGCTCGGCGACCTCTACGCGTCGCCGTTCCTCGTGTCGATGCTGCCGGACACCCGCACCGGCTACGTGACGGTACCGACCGCCATCGCGGAGGCGCTCGGCGAGCCGGTGCGCGAGGAGAACACGGTGTCGCCGCCGGACCTCGCGGACCGCATCGGCGACCTGACCTACGACGTGGGCGACCCCCACATCCAGCTCCGGGACAACTCGTGGGAGGCGTCGGGCGCGGCGGTCGCGGCGTGCCCGGTGAGCGCGACCGACTTCGGCGGCGGCTGCTACCGCCTGGAGGAAGTGGAGACGAACGGCGCGACGGAGCGCCGCGTGAGCCTCGACACCCAGCCCTGCGTCGAGTGTGGCACCTGCGCCATCGTCGCGGACACCGACTGGGACCATCCGAGCGGCGGCAAGGGCGTCGAGTTCGAGCAGGGGTAGTCGATGGCCCACTCCGAGTACTGGAACCGCATCGCGGCGAACGCCGACCGGGCACGGCGCGCCCGGGAGCGGTTCGAACCGCCGGAGGACCCGCCGGACGAGGAGCGCGCCATGGATCTGCTCCGCGACGGCCTCGGGCCGCTCGTGGCGACGTACGTCGAGGCGCGCACGGGCGGCGGCGAGCCGACGGCGTTCTCGGAGGTGGAGTTCACGCTGCTCCAGCGCGCGCTCAACGACTGGCTGGAACTCTACGCGCTCTGCTACGGCGTCGACCTGGACGCGGCGTTCACGGTGCGCGAGGCGGCGGAACTCCTGATCGAGACGCACAACGTGCGCGACACGGCGCGGGCGCTGACGAAGGTGCCGGACGACGGGTAGCTCACTGGTCGTCGGTCCGGGCACTCCGGGAAAACTGACGGCGAACCGTACCGCAGGTGACCCTCCGGAGGGCGCGTGGTCCACTCCCCCGCCGACCCGCTCGGGGACGGGTCGACTCTCTCACTGCCACGCGTCCTCCCCGTTCGACCCGGTACGACGCGGGCAACGGAACCGTCTCTACGACGTTCATCTGATCAAACGTCCAATGTTTTCCGGTCTCCTGTACGTGTGAGCAACCGAGTGAGTGCGTAGCCGGTTTGCGCCGGCGGAGCGACAGGTCTACGGCGGCCCCGCGCGACGATGAGGGTGATGGGCCGGGTCGTCAGCGTCGGGAGCGCGAACGTCGACCGCACGGTAGCGCTCGACGCCGGCGCACTCGAAGACCGCTCCCGCCTCGACTGGTTCCCGGAGCCGGGCGAGACGGTGGTCGTCCCCGGCGTACCCGACCGTCCGGAGTTCGACTGGCGCGTCTCCCTCGGCGGGAAGGGTGCGAACCAGGCGGTCGCGGCGGCGCGTGCCGGCGCGGACGCGGCGCTCGTCGGCGCGGTCGGCACGGACGAGGCGGACGCCGACGTGCTCGCCACGCTCGGGGACCGCGGCGTGGACACCTCGGGCGTCGAGGTCGCGGACGTGCCGACCGGGACGGCCTACGTCTTCCTCGCGCCGGACGGCGAGAGCCACGTCGCGGTCGTGCCGGGCGCGAACGCAACCGTGGACGCGGACGCCGTCGACGCGCGCTGGGAGGCGATCCGCACTGCGGACGCGGTGCTCGTCCAGCACGAACTCCCGACCGGGACGGTCGACGCGCTGCTCTTCCGGCTCGACGGAGTCGCCGACGGGCGACGACCGACCGTCGTCCTCGACCCCGCACCCGCCGAGGGAGCCGCGCCACTGCTCGCGCACGACTGCGTGGACGTGGTGACGCCGAACGAGACGGAGTACGCGGCGCTCCGGGGCCCGCTCGCCGACTTCGACGGGACCGTGGTGCGGACGCGCGGCCCGGACCCCGTCGTCGTCGAGGACGGCGACGAGTCCGCCGTCGCGCCGCCCGCGGTCGAGCCGGTGGACGCGACCGGCGCGGGCGACACCTTCGCCGGCTACCTCGCCGCCGAACTCGCCGACGGGAGCGCGCTCCGCGACGCCGTCGAGACCGCGACCGTCGCGGCGTCGCTGTCGGTGACCCGGGAGGGCGCGCAGGACGCCGTGCCGTCGATGGCCGAGGTGCGGGCGTTCGGCGGCTGAACGGCGACCTCAGTAGTCGATGCGAGTGATCTCCTCGACCGGCCACTGGCTCAACACTTCGACGCCGTTCTCGCGCACCACGACCATCTCCTCGACGCGGACGCCCTGGCGGTCCGCCGGCTCCTGGGTCTCGACCGCCATCGTCATGCCCTCCTCGATCTCGATGGGGTGCTCGGTGGAGATGCCGCGCCATATCAGGGGGACCTCGTACAGCTGGAGGCCGAGGCCGTGCGCCCAGTGGTTCGTCGTCAGCTGCCAGTGCTCGTCCGCGCCGTACCAGTCGGCGTGCTCGCCGTCCATGTCCGGGAACGCCGCGGCGATCTCGTCGGTGGTCGCGCCCGGCTCGATGCGGTCGAGCACGGCGTAGAGGTTGTCGCGCGCCGTCTCGTAGGCGTCCTGCTGGGCCTGCGTCGGCTCGCCCATCGAGAACGTCCGGTAGTAGCACGACCGGTAGCCGAGGTAGCCGACGTTGTAGAAGTCGGCGTAGACGAGGTCGCCCGGTCGGATCAGCCTGTCCGTCGTGTTCGCCTGGTGCTTCGGCCACGTGTTCGGCCCCGACGTGAGGTAGCCGCCCTGGACCATCGCGCCGTGCCGCCAGAGTTCGCGCACCGCGTCGCCCCACGCCTCGGACTCGCGCTTGCCGGGACGGGCCTCCTCGGTGATCTGCTGGAACCCCCCCTCGCAGATGGCCGCGACCATCCGCAGGCACTCGATCTCGTCGCGGGTCTTCGTCTTCCGCGCGTCCTCCATCGCCGCCGCGCACTCGTCGGCGCGCACGTCCACGCCACGATTCTCTAACGCCGACACCAGCCCCGCGTTCGCCACGTCGATACCCATCGGCTCGCCCTCGTAGCCGTACTCCGCGAGGGCGTCCACGACCGTCTCCGCCATCTTCCCGACGAGAAAGTCGCGGGCCGACGGACTGCCCGACGCCCGCGGCACGTTACCGAGGCCGGGGCAGGCGTACCGGATATCGTCCAGCCACGGGCAGTTGAACCGCTGGTTGCTCGCGTGGTCGGCGGTGTCCCAGTGGACCGTCTGCCCGTCCGAGAGCAGCAGCGTGTAGTGGTCCGCACCCGACCCGCCCGTCATCGCCAGCCCCGTCACGTACCGCACGTTCGGGTCGTTTATCAGGAGCATGCTCCCCAGGCCGGCGTCGCACATCCGCTCCAGCGCGCGCTCCCGGCGCTCCCGGCGGAGGCGCTGCGTGTCGATGCGCTCCTCCCAGTCCACCGCCATCGAGCCGCGCGTCCCCTCCATGAAGTCGCGGTCGTACATGGCTCCGGCTTCGGCGACCGTGCTTATAAGCGGTGGCGCTTTCCGGCCCGGCTACGGCACCGCGAACGCCACGCGGTACGGGAGCCGCCCGCCGTCGTCGTCCGCGAGGTCGACGCCCACGTCGCCCTCGACGACGTACTCGCCGGACGGGAGATCGCCCTCGACGGTGAACGTTCGCGCCGCCTCGCCACCCGCCTCCACCTCCGTGCGGAGGCCGATGCTGTTGACCATCTTCACCTCGCGGCCGTCGGTGTGAACGTGGCCGCTCTCCGCGTACGCGTCCGTCCAGAGCAGGCGTCGCGGCTCGCTCTCGTCGACCGGGTGGAATCGCAACACGCCGAACGGTCGCGGCGCGCCACTCATCACCCGGACGGGCGCGTCGGCCTCGTTCCGCAACGCGAGCCGGAGCCTCGCCCCGTCGCCGTCGAGGCTGTCGTCCTCGAAGCGGGCCGACAGCGACACCGGCAGCGGGTCGCGCTTCTCGACGTACGTCGTGTAGAACGTGCCGTCCAGGTAGACGTACTCGTTCGCGTCGAGTTCGTCGAGGAGGCCGTCGGGGAGTTCGTCGGCGCTGTACACGCCGGGCGTGGACCCGGCCGCCTCGACGACCGCGCGGAGGTCCGCGGACGCGTTCGACGCGTCCCACACCGGGCCGCGCGCCACGTCCGCGAGCGCGGCTCGCTCGGCCGTGACGGCGTACGGCGGCCCGGGGTCGTCCACCGTGAGCGAGACGGCGAGCAGTTCGCCCCGGTAGCGGACGGCGTCGTACTCGTCCACGAACTCGCGGAGGCTCGGCCAGACGTACGTCAGCCGGTAGCCCTCCTCGCGGGCGACCCGGAGCAGACCCGAGGTGACCCGGCCGTCGTGCGTGACCGCCTCCCGGTACGCCTCCCGGTCTGCGATACTGCCGTCGACCTCGCTCTCCGTGACTGCCTCCGCGGTGACGGTGTACGTCGGGAGCGCGTGGTCGAGGCGGTAGAACGCGCCGTCGCGCTCGACGAACGGCGTCCCGCCGACGAACTGCTGGAGCCACGCCGACGGGTCGTCGGTCTCGTAGCCGTCGGAGAGCGCGGCCTCGACGACGCGTCGCTCCCGGTCGTCGAGGTCGGCGACGGCCCGTACCGGTCCGGCCGGTTGGGACCCGAGGTCGTTGAGCCGGAGGGCGTACGCGAAGGTCTCGGCGCGTGCGACCGAGAGCGACCGACCGCCGTCGGTCACGGCTCGGTCCGTCGTTCCGGGCGGGTCGTCCGGCGGCGGTGCGTCGCCGATGCAGCCGCCGACGAGCGCCGTGCCCGCGGCGACCAGATGGAGGAGTGGGCGGCGTTTCACGGCCGATGGGTCGCACGCCGGGTAGAAAAGCCTGGCTCCAGAGTCGCCGCTACCCGCTCGACGCCGCCTCCGCCGCCCGCTCCAGCAGCCCGCTGCTCGTCGAGCGGTGGTAGTACGCGGCGAGCCCGACGGCGGCGACGACGTTCGAGACGGTGACCGCCCAGAACACGCCGATAACGCCCCAGCCGAGCGCGTACGCGAGCACGGCGGCGATGGGGACGCGCACGAACCAGTACTGGAGGAGGGTCGCGTACATGCTGAGGTCGGTGCGACTCGCGCCGCTGAAGCCGGCCTGGACGACGTAGATGACCGCGAACGACCAGTAGCCGAACGTGAGGATGCGGAGGTACGACACGGTGTACTCGAGCGCGAGTCCGGAGACGTCGGGGATGAACACGCGCGCGATGGCGACCGGGAACAGCCACTGGAGGACCGCGATGCCGGTGAGGCCGACGCCGCCGACGAGCACGCCCAGCCACACGACGCGGCGCGCGCGGCTCGTGTGGTTCGCGCCGACGTTCTGCCCGACGAACGTCCGCGCGGCCTGACCCAGCCCGATCGCGGGCACGAACGCGACGGTGGCGATGCGTGCGCCGAACGCGTAGGCGGCGAGACCCGCCGGTCCACTGACGAAGCTCACGATGGCGATCATCACGAGTCGCGCGACCTGCCGGCCGGACTCCTTGATCGCTTCGGGTGCGCCGACCGTGACGATCTCGCGGACGAGCGACGGGTCGAACGTGAGCGTGTCGGGGAACGCGAACCGGCCGTTGCCGCGGACGACGAGCGCCGCGGCGAGCAGCGCGCCGAACGTGTAGCCGATGGCGGTGGCGATACCCGCGCCGAACACGCCCCACTCGGGGAACGGGCCCCACCCGAGGATGAGCAGCGGGTCGAAGACGACGTTCCCACCGATGGCGGTGACGTTGACGACGAACGCCGTGCGGGTGTTGCCGAAGCCCACGAAGCCGCTCTCGAACGTGTCGCTGAGGCCGGCGGGCACGAGCCCGATGACCCAGCCGACGAGGTACGCGACGCTCATCGACGCGATGGCACGGGACGGGTCGAGCAGCGCGACGATGTCCTCGGCCGCGACCGCGACGAAGGCCACGACCAGCAGGGCGAGCACCGTCACGACGAGCAGCCCGTGGAACGGGAGCACCCGCGCAGTGTCGAAGTCCCCGTCCCCGACGCGCTGTGCCGTGAGTATCTGCGTGCCGGCGTACGCGAGAATCGTCGGGAACGTGAGCAGGGCGGTGACCGGGATGACGAGTCCGACGGCTGCGACCGCGTTCGTCCCGAGGCGGCCGACCCAGAAGATGTCGACGACCGAGTGGGCGATGAGTGCGAAGTTCTGCGCGACGAGCGGCACCGCGAGCCAGACGAGCGTGCGCAGTATCGGCCCGTCGACTATGTCCTCGTCCGACACGTCGAACGCCATATCGACGGGACAAACTACGCAATGAAAGAACTTGCCATCTCGTACCGCCACGACGACCGGGCGGCGGTGGGAGTACGTACGTACGTCCGGTGGGCCGAGCCACCACCCGATTCGGAGCGGCTGGCTACCCGATGTACCGCAGGTCCTCGTCGCTCGGCACGTTCATCGACTGCTCCAT
>CAZYYH010000043.1:0-12214 GCA_964651725.1 uncultured Halobacteriales archaeon | reverse complement strand
TCGGCCTCCGCCTCCGGCTCGGACTCCATCGCCTCCCGCCGCCGTCGTTCGCGCGCGAGTTCCCTGTCTATCTCGTCCATGCCGTCGATCTGCTCGACGACGAGCACGCTGCCGCCACCGGGGTCGAGCACGATTATCTCTGCGCCCTCGGGTATCTCGCCGGTGGTGGCGCGCGCGGAGTAGTACGGGTCGAAGCCGCCGTCGTCGAGGCGGACGCGGCCGCTCGACGGCGTGATCGGCTCGACGGCGTGGCCGGTGTTGCCGGACAGCGACGACGAGTCCTTGGTGGTGCCGGAGCCCTTGCCGCCGTAGAGGTCGAACTCGCGGTACGCCCAGAGCGCCGCGCCGCCGACGGCGAGCACGAGGCCGGCGAGCGCGAACGGCGTGGCGAGCGGCGGCAGCAGTAGCGCGACCAGCCCCGCGACGAGCAGCGCGACGCCGAGCACGACGAAGTGCGCGCCGGGCGCGAGCGCCTCCATGATGGAGAGCACGACGCCCGCGACGACGAGTAGGAGCGCGAGGTTCTCTCCCGACGGGATTGCCATGTGTCGGGCTTAGGAGAGCCGGCGGTTAACGTTTTCCCGCGTCGCGCGGGCGACCCCCGCCCGGGTCGCGCCGCCCCTCGATCTCGCCGCCGTAGACGACGCCGCGCTCCGCGTCGAGCGTCACGGGGTCGCCGTCCTCGACGTCACCGCCCAGTTCCGCGCCGGCGACCATCGGTACGTCGAGTTCGCGGGCGACCATCGCGGGGTAGCTGGTCATGCCGGGCTGGGCCGTGACGATGCCCGCGAGCTTCGAGAGGTCGCCGCGGAACTCGTCGTCGAACCCGGATTCGAGCACGGCTATCGCGCCGTCGGGTGCGTCGTCGAGGTCGCCGCGGGCGAGGCGTGCGACCGGCCCGGACACCCAGCCCTCGACGACGCCGCGACCGACGGCGAGCGTCTCCGCGACGACGTGGACCTTGAGGGTGTTCGTGGTGTCGGCCCCTTCGAGTTCGGTCATCATCCCGGAGAGCACGACGACGGTGTCGCCGCTCGCCGCGACGCCCGCGTCGATGGCGGCGCGCGCCGCCGACTCCACCACCGCGCTCGCGTTCGCCGCGTCGAGTTCGGCGTACTGGGCGTTCACGCCCCACGACATGGCGAGCTGGCGGCGCACGCGGTCGTTCGGCGTGGTGGCGACGACCGGCACCGCCGGCCGGTACTTCGCGGTCTTGAGCGCGGTGTATCCGGACTCGCTGGCGACGACGACGGCGGACGCGTCCACGTCGCGCGCGAGGAAGCGCGCGGAGCGCGCGAGGGCGTCCGTCCGCGACTCCGTCGAGGCGGGCACCCGCCCCTCCAGCACCTCGGCGTACTCCGCGCTCGACTCGACCTCGCGCACGATGCGGTCCATCGTCTCCACGACGAGCGTGGGGTGGTCGCCGACGGCGGTCTCCCCGGACAGCATCACGGCGTCCGTGCCGTCGAGCACCGCGTTCGCCACGTCGGACGCCTCCGCCCTGGTGGGGCGGCGGCTGTGCACCATCGAGTCCAGCATCTCCGTCGCGGTGATGACGGGGACGCCCGCCTCGTGGCACCGGCGCACGATGCGCTTCTGTATCATCGGCACGTCCTCCATCGGGAGTTCGACGCCGAGGTCGCCGCGCGCCACCATCACGCCGTACGCCGTGTCGAGGATGCCGTCGAGGTTCTCGACCGCGTCCGCGCGCTCGACCTTGGCGATCAGGGGGACGTCGCCGCCCTGCTCCTCCAGCACCTCGCCGACGGCGAGCAGGTCGTCCGCGCTCCGGACGAACGACGCCGCGACGAAGTCCACGTCGTGCTCCGCGGCGAAGGCCAGGTCGCGGCGGTCCTTCTCCGTCACCGCGTCCAGCCCGAGGTCGACGCCCGGCACGTTCACGCCCTTGCGCGAGCCGAGGTCGCCGCCGGTCGCCACGCGCACCGTCACCGCGTCCCCTTCGACGGACTCCACCACCGTCTCGATGCGGCCGTCGTCGAACAGCACGCGGTCGCCCGGCGCGACCGCCGCGAGGCTCGCCGACACACCGACCCGCTCCGGCGTCGCGGACTCCCCGGGTTCGAACGTCACCGTCGACCCCTCGGCGAGGTGGACGGGTTCCTCGACCGGCGCGGTCCGCACCTCCGGCCCCTGGAGGTCGAGCATGACCGCGACCGGCTCCGGCGTCGTCTCGTCCACCCGGCGGACGTTCGCCACTAACGACGCCCGCTCCTCGGGCGTGCCGTGGCTCGCGTTCACGCGCGCCACCGACATCCCCGCGTCCGCGAGGCCCCGCACGGCGCGCTGGGTGTCCGTCGCCGGTCCCAGCGTGCACACTATCTTCGCGTTCCGCATGCCGGTCGCTACGGGCGTCCACGTGAAAAAGGGTGGCGAGGTGTGCGAGATGAGAACGGCGCGACGAGCGAGCGGCGAACGCGCCCGACCTATATAAATAACTTGCGGGTTAGATTTTTCTACACAGAGTTACAAATTATTGCATTTATGAGGGGTGCCACTCGGATCTCGCGCCCACCGCCACGCCGGTCCGAACGGCCCCCGCTACCGGGCGCTGTTCGGAGTAGGTGATCACACTTTTCCAGCGTGAGCACGGGGCTTCCGAAGTCCTCCCCGCGCCGGCTGGCCGGCCAGCCATCGCCGTCGGTTTCCCGGCTGATGCGAACAGTGCCCGCCATCCGACGAACAACAGTTAAGTACCGAAACCTGCTACCACACCGCATGCAGTTCACCGACGAACTCGCGTTCGGTCACGACGACCGCCGACGCATCTACGAGCACGTCGAGCGGTACGGCGCGGCCGACCCCGAGGCGGTCCGCGAGTCGGTCGGCGTCGACCCGCGCGGATTCCGTCACCACGTCGCCATCCTCCGGCGCGACGGTCTCGTCGAGGAGGCCGACGGCGCGCTCCGCGTCGCGTTCGAGGGCGGCGAGGAGGAGGAACACCGCGCGGACGGCGTCGAGGTCACCATCCGGCAGGCGCGCCAGGACGACCTCTCCGGGCTGGTCGGCGCGATCCGCAGGGTCGCCGAGGACGGCGGCTACACCGTCGCGGAGAGCGTCGCCGACGTCATCGACCACGAGGAGGTACTGCTCCGCCACAACGAGATCGAGTCGCGGATGTTCTTCGTGGCGACCGTGGACGCCGACGTGGTGGGGTGGGTCCACCTCCGCGGCGCGGAACTCGAGAAGCTCGCGCACACCGCCGAACTCACGGTCGGCGTGCTCGACGCCTACCGGGGCCACGGCATCGGCAGCCACCTGCTCCAGCGCGGCACCGAGTGGGCGGCCGCGTCGGGGTACGAGAAGCTCTACAACTCCGTGCCCGCGACGAACGAGGACGCCATCGCGTTCCTCGAGGCCCACGGCTGGGAGGTCGAGGCCGTCCGCGAGGACCACTACCGGCTCGACGGCGAGTACGTGGACGAGGTGATGATGGCGGTGCGGCTCTGACTTAGACGACCTCGGCGAGGCCGCGCAGCGACGCGACCTCGTACGTCGGCTCGACGGCGAGGTCGTAGCTCTCGCGGTGGCCGCGCCGCACGAACGCCGAATCGACGCCCGCATTGTGCGCCGCGACCACGTCGCTCTCGCTGTCGCCGACGAACAGCGCCGAGTCCGCGCCGAGGTCCGCCATCGCGCGCTCCACGAAGTGCGGGTCGGGCTTCTTCCGGCTCACGTCCTCGACGGTGGGCTGGCGGCCGTAGTACGTCTCGAAGTGGCCGGCGACCTCGAAGTGATCGAGCACGAACGCGACGGTCTCGTGCTGGTTCGAACTCACGATGCCGCAGGGGTGGTCGAGGCCGGCGACGGCGTCGAAGTCGTCGTAGAGCGCGCGGTCGCCCGCCCGGAACTCCTCGCGCTGGGCGGCCGCGGCGGCCCGGTCGCGCGCCCGCCAGAACTCCGCCCCGTCGAGGCCGTACGCCCCGCAGACCTCGTCGAGCAGATTCACCGTGACGCCCGTGATGATGGCGTCGACGTGCTCCTCGGCCGGGTCGTCGACGCCCAGGTCGCCGAACGCCCGGAGCGCCGCCTCGCGCAGCGTCTCGCGTGCCGGCGGCTCCACCAGCACGCCGTCGTTGTCGAAGATGACCGCGTCGTAGCGCATTCGGGTGGACTCGCTCGCCGACGGCCGAAGTAGCTTTCCGTTCCGGACGTGCCTACCCAACGCCAAACTACGTCGCCACCGAATACGGGGCCATGGCTTCAGCTCCGAGCTACGAGGTGGTCGTCGTCGGCGGCGGGCCCGCCGGCCTCACCGTCGCGCTGTACACGACGCGACTCGGCCACCGCACGGCGCTCGTCGACCGCGAGGGCGGCCGGTACACGACGGTCGCGCACGTCCACAATCTCGTCGGCGTCTCCGAGGAGACGTCGGGCGCGGACGTGACCGAACTCGGCATCGAGCAGCTCACGACGTACGGCGCGGACTACTACGAGGACTCGGTGGAGCACGTCGAAGCCGACGCGGACGGCGGGTTCGCGGTGCACGCGGAGCGGGCCGAGCTGTCCGCGGAGCGCGTCGTGTTCGCCACGGGCTTCTCGGACGAGCCGCCGCGCGTTCCCGGACTCCGCCGATTCACGGGTCGCGGCCTCCACTACTGTCTCCACTGCGACGCCTACACGCTCGGCGACCGCCCCGTGTTCGTGCTCGGCCACGACGACTCGGCCGCACACGTCGCCATGCTCATGCTCAACTTCACCGACGACGTCGACCTCCTGCTGAACGACGAGGAGCCGACGTGGAGCGACGAGGTCGACCGGCAGGTGCGCGCGCACCCGGTCGAGGTGGTCGAGGGAGCGGTCGACCACGCCTTCGAGGCCGACGCCGAAACGAGCGTCCGCCGGCCGTCGCGCGCGCCGACGCAGTCCGGCACCCTCTCGGGCCCCGACGACGACGGCGAGCAGTGGCTCGGCGGCCTGGAGTTCGCGGACGGAACCACCCGCGAGTACGCCGGCGGCTTCGCCATGTACGGCCGGCGCTACCACGGCGACCTCGCCGCGGACCTCGGCTGCGAGCGCGACGACGACGGCGCGGTCGTCGTGGACGACGAGTTCGAGACGACCGTCGACGGCGTCTACGCCGTCGGCGACCTCGTCCACGGCCAGAACCAGACTCCGGTCGCCATGGGCGACGGCGCGCGCACCGGCATCGCCGTCCACAAGGACCTCCGGACGTTCCCGGTGCCGGCCGACGACGTGGACGACGTGCCCGCCGCGCCCGCCGCGCCCGCCGACCTCCGCGCCCGTATGCGGACGCTCCAGGCCGCCGAGTCGTTCCCCGGACTCGCGCCCGACGACCGCTGAACGCGCCGGTCGGGCCGACGGGAGCCAGCTTTCTTTGCCGAGCGCGGCGTCGGTACGCGCGATGGTCTCCCCGCTCGTCTTCGGCGTCGCCGCCAGCCTCCCGCTGGTCGTCGGTGCCGCGCTCGGCGCGTACTGGGGACCGCCAAAGCAGGTGACCGCGACCGGGCTCGCGTTCGCGTCGGGCGCACTCATCATCGCGCTCGCGTTCGAACTGTTCGAGCCGGCGTTCTCCCAGGCCGGGCTTCCCGTCGCGGGCGGCGGCCTGCTCGCGGGCGCGGTCGTGTTCACGCTCGTCGACTGGGCGCTGCAGACGTACGCGGGCGACACCGGCGGCTGGGCGCTGCTCGCCAGCGTCGTCCTCGACGGCGTCCCCGAGAACGCCGCGCTCGGCGTCGTGCTCGTCGGCGCGACGCAGTCCGGCCCGCTCGCGCTCCTCGCGGGCATCGCCGCCACCAACTTCCCCGAGTCCATGGGTGGCGCACAGGACATGCGGGAGAACCAGGGTCTCTCGAACGCGCAGGCCGTCGCCGTCTGGACGCTCGCCGCGGCCGTGCTCGCCGCCGCGGTCGTCCTCGGCAACCTGGCGTTCGCCGGCCACGGCGAGCGACTGCTCGGCGTCGTGCGCGCGTTCGCGGGCGGCGCGGTCCTCTCCTCCATCGCCAGCGAGATCCTGCCCGACGCCTACGAGGAGGGCGGCCCGCTCGTCGCGCTGGCGACCGCCGCCGGCTTCCTGCTGACGTTCGCGCTGAAGTGACTCAGCCGTGCAGCGGCAGCCACTCCGTGGCGTAGCCGGAGTCGTGGAGCCGCCACCGGTGACGGTGGCCGTCGTCGCCGGATTCGACGCGGACGGTCGCGTCGAAGACGGGGTCGAGCGTGCGCCGGTCGCGCTCCGCTACTGCTCCCGCGACGTGGACGTGGCCCATGCCGCGGACGCTCCGCACGCTGCCCGCGAGCGCGTGGACGAGTCGGAAGCGGCTGTCGCCGTCGAGCGCGTCGAAGAACGGGTCGAGTGCGTCGAGGCAGAACCGCACGTCGCCCGGCCCGGGGTCGTCGGGCGCGACGCGGTCGAGGTGGGCGGCGACGAGGTCGACGATGCGGGGAAGGTCGTCGAGGGCGTCGACGCGGCTGCACCAGTCGTCCTGCCGGCCGAGCGCGGAGCCGGCGGTGCCGGCCGCCGCCGAGCGAGTGCGCGCCGCCGTCGCGGCGTCGACGACGCCGAGACGCCCGGGGGCGTCGGTCGGGCATCGCGCGAGCACGTCCGCGACGGAAGCGGTCGTCGGCAGGAACACGTACCGGCGGTCGAACGAGGGCTCGCCGAGGAGGCGGCGGCACGCGCCGTCGGCCGCCGCCGCGTCGTTCACGACGAGGACGTTGCAGCCTCGTCGCTTGAGCGCCCGCAGCTCGCGTTCGAGTTCCGCCGGCCCCGTGGTGTGTTCTGCCATCGGGTTCCGTTGGCAGATGAAGCGCGGAGCATTTAGCGTTTGGGGCCCGCTGACGGCCGACTTCGCGGAACTCGACGCGGCCCGCGACGCCGGGCTCCGCGGCGGGGCGCGTCGCCGGGCCGCCGACCGCTCACAGGTAGTCGCCGAGCAGGAGGTCGACGCGCTCCCGCGTCGCCTCGGGGATGGCGTCGGTCGGCGTGTTGACGGTGCCGTCGAGTGCCTGCCCGCAGTCGCAGTCGCGCTCGTCGGGCAGGTTCCGCACCGCGTGCTCCACCAGCTCCTTTATCGCGTCCTCGTTCGCCGTGGCGTTCGCCAGCACCTCCTGGAGGCGGTCGTCGGCCGCGCCCTTCCAGACGCCCCAGTCGGTCACGCCGGCGATCGTCGCGTAGCACAGCTCCGCCTCCCGCGCGAGCTTCGCCTCCGGCACCGTCGTCATCCCGATTATCTCCCAGCCCTGGTCGCGGAACCACTCGCTTTCGGCCTTCGTGGAGTACTGCGGCCCCTCGATGCAGACGTGCGTCCCGCCCCGCACGCAGTCCGCGTCCGTCGCCTCGTCGCCGGACGCCGCGAGGTGGTCGGAGAGGTGCGGGCAGTACGGGTGCGCGATCTCCTGGTGGACGACCACGCCGTCCCCGAAGAACGTGTACTCGCGGTCCCGCGTCCGGTCGAAGAACTGGTCGGGGATCACGAGCGTCCGGGGCGGGTACGCCTCCTGGAGGCCTCCCACCGCGTTCGACGCGACGACGCGCTCCGCGCCGAGTTCCTTCAGCGCGTACACGTTGGCGCGGTAGGGAACCTCCGACGGCGTGAACTGGTGGTCGGTGCCGTGGCGCGGCACGAACGCTATCTCCTCGCCCGCGAGTTCGCCCACCGTGAGCGGCGCGCTCGGGTCGCCGTACGGCGTCGATACCTCGACCGTCCGCGTGTTCGAGAGCGGGAGCGCCTCGTAGATGCCGCTGCCCCCGACGAAGCCGAGCATGGTCTGGAATCGCGCGGGTTCGGTCGTAAAGGTACGGGTTCGACGGTCGGCCGTGCGTGTCCGGCCACCTCGCCGACCCAACTGGTAAGCTACTCGCCGTGGTAACGGGTGACGGGGAGAGAGATGGGACGAACGCGCCGGGCGTTCCTCGCGGGCTGCGGAGCGATCGCCGCTACGGCGGTCGGCTCCCGCGTCGCGGGCCAGCCCGGGAACGAAACCGGAACGGACGGATCGGGGGAGCCGTCGTGGACGACGGGACCGGCGATGCCGGACGCGCGCTCGGAGGTCGCGGCCGCCATCCTCGACGGGCGACTGTACGTCGTCGGGGCATCGTCCCCGACGGCGAGACCGCGGCGGTCGCGGCCTACGACCTGGCCGGGGAGGAGTGGGCGAGCGCGCCGTCGCTTCCGGAGCCGGTCCACCACGCGAGCGTCGCCGCGGTCGACGGCAGCCTCCTCGTCGTCGGCGGCTACCGCGACGGCTTCACGCCAGTCGCGGAGGTGTGGCGCTACGACCCGGACGCGGAGGAGTGGAGCGAGGGACCGGCGCTCCCGGCGGGCCGCGGCGCGCTGACCGCCCAGGTCGTCGACGGCACCGTCTACGCGGTCGGCGGCGTGACCGGGGGCGGGGTCGTCGGGACGACGACCGCGCTCGACGCCGCGTCGGGCGAGTGGACTGCGGTCACCGCGATGCCGACGCCCCGTGAGCACCTCGCGTCCGGCGTCGTCGACGGCACGGTGTACGTCGCGGGCGGCCGGAACGACGACGGTACCACCGACGTCACCGAGGCGTACGACCCGGCCGCCGACGAGTGGACGGAGCGCGCGCCGATGCCGGCGGCGCGCGACGGCGTCGCGGGCGCGGCGGCCGCGGACCGCGCGTTCGTCTTCGGCGGCGAGGCCGACGTGACGTTCGACGACGTGTTCGCGTACGACCCGGTCGCGGACGAGTGGGCGGAGCTGCCGCCGATGCCCACCGCGCGGCACGGTCTCGGCGCGGCCGCCGTCGACGGACGGGTGCTCACGGCCGCCGGCGGGCCGGAGCCGGGCGGGACCTACTCGGACGTGCTGGAGATACTCGACGTGGCGTGAGCGGCGTCGACGGGACTATCCCTTCGCCGTCTCGTACCGCGCCCGGATCTCGTCGAACAGCCGCCGGCCTACCTCGGTCGAGAGCCGGGGTTCGGCGGTGGCGAAGAACTCGTCGAGGGCGTCGAACTCCTCGAAGTGCTCGGTGTCCGCGTCCGGGTCGTACCGACCCTCGCGCTCGTAGTACAGCGCCTGGAGGCACACGTCCACGAGGTCCGCGTCCTTCACGAACTGGGCTTCGGGGGAGTCACGGGCCTCGTACTCCTCCCAGAGGTCGCGGAGGTCGGCGTCGAACGGCCCGAGGAGGTCGGCTATCGCCTCGCGCTCCCTGCGCTCCTTCTCGTCGGCCGTCATCGACTGCCTGTCCGGGTCGACTCGCGTCGCTACGTCCCCGACGACCGCCTCCCCGAGATCGTGGAGCACCGCCATCCGAAGGGCGCGGTCGCGGTCGACGCCCGCCTCGTCCGCGTAGAGGAGCACGAGGTACGCGACGCCCCACGAGTGCGCCGCGACCGACTCCGGGTCGCGGACGCCGCGGAGGTCCCAGCCCGTCCGCGACTCGTCCTTGAGGGCGAGCGCCGCGACGAGCGCGTCGAGATCGTCCATCCTACTCGGCGAGCGCCCAGGCGTCGTCGCCGACCCGGTCGAGGACGCCGCGGCGCTCCATCTCCCCGAGCACCTCGTCGAGGCGGTCGGGCTGTGCGATCTCCATCTCGATGCGCTCCACGTCGTGGTACTCGGCGAGCAGCCCCCGGACGCCCTCGCGGCCGTACGGCCCGTCGCCGTCCGTCTCCATCGTGCCCGAGACGAGGTCCACCATGTCCTCGATGAAGTTCCACGGGTAGACCACCCACGTCCAGTCCTCCAGGCGCTCTCCGACGTAGTCCGGGTCGAACTCCGAGGTCTGGAGCAACTGGAGCGTGCCGGTGCGGACCGCGTTCGGGTCGCGGTCGGAGACGTACTCCTCGGCGTGGCGGAGCGACCCGCCGGTGTCCGCGATGTCGTCGATGATGAGCACGTCCTTGCCCGCGACCGACCCCTCGGGCATCGGGTAGCGGATCTCCGGCTCCCCCGACTTCTGGGCCGTGCCGACGTAGTGCTCCATCTTGAGGCTCGTGAGGTCGTCCATCCCGAGGAAATCGCAGAGACACCGCCCCGCGAACCAGCCGCCGCGCGCGAGCGCCACGATGACGTCCGGTTCGAACTCCGAGGCTTTCACCTGGTCGCTCACGTCCCGACAGAGACCGTAGATGTACTCCCAGTTGGTGATGGTGCAGTCGAACTCGTCGGGAAGGTCGCTCATTGTTGTCCGAGTGGAGAGTCGGACCGTGTTCCCCTTAAAGCACCACGGTTCGCGCCCGGTTACAGCCGACCGCCGTTCTCCTCGAGGAACGTCGTGCAGCGCTGCACGAACTGGTCGAGCTGGCGGGCGGCCTCCGGGTCGAGCGAGATGCCGTACCCCCGGTTCTCGCCGACGACGAGCTGGATGAGCACCGCGTCGTCGAACACCCGGACGGTGGCGTGGTACCGGCCGAACGCCGACACCTCCCCTGGCAGTCGCTCCTCCGTCAGCGCGAGATCGTGGATAACGGGCAGGTCCTCGGGAAGCGACGCGTCGTCGGCCCGGCTCCGCATCACGTCCTCGCGGACGTACACCGCGTCGAACCCGTCTTCGTCGTACGCGAGCACGCCCCGGAGATACTTGCCCACCACGTCTTTCATGAACGCGACCAGCTCCTCGCGCACGAGACTCATCTGCGTCGAGTCTACTCGCCCGATCCTTATAAATCCAAGAGGAAGGCCCCGGCGAATTCACCCGCCGGCTCGTGTCTCTCGCCGGGTTCGGCGGAGAGTACTGTCGTAGCTCCCACACTGCAGCCGGGTAGTCCGGCCACGACCGTCGCCCGCGTCCATCACCCCTCGAACTCGAACCCGCCCTCGGTCTCCGCCGACTCCTCCTTCTTCAGGTCGCGGAGGCTGCGGTTCACCGACTGGAGATCCTGCTGCATGTCCGCGAGCCGGTCGTCGAGCACGCTCAGGATGTCCGCCTTCACGTGCTCAGTGTCGAACGTGTCCGCGAGCTGCTCCTCGGTCGCGCCCGTCAGCGTCTTGTAGAGCGCCCACGCCTTCCCGAAGCGCCACACCGCGATCCCGACCAGCGCGATCACGAGTCCGAACCCGGCGGTGCCGAGTACCGCCGTGATGCTCTCGCCCGCCCGGTACGCCTCGTAGCCCTGCCCGACGCCGAGCAGCACGCCCGCGCCGACGATAGCCAGCCCCAGCACCGTGGCCGCGGTGGTGAGGAGGAAGTAGTAGCCCGACCAGCGGAATGCGCGTTTCGCGTCCATGCGCGGGGTATGCTCGCCGGCGGGGTTTAAATCCCACCGTCGCGCCGCGACGTCCCACGGCATCGACGCGCACGAACCGCCGCCACGCAGCAACCGCGGCAGTTCCGACTCCCCTCACTCCTCGCTCTCGCCCTCGTCCCAGTCCTCGCCGCCGCCGCTCGCACCGTGACTGCTGCCTCCCTCACCGGGCTGACTCCGCTCCTCGCCCTCCTCCACGTCGATGTGGACGACGCTCTCCCCGCCGCGCTCTCCTCCACCGCGCCCCTCTCCACCGCGCCGCCGACCGGTTCCCATCCCGCCGCCGCGTCCCTCGCCCGGACCGCCCGGCACGCCCGGCAGCCGCGACCGCAGGTCCTCCGCGAGCGACTGCACCTGGTCGCGGATCGTCTTCACCTCCTCCTCGAACGCCTGCACCGTCCGCTCCACGTGGTACACCCGGCCGTGGGGGATGCGCCGCACCACGTCGCGACCCCGGTCGTCCTCGCCCGTCCGCACGATCCAGTGATCCTGGAAGTACGCCACGTGCTCGTTCTGCACGTTGAGTTCCTCGGCTTCCCCGTCCCGGTTCTCGTACACGACAGTCGCCTCTCCGAGGTCTTGCTCCACCATGACGTGTACAGTACGGGTTCGAAGGTGGTAGGTTTGGGGGTGAGAGACGGTGACGTCATTCGGGGCGGAACGTCTATCGGACCAGGTGATCTCGGTACGCGAGGCTCGAACGGACCGAACGCATCCGCGGCGCGCCTGGTCCGGCCGATGGCCGTCGCAGACGACGAACGCGAGTCGCTCACGACACTGCGGCGGGTCCGGCGGCCGGTCGCTAGCGGCCTGTGTGGTTCGCAATCTTCTTTACTTGCATCCCACTTTATTCAGACGACCACCGATGGCAGTACTCTGGCTGGACGACGTTCGGGCCGACGACGTGGACCGCGTCGGCGGGAAGGGGGCTTCGCTCGGCGAACTCACGGACGCTGGCTTGCCGGTGCCGCCGGGCTTCGTGGTGTCGGCGGACGCGTACCGGTCGTTCATCGAGGG
>CAZYYH010000042.1:0-12340 GCA_964651725.1 uncultured Halobacteriales archaeon | reverse complement strand
GAGTACGAGTTCGACGACCGCCCCGACGCCCTCGACGACCTCGCCACCACCTTCGAGGAAGCCGAGGAGGTCCTCGACGCCGAACTCGACGACCTCATCGACGAGGACGAGGTCGGCCGCGGCTTCCAATAGCCCGAACGGATCGCTGCGAGCCCGTGGATTCTGGCGAACAGGCGGCACGTGAGATCACGTCGTTTTTCGTTCACGGGACGGTGTGCCGCACTCCCGCCCGGTTCGTCCCGCGGCGCTGGCTACGTCACGGGCAGGGTTCGTCCCGTTCTGGTACTTGAAGTTTCGTGCTGTAACTGGTTCCGGCGCGCGGGTCGCGGTCTCGAACAGCGGGCGGCCCGGGGGGCCGCGTCCTCGCGCACCGTCCGACCACACTGCTCTCCCCGTCGGACGCACTCGTACCAGCACTCGAAGATGGTGCTGCTGACGTCGCCGAAGCGACCGATGCACGCCACCCCACGGATGGCACTGATCGCGCTACACCGGAACTCGCCGGAGCCAGAGCGCGGGATCGTCGAGTTCGTCGTCGGTGGGGAGATGCTCGGAGGACTCCCACACCACTGCGGCTGCCTCGACCCCTCTCGCGTCGGCGACGGCGTCGAAGAAGGCCTTGCCGCGCTCGTACTGCCGGCGCTTCATGCCGAAGCCGAGGAGGCGGCGGAGGACGCGAGTGAGGGGGTCGCCGCCCTGGCGACGGGCCTCGATCTTCTCGCGGAGGTCCTCGTACTCGTCGTCGAACGCGCGGTCCATGAGGAGTTCGGCGTAGCCCTCGACGGCGGTCATGGCGGTGGTGAAATCCTGGAGCGGGACGCTGTGGAGGTGGCCCTCGGTCAGCGCGTCGAGGCCGCGTTCGAGGCGCTGCTCGAGGTAGTCGGCGAGCCAGGGCGCGGTGCCGAACTCGGCGGCGTGCGTGACCTCGTGGAACGCGATCCAGCGGCGGAATCGCGGGAAGGGCACGTCGAGGTCGGCGGCGACCTTCTCGACGTTGGGGTGGACGAAGTAGAGCGCGTGGTCGTCGCCCTCGCCGGGGACGGCTCCCTCGCCGGCGTCGGCGAGGAGCAGGGGGTCGTACTGGCCGAGGACGTGGTTGGCGATGAAGCCGAGGGTGACCGCCATCGTGGCGGAGTTGACGGTGCGGGCGACGCCGGGGAGCGCGACGGGTCGGTCGTCGAGCGGGCCGAGCGCGCGCCGGAACGTCTCGACGTTGGCGTCGATCCAGTGGTGGCGGTTCTGTACTTCGATGCGGTCGGGGAGGTCGAACTCGACGCCGGCGACGGTGCGGACGCGGTCACGGGCGTCGCGGACGTCGCTCGCGTAGCCGCGCCGGTCGGCGTCGGCGAGGGCGAGCGACCCGGGATCGGTCGAGGATTTCGCGGCGGCGGCGACTGCACGCCAGTCGACTGCGCCGTCGCCGGACGCGTTGGCGATGGCCCGGACGCTCTCGTAGATACTCATCCAGCGTTCCGTTGGGTTTCGAGGGACAAAAGGTCTTGTGCGCTCGGGGCCGATCTGCCCAACGCGGACCAGTGCGTTGCGGGCGGCGGGGCGTGGTCCGGCGCGTCACCGGACGGGACGACGCGGCCCGCCGCGGCTACGGCGTGGGCGGCTGCTCGTACTCGGCGTCCTCGCGCCGGCCGCTGCGGAGCCGTCGGACGGCGAGCGCGACGCCGACGAGCGCGACGAGACCGATGATGGCGGGGCCCATGCCCCGACCGCCGGAGTCCTCGCTCTCGGTCTCGAAGTCGACGCCGATACCGGATTCGGCTGGTCGCTCGCCGCCGACGCTCGGTGCGAAGTTGAACTTCGGTTCGTGGAGGTGGAGTTCGAGAATCCCCATGGTCGTCGTTCGGCGACGAGTTCCTTAGTACTGCCGCCGAGCCGCGCTCTCCGCCCGTCGGCCCGCTCCCGGTTCCGGTACGTTTAAGCGCTTATCGAGTGGCGTGTAAGATATGAGTGGCCGACCGCTCGACGTACTCGAGGAGGCTCTGCGCGAGGAGGTGTCGGTCCGGCTGAAGGACGGCGAGGAGTACCACGGCGTCCTGGCCGGCTACGACCAGCACATGAACTTGGTGATCGAGCCGACGGGCGAGGTGGAGGTCGGCGAGACCGGCGAGATTCCGGGTGGCGAAGTCCGAGACACAACCGTTATACGCGGCGACAACGTCGTCACGATAGAGACATGACCGGTGCAGGCACGCCCAGCCAGGGCAAGAAGAACAAGACGACGCACGTGAAGTGCCGGCGGTGCGGCGAGAAGTCCTACCACGTGAAGAAGGAGGCCTGCTCGTCGTGTGGCTTCGGCGAGTCGGCAGCGCGTCGCGACTACGCGTGGCAGGAGAAGACGGGCGACAGCTAGCCAGGACGCTTTTCGGCTGCTGCGTCGGCCACGTGTCGTTCCGCACGGTGAGCCGTACCTGCGTCACGCCACATCCCGTAGATGGGCACGAACGTGTGCATTTCTCCTTCCTCGACACGCGAACTCGGCACGAAAGAGGGGGTTTTTAGGCCTTGAGCGCCCAGCCCCGGGCATGGACACCGGGGAGCCACGTCGGGACGCGTCGGGGGAACGGGCGGCGCTCTCGAATGGACCCACGGAGAAGTGCGGCGTCGTCGGCGCGTCGCTCTCCGACCGGAGCGCTGCGCTGACCGCGTACTACGCGCTCTACGCGCTCCAGCACCGCGGCCAGGAGTCCGCGGGCATCGTCACCCACGACGGCTTCCAGCAGCACGACCACGTCGAGATGGGGCTCGTCGGCGACGCGTTCGACGCCGACGACGTCGAGCGCCTTCAGGGATCGGCGGGCATCGGCCACGTGCGCTACCCGACTGCGGGTAGCGTGGACGAGTCGTGCGCGCAGCCGTTCACGGTGTCGTTCCGGAGCGGGTCGCTCGCGCTCGCGCACAACGGCAACCTCGTGAACGCTGACGACCTCCGCGACGAACTCGCCGCGAAGGGCCACGCGTTCACCTCCGACGGCGACACCGAGGTCATCGCGCACGAACTCGCCCGCAACCTCCTCGACGCGGATCTGGTGCGCGCCGTGAAGCGCACGATGGAGCGCGTCCACGGCTCGTACTCCCTCACGATCATGCACGACGAGACGGTGCTCGGCGTGCGCGACCCCGAGGGCAACCGCCCGCTCGTCGTCGGCGAGGTGGACGACGGCTACGTGCTCGCCTCGGAGTCCGCCGCCATCGACACGCTCGACGGTGAACTCGTTCGTGACGTGGCACCGGGCGAACTGGTCGTGCTCGCGGAGGACGGCTCCGGCTTCGACGCCTACCCGCTGTTCGACCGCGAGCGTAGCGCACACTGCTTCTTCGAGTACGTCTACTTCGCCCGACCCGACTCGGTCATCGACGACGAACTCGTCTACGAGGTGCGCCGCGACCTCGGGCGCGCGCTCTGGCGGGAGAGCGGCGTCGGGACGGACGTGGTGATGCCGGTGCCGGACTCCGGCCGCGCGTTCGCCGCCGGCTACACGGAAGCGGCCGCGGACGACGACGCCGACGTCGAGTTCGCGGAGGGCCTGATGAAGAACCGCTACGTCGGCCGCACGTTCATCATGCCGACCCAGGAGGCCCGCGAGCGCGCCGTCCGGCTGAAGCTCAACCCCATCAAGTCGACCGTCGAGGGCCGGTCCGTGACGCTCATCGACGACTCCATCGTGCGCGGCACCACCTCCAGCCAGCTCGTCGACCTCATCCGCGACGCCGGGGCCGAGGAGGTCCACGTCCGCATCGGCGCGCCGCCCATCGTCGCGCCCTGCTACATGGGCATCGACATGGCGAGCCGCGAGGAGCTGATCGCGGCGGACACGGCGCCCGACGAGATCCGCGCGGAGATCGACGCGGACTCGCTCTCCTACCTCTCCATCGACGCAGTCGCGGACGCCATCGGGAAGGCGCGCGCCGACCTCTGCCTGGGCTGTGTCACCGGCGAGTACCCCTACGACATCGAGGGCGAGGAGCGCGACCGGGACGTGACCCGGCCGGCCGTCGGCGAGGCCGACGCGCCGGCGGACGACTGACTCGTCGGTCCACCGCTCACCGACCGCGCGTCGTCAGCAGAACACCGGCCGGTCACACGGCACGAACGACCGCAGGCGGTCGCCGTCGGCGGCGAACAGCACGTCGTCGGCGACGGCCGGCCGGTCGTCGACGTCGAGATGCCAGCGTTCCGTGCCGTCGGCGGCGTCGACGCCGACCAGGCCGTCGTACGTCGGGGCCGCGACGGTGCCGCCCGCGACCGCGGGCTGGCCCGCGAACCCGCCGTCGCGCTCTACCGACCACGTCTCCGCGCCGTCGTCGAGCCGGACCGCCGAGAGCGTCGTGCGCCCCGGGACGTACGCGCGCTCGCCGTCCGCGGCGGGTCGGTCGCCACGGCCGACGGTCACCGCCGGCGCGGCCCACCGATGGTCGCCGGTCGCGGCGTCCACGGCGACCAGCGTCTCCCCGGTCAGGAGGAGCACGAGGTCGCCGGCGACCACCGGCCCCGCCTCGACGGCACCGCGGACGTCCGTCACCTCCCACGCGACCGAGCCGTCGGCCGCGTCGAGCGCGACGAGCGCGCGCCGGCCGTGGTCCGCGAGGAACGCGCGGCCGTCGACGACGGCCGGCGACCCGACGAGCAGGGCGTGATCGCGGTCGGTCTCGATCCGGATCCGCCAGCGCCGGGAGCCGTCCGCGGCGTCGAGCGCGTGGACACGACCGGCGCGGTCGGCGACGTAGACCGTGCCGTCTGCGACGGTCGGCCCGCCCTCGACGGCGGCGTTCAGGTCGTACCGCCAGCGCTCCCGGGCGTCGGTCCGGCCGAACGCGAGGACGCGCCCCCCCTTCGCGCCGCGCCAGGGTTCGCCCACGAGCACCACCGCGTCGTCGGTGACCGCGGGCGGCTCCTCGACGTAGCAGTCGTGGGCGAACCGGTGTCGCTCCTCGCCGGTCGCGGCGTCGAGCGCGTGGACGTAGCCGTTGTAGTGGGCGGCCTCGGTCGGGCGGACCCGGCTCGGGACGTACACCGCCCCGGTCGGGTCGTCGAGGCGGGAAGCTGCCCCGGAGGCGACCACGGGGGTGCCCAGGCTGACGTTGACGCCCGAGACGGGCGGTTCGAAGCACCAGCCCGGCGTCGGATCGTCGCCGGGGCCGTCGGCGTCGCGGTTGTACCCGGAGTGCCTGGCGTCGTGGCCGGCGGTCGGCCACGACCCCTCGACCGCGCCGACGTCGTTCTGCCGGCAGGTCAGGCCGGCGAGGCAGCCGGCGACGGAGCCGGCCGCGGTCGCACCCAGGGCGGCGAGCGCCTGCCGTCGAGTCGGGGAGGGCATCGTCGGCCGTTCTCACACCGGCGGCAAAGCCCTTCCGCTACGCGTAGACGACGTAGAGCAGGAGGTACGTGACGACGCCGAGCGCGAACGAGGTCAGCCATAGCGGGGCGGCGACCCGCCCGACGCGGGCGTGACGCGACTCACGGAGGGCCGCGACCGGCCGGGTGGTCGCGAGCAACAGTGCGTAGTAGAGCAGCGGGATGCAGACCACCGCGAGCGTGACGTGGACGGCGAGCAGCGGCAGGTAGACGAACCGGTGGACGGCGTCCGGTCCGGGGAACGCCGACGGTCCTTCGAGGATGACCCGGTAGAGGTAGAGGGCGAGGAACGCGGCGAACAGGCCGACGCCCGCGAGCATCGCGCGGCGGTGGCCGGCCACGTCGCCGCGCCGGATCGCCCGCCACCCGACGGCGACGACGACGAACGCGACGGCGCTGACGGCGGCGTTGACGTGCGGGATGGCGGCGACGACCCCGTCCGGTGCGCGCGGCAGCACGGACGACGGGATGACGCGGAGCGCCGCGCCGAACACGAGCGCGAGCGACACGGCAGTGAGGGCGGCCGTGAGGGCGGGCACGTTCCGCCGCGCGAACTGCCTCATGTCGGTGGGGTACGGCCGCCGGCCTATAGTTGTGTCCGTCGCCGGCTGCGCCCCGTCAGGAGCCGTCGAGGTCGCCCTCGCCGGCGGTCTCGTTGCCGGTGTCGTTCTCGTCACTACCGCCACCTCCGCCGCCGCTCCCGCCGCCCCCGCCGCCGTCCGCGCCCGGCGGTCGCGCGACCACATCGAGGAACACGCCCGCGTACTCGGTTTCTCCCTGGGCGCACCCCTGGACACGGTCCACGACGACGACCGCGGTCCCCCGCTGGAACTGTTCGCCGGCGTGGAGGTCGGCGTACGCCATCTCGCCGCCCTCGAACCCCACGGCGACGACGGGATGCCGCCACGCGTCGTCGAACTCGCAGACCGGCCGGTCGGGCCGCACGGGGTCGCCGTAGACGACCAGTGTCCGGTAGATCAGGTTGCGCGCCGCGTCGTGGTACGCGAGCACGAGCGCGTCCTGGTCGGTGCCAGCCGCACTCGCCGCGCTCGCAGCACCCGGCAGCACTCCCATCGCGGCGGCGGTGCCGGTCGCGCGCAGCAGCGTTCGCCGGTCGAGTCGGTCCGTCGCGTCGGGCATAGGTGGGGAGTCGGTCGCCAGGCGCATAACCGTTCGTCGCGGCCGGCTATCGCCGGGCCGCATCCCGAATCGGAAGGAATTTTAGTACCCCACGGGTAAGGATGGATGCGTGCGTGGGTAGCCAAGCTAGGCCAACGGCGCAGCGTTGAGGGCGCTGTCCCGTAGGGGTCCGCCGGTTCAAATCCGGTCCCACGCATCGTACGGCGGTTGTTCCGCCGATTGATGCAGGTGCTTTGCCCTCACAGGGACTGCACCCACGCACATTCCTACCGGAGCTATCATCGAGAGCGACGGCGCTGTTCCGTGACGGAAGGACTTTTCCCGGTTCTGGCCGCCTTACCGAGTATGCAGGTGACGTTCCTCGGCACGGGTTCGGCGATGCCGGAGGGGGAGCGGATGCAGACGGGTATCCTCGTGGAGGACGCGGGCGACGGCGAGGAGCCGCGCCGGCTGTTGGTCGACTGCGGGTCGGGGGCGCTCCACCGGCTGGCGGCGACGGACGCGGGCTACGAGGGCGTCGACGCCGTACTGCTGACACACCACCATCTCGACCACGTCTCCGACCTGATGCCGCTGATGAAGGCGCGATGGCTGGCGGGCGAGGACTCCCTGGAGATCGTGGGGCCGGAGGGAACGCGCGATCTCGTGGAGGGACTGCTCGGGGTCCACGAGTACATGCAGGACCGCATCGATCTCTCGCTCCGAGAGGTGGAGCCGGGCGAGTTCTCGGTCGCGGGGTTCGACGTGACGGCGTTGGAGACGCGTCACTCGATGTACTGTCTCGCGTACCGGTTCGGCGACGCGTTCGCGTTTAGCGGCGACTCGGAGGCGTTCGACGACCTCGCGGCGTTCGCGGACGGCGTGGAGCTGTTCGCGCACGACTGCTCGTTCCCGGACGACGTGGACGTGTCGAACCATCCGACGCCGTCGAGCCTGGGGGCGGCGCTCGCCAGCCACGACTACGGGACGGTGTTCCTCACCCACCTCTACCCGCACACGAACGGCGAGCACCGCGAGATGCTGGACTCGCTCGGCGACCGCTACGACGGCGAGGTGCGGTTCGCGCGCGACGGCCGAACTATCGAAATCTGACGCGTCGCTGACGCGGCCGTGATCTGGCCGGCAGTCCCGCGCGCGGAGGGCGGCGTACGCGGGCGCTGCGACGAGCGAACGGAGCGAGTGACGCAACGAAGCCACCGGCCCGACCGCGTCGACACGAAGGACCGTTCTAGTGATGACTGTACTAGTGACGACTGATGTAGTGAGGACTACGACGATCCGTCTGCGGGACTCCATCGCCGGCCGTGACCGGCGGCTGGCCGGCTACTCCGAACGGTGCCGGTCGCTCCAACCCCTACGCTTTTGTGCCCGTTCGCGGAGTTGGAGACGTATGCGTCGTCGGAGGTTCGTCAGGGTGCTGGGGTCGGCGGCGGAGGACGCCGGCCGCGAGGTGGGCGCGCTCGCGTCGGAGCGGCGCGCACGATACGATAACGGCGAACTGGCGACGGGGCGGGAGTCGGCGGTCGAGTTCGGGGGCGTGGAGCGCGAACTCCCGCGCCGGCTCGCGCGTCACGTCGACGGAGCGGCGGGCGGCGGCGTGGCGTTCGCGGCGCGCGTGGCGTCGCCGGCGTCGCCCGCGGGCGGTGAGCGAACCGTCGGTTCGCGATCCTCGTCGGACCATCGGTCCGACGGCGGCCCGGACCTGGGCGTCCTGCTGTGCGTCGACCTCCCGGAGTACGCGGTGACGACGGGCGTCGTGGCGGCGGTCCGGTCGTTCGCGTCGCGGTCGGCGGCGGACCGCCACGACGCGACGGGGCTGGCGGACGCCGCGGAACGGCTGCTCGCATCGACGCGGGACGCGTTCGTGTTCGCGCTCCCGGTCGGCGGGACGGTGCGCGTCGTTCCGGCGACGGCCGTCGCGGGCATCGCGGCGGCGGGCGAGCCGGTGCCGGAGACGTTCCCGGACGCGTTGTACTCGCGGAGCGTCGGCCGGTTCTTCGAGGAGTTCGCGGAGTGCTTCGTCGGCGACCGCGCGCTCGCCGACGCCGTCGCCGGCCTCGCCGACCGCGAGGGCATCCGTGCGTTCCAGCGCGACACGGGGGTGCGCGACGTGCTCGTCGTCGAAGTGTCGGCGTCAGCGGGGCCGACGGACGCGAAGCTGACCGATTTCGAGTAGCCGCCGACCCGGCGAGTCACCGTTACGGGTCTCCGCGCCGAACCCGGACGCATGGAGAGGACGGTGCTCGTCACGGGCTGCTCGTCCGGTATCGGCCGTGCTACCGCGGTAGAGTTCCTCGACGCCGGCTGGGCGGTGTACGCGACCGGCCGCGACGTGGCGGAGCTGGAGCCGCTCGCGGAGCGCGGCGCGGCGACGGCCGAACTCGACGTGACCGATGCCGGGGACGTGGAGCGAGTCGTCGAGCGCGTCCACGAGGAAGCGGGCGGCGTGGACGTGCTCGTGAACAACGCGGGCTACGGCCAGTTCGGGCCGCTGGCGGACGTGACGACCGACGAGGTGATGGAGCAGTTCGACGTGAACACGTTCGGGCCGCACCGCCTCGTTCGCGCGGTGCTGCCGGGGATGCACGACCGGGGTCGCGGCCGGATCGTGAACGTGACTGCCGCCGCCAACCGCCTGTCGCTCGCGGGCATGGGCGCGTACACCGGGTCGAAGCTCGCGTTCGAGTCGATGAGCGACGCGCTCCGCGCCGAACTCGCGCCGTCGGGCGTCGACGTGGTGGTCGTGGAGCCGGGGATCGTGGCGACCGACTTCTACGACCGCGCGCTCGCGGAGCTGCCGACGGACCGGTCGGCGGCGTACGCCGACCTCTACCGCGTGCTGGACGCCATCGGCGTCGTCGAACGGCGGCCGCCGGGCGTGAACGCGCCCGAGGCGGTCGCGCGGGCAGTACGCCGGGCTGCGACCGCGGCGGACCCGAGGGCGCGCTACCGCGTCGGCGCGTTCGCCAAGGGTGGCACCGCCGTCGGGACCGTGGTGACCGGCGGCCTCCGCGACCGCGCGACGCGGCTGGCACTCGCAGTGCTGGCGTCCGAGCCGGTGCAGCGACTGGTGCGGGCGTATCGGGATGACTGAGTGGACTACTCCAGGCGGTAGCGCAGCAGCGCCGCCACCCCGCCGAGGTTCCGGAGCTGCTCGCCGGGCTGGAACTCGCTGGAGAACACGACGACCTCGCCGCCCTGCTGCTCGACGGACTGCACGAGGTCGTTCGCGTCGCCGTCCCACTCGCCGTCGCCCGTGCGCTCCTTGCGCAGGCGCTCGTCGAGGATCAAAAGCGTCTCGACCGCGCCGAACTCCGCGGCCTCGGAGACGGAATCGAAGCCGTACGCGGCCTTCGCGCCGGTCTTCATCCGCGTCATCAGCTCGTCCACGAGGTCGGCCTCCTCCGCGATCCGGGTCTCGGCCTGCACGTCCTCGACCGCGCCGCGCTTCAGCACCTCGTGGACGCCGCGGCCGCCGACCGCCGACGTGTCCACCATCGACATCTTCTCCGTGAGGTCGGACGCCTCGTCCTCGAAGTAGTTGAGGGCGTCCTGCTTCGTGAACCCGGGGCCGGCGAGGATGATGGCGTCGACGTCGAGGTGGGAGAGCGCGCCGAGCACGTCCGCGAACAGTTCGGAGCGCTCGCGGGCGTACTCGCCCTTCCCGGTCGGGCCGGTGAAGGAGGCGTACTCCTCGACGCCGTACTGCGCGACGGTGTGGACGTGCGCTTCGCCCTCCTCGACTGTGACGATGGCGACGTCCGGGTTCTCGGTCGCCTCCACCGCGTCCGCCAGGCGCTCCTCCTGGTCGGGCTGCCAGCGCTTCTCGACGGTGATCTCCTCGCGCTCCTCGACGTTGAGCGTGTGGTGCATGCCGAGCTGGTCCTCGCGCGAGGACTCGGCGATGGTGCCGCTCACGCGGAGCCGGTTGGCGAACTTGTGGAACTCCACGTCCTCGACGTCGAGCGTGACGGTCATGTGCTCGCGCTCGCCGCCGGTGTCGCGGAGGTCGTCGTCGGCGCGCTGGATGCGGCGCGTGGTGTCGCCGGTGACGCGGTCGCCCGGCTCCAGAACGTAGGTGAGATGCCAGAGGTCGTCGAGGCTCTCGGGGACGAGCGTCACCCGCTCCGCCCCGCCCTCGACCTGCTCCCGGCTCTGTATCCGCATACCGGAACCTGGGCGGGCCGGGTAAAGTGTCCTCTGCTCTCCGGCGGCTGCGGGTGGCCCGCGGATCCGGCACCGACTCATCGACCGATCTCTACTGGGACTTCGGCACCTACGTCTGGAACGACGGCAACACCGTGTTCCTCTACGACGACACCGGCACGCTCCACACCAGCAGGAGCTACTGACCGGTCACTCGGCGCGCGCCGGCACCGGTATCTCCGCCCCTTCCCCGTTCTGGAGTTCGCGGAAGCTCATGCACGCCACGCAGCCACTCACGTCGTTGCGGTTGTCGCCGAACACGCGCGCGAAGTCGGGTGTGACGAACGAGCCACAGTTGTTGCACTCCGGCATACCTCGCGTGTTTCGGCGACGGCGAGATATAGCGGACGTGTCGTTCCGTCGGTTGCGGACCGTTTCACCCGGGTAACGCGAGCGTTGGGCCGCGTAACCCCGTCTTTCCACGGTTCGGTCACGAACAATCGCCGCGTAACGAGCGCTTTCGGCTCGCCGCCACCTGCGTACTCGTCCACGTCTCTGTGACGACCCGGCTCTCGGCCCGCGAGCGCGCCTCGCCCGTTATCAGAATCGGTAATGGCGGGGAAAACTACATTACCGCCGGCTCGGCATCCGGGCACGCCCGCATCAGAGGCGGCAAATATCTGATGGAAGTGGGTCCGGACCACGGCACCGATGGACGTTCTCCCCGCCCTTCCGGCCCGCTTCGCCGACACCTTCCGGAGCGGCCGCGCGCGGCCGCCCCATCCCTTCCTCTTCGAGCCGGTCAGTAGCTCCGCACCTTCGGCTCGTACCGCTTCGCCTCGCCCTCCAGCACCACCGGCCGGTAGAACAGTTCGGGCGATCCGCCGTTCCAGCCGACGAGCGTGTGCTTCAGCCACTCGTCGTCCTTGCGCTCCTGGTGCTCCGCGCGCCAGTGCGCGCCGCGGAACTCGGTGCGCGCGAGCGCCCCCATCGTGATGGTCTCCGCGACGTCGATGAGGTTCCGCGTCTCGATGGTGTGGACGAGGTCGGTGTTGAACGTCCGGGACGGATCGGCGACGTACACGTCGCGGTACTCCTCGCGGGCCGCCCTGATGTCCCGTAGCGCCTGCTTCAGGCCGGACTCCTCGCGGAACACGTTCACGTTCGCCGTCATCGACTCCTGGAGGCGGCCCCGGATCTCGGAGTGTTGGACGCCAGTCTCGCGGTCGAGCAGGCGCGTGACGCGCTCCATCTCGCGCTCCACCGCCGACGACACCACCGCGTCGGCGTCCTCGACGACCGCACCGTCCGCGACCGCCTCGTCGCCCGCGTCTACCGCGCCGAGCGGCACCGGCGAGTCGACGCTGCCCGGCTCCACGTCGCCCGCGTAGCCCGTCTCGATCTCGGGTTCGCCCATGTCCGCGCCCGCCGCGTGCCGGCCGGCGCGCGCGCCGAACACCGTGAGTTCGGGGAGCGCGTTCCCGCCGAGCCGGTTCGAGCCGTGGACCGAGACGCAGGCCGTCTCGCCCGCCGCGTAGAGGCCGTCGATGCACGTCTCGCCGTGTTCGTTCACCTCGATTCCGCCCATCTCGTAGTGCTGGCCGGGCTTCACCGGCATCGGCTCCTCCAGGGGGTTCACGCCCTCGAAGTCCTCCGCGAGGTGGATGATGTTCTCCAGGCGGTCCG
>CAZYYH010000041.1:0-12400 GCA_964651725.1 uncultured Halobacteriales archaeon | reverse complement strand
GCGCGATGGGCGGCTACATGTACGACGCCGGTTTCGGCGCGCGCGACGCCTGGTTCACGCTCCCGCTCTACGACGCGGACTCCGGCGAACCGCTCGCGCTGATCGACGGCGCGAGCATGAACCCGTTCAAGACCGGCGCGGCGGGCGCGGTGGCCGTGGACGCGCTCGCCCGGGACGACGCCACGACCGCCGCGGTCATCGGCTCCGGCGCGCAGGCACGTGGCCAGCTCCGCACCACGGCGACCGTCCGCGATTTCGACACCGTCCGGGTGTACTCGCCGACGACGGAGCACCGCGAGGCCTTCGCCGCCGAGATGGCCGACGAACTCGACGCCTCGGTCGCCGCCGTCGCGTCCAGTGCCGCCGCCGTCGAGGGTGCGGACGTGGTCATCACCGCGACGAAGGCCACGGAACCCGTCTTCGACGGCGACCGCCTCGCGGACGGCGCACACGTCACCGCGATGGGCCAGTACCACCCCGACCGGCGCGAACTCGACACCACGACCGTCCGGCGCGCGACGTACGTCCCCGACCTCCGCGACCGCGCGTTCCAAGACGCCGGCTCCTTCCTCCACGCCCTCGACGAAGGAGCTATCGACGAGGACCACGTCCACGCCGAACTCGGCGAGGTCGTCGCCGGCACCGTTCCGGGCCGCGAATCCGCCGACGAGGTCACGCTGTTCGACTCCGGCGGCACCGCCATCGAGACCGTCGCCGCCGCGAAGCTGCTCTACGACGAGGCCGTCGAGCGGGGCCTCGGACGGAAGATCTCGCTCTCGCCCGCGAGCGAAGCACTGACCGGGCGGTGATGGTCGTGGTCGGCGTGGCCTGCGGGCGGTAGCGAAGCGACGCGACCGGGCTCTCGTTCCGAAGTCGTCGACGAACCTACCTATAAACCTCAAAAGAGTACTACTATGTAACATTTTGTAATCCATTGTAAGCTTCAAACTATTTATAAGGAGGAGGCGGACGGACCACCTGGAGCGCGAACGTTACCCGACCCCACGACACCGACGTAACTTTAAATACGAGAACGAGGCAGACCCGCCGTGACCTGACCGGTCACCGCGGCGAAGCCGAGGCCGGAGTGCGGCACACTCGTCGCGGACCACATGGCTGCCCGACCCCCACAGCCAGGTGCCGCCTGCACGCCCTACAGGTACGGTGCGAGCCCGAGCGCCTGCACCACTGGAATCCCGGTAGCGACTGCTCCAGCCAGGTAACCGAGGATCGCGCCGCCGTTCAGCAGCGGCAGTCCTGCGTGCGCCCGGCCCTTCATCACCATCCAGAGCAGCACCACCAGCCCCGCGAGCGTCCCGACCATCGCGGTCACTGCCGGCAGGTTCGCGGCGACCGGTAGCCCGAGGTCCGGCGCGTCGGTGAAGAACGCCGCGCTCGCCACCAGGATGGTCGGCATCACCGCGTCGCCCAACCCGATGAAGAACGCCTCGCGCTCCAGTGGACTCTCGGCAATCTCGTCGGCTCCGCCCTCGTCCGCAGCCCCGTCCGGCGTCTCCCCGTCGCCTTCGTCTCCGTCACCCTCGTCTCCGTCCGTTTCGTCACCGTCGTCCATCGGTGACGCGTCGCGGAACGAGTAGTCGGTGGAGAGGGGAATGACGAGGATGACGGGCACTTTCATCTCCATCACGCCCGAGGCGAGCGTGAGCATGTGCTCCGTGCCGTAGACGCTGATCGCGTCGTACACCGCGAGCACCACCAGCAGGATGATCGCCGGAAGCACGCCGAAGCTGATGCCGAACAGCGCCGCCGCGCCCGCGCCCATCACCACCCCGGCGGCGTCCACGACGTACCACTCCGGGTACGCGTAGAGCGCGAGCGCGACCCCGGCCGCCGCGGCGACCGCGAGCACGCCTCCGGCGGCGACCGGCGCGAACAGCACGGAGAACACGTACCACGAGATGAAGCCGCTCGTGAGGATGATGAACCCGCGCAGCACCCGGTCGCCCCCGTACTTGAGCGCCACCAGCATCGCGCCCGTCGCCACCAGCAGAAGCCCGACGTAGAGCACGCTGTTCGTCGGGTTCTGCGGGTTCTCCACCTGCTGGTAGCCAGCGGACTCGAACGGCTGCACCAGCGCGAGCGCGCCGACCTGCACGAGCACGAACAGTGCAACCGCGGCGACGCCTCCGAGCACGGCGCTTCGACGCGCGTCCATGTCCGTTCCGTGTGGCGGGAAGGGCCTTTGAGGTTGCGAATCGGCGACGAGGAGGGTACGCCACTGGTGTAGTCCACGCAACCACGACTGCCGGCAGTCCCGAAAGCCCTCGCGCGCTCGGCTCCCGGGGCTCGCTGCGCTCCTCACCTCGTTCGCTTCGCTCACTCGGTTGCGGTGCTTGCGTCGCCCGGGTTCGCCGACCGCGCTCGCCCTTTCGATGTCCGCCAGGGCGGCGGCTTGTCGGTCAGCAGTCACCTGCAGCTGGTTAGCCTACTTCGTCCCGTTCCAAAAACGAGCCTCAATCCCGAACGTACAGCTTCTCGCCGACGAGGGAGGGAAGCGAACGGTCGTCGTCGGGTTTCACGGCGAGGTAGGGTCGTTCGACGGGGCCGAACACGTCGACGACGCGGCCGACAGTGTCGAGGCGCTCGTCGACGGTCTCCGCGCCGATGGGCGGGTGGTCGTCGCCCGGGGCGCGGACGACGGCGAGGTGCTGGGCGGTCCGGACGACCTGGCCGGCGGCGTACATCACTCGCGCAGCGCCGCGACGTAGGCGGCGACTGCCTGGAGGAGGTCGCTCTTGCCGGCGTCGTCGGCGTCCTTGACGAGCACGCGGCCGCTCTCGGTCCAGTTCTCGCGGGGGTAGGCCTTGTCGCGCTCGATGACGGCGTCGTAGCCGACCTGCCGGACGGCCTCCGCGATCTCGTCCAGCGTCGGCTCGTCGACGGCCAGCGTTTCGGGGACGCGACGCCCCTGGTTCCGGGTCCGGGTGGCGTCGAGGTACGCCGGCCAGATGACGTTCTCGACCATGCGCGGTGGTTCTCGTCCCGCGTTTAAATACTGTCGGAGATAGAACGGTAGCAGTGTTCGGGGTGCGATAACGGTTGATTCGACCGCAACCAGTCCGGAAGCCCCCGGCCGCTGGGCGAAGGCGGCCGACGCAAGCACTGCAGGCGAGTGAGCGCAGCGAACGAGCCAAAGCGCGCAGCGAGGCCCCCGAGTCCAGCGGCCGGCCCCTTCCAGTTCCACCCACGCCGGTTGTTTGGCCGACAGTCACCGCTGGCTGTTCGGCCAGTTGAACAGGGTGGAAGAACAGCATCCAGCGACCGGCGCTACTGCCGCCGGAATGCGGCGAGAGCTGCACCGACGAGCGCAACGGCGGCGATGCCGGCGGTGAAGCCGGGCTGCCCGTCGCTGGTGGTGGTCTCGGCCGGGTCGGCCTGCACGGTCTCGGTGGTGGTCGGTTCGGTGGTCGAGTTCGTCGTCGTGGTCTCCTCGGCGGCGGCGTACGCCTCGGGGTGGAACGCCTGCGCCATCGCCTCGACCGGCTGGACGATCCGGGGGGCGGGCTGGCTGACGTAGTTCGAGTTCACCTTGACGACGTTACCCTCCCGGTACGCGGTGGTGTTCTTCAGCGCGGGGCTGTCGGGGACGAGTTCCCGCGCGCTCTGGTTCGCGTTGGCCTGGGTGTAGGAGACGACGAGCCACTCGGGGTCCTGCTGGGCGATGAACTCGGGGCTGAGCTGCGGGTACGGCCGCGAGGTGTTGGCGTCGGCGACGACGTTGTGACCGCCGGCCGCCTCGATCATCGCGCCGATGAACGTGTTCGGGCCGGGCGAGTAGAGCTGCTCGCCGGAGACGTACATCACCGTCGGGCGGTCCTGGCCCTCGACGGCGCTGCTGACGCGGTCGATGCGCTCGCGCATCCCGGCGACGGTGTCGGCCGCGCCCTCGCACGCGCCGACGAGCCGACCGATGCGCTCGGTCTTGGCGTACACGTCCTCGATGCTGGACGCCAGTCGGAACCGGTAGACGGTGACGTTGGCCTGCCGCAGACGCTCGACGGTCTCGTTGTCGATGACGTTCGGCGCGAGCACGAGGTCGGGGTCGAGGCTGATGACCGTCTCGACCTGGACGGTCGCGGGGAAGCCCTCGGTGACGACCTCCCGGCTCTCCGCGCCGTCGAGGAAGCCGGCGAACTGGGAGACGCCGACGACCTTGTCCTGCGCGCCGATCTCCCACACGGTCTGTGCGGCGCTCGGGGTGAGCGTGACGACGCGTTCGGGTTCCTCGTCGACGACGACCGTCTCGCCGCTAGCGTCGACCGTCTGGACGGGGTAGCGGCAGTCCTCCTGGGTGGCCGTCGTGGCGGCGACGGTTCCTGCGCCGGCGGCGCTCACGGCTGCGCCGACGACGAGCAGTACAACGAGTGCGGTCCGTACTGTCTGTCGCATACCACACCCTCCGACCGAATACAATAAATATTTGGCTAAAGCAACCAAGGTTGATGTATGGTCGGTGATACGCGGGTCGTCGCGCGGGCCACGGTGTGGTCGGGAGCCCTGCTCGGGCTGCTGGTCGCGGCGATACTGGCGAGCGCGACGTTGGGGACCGCGGACATCGGTCCCACGACCGTGGCGAAGGCCGCGCTCAACGCGGTCGCCGTGCCCGCCTCGGCGTCGGTCGGGGTCGGCGCGGCCCGGTTCGCGGGCGTCACCGTCCCGTACCCGTTCCTCGACGTGGGCTACGCGCCCGTGTTCTCGTTCCCGGTGGACGGCAAGACCCAGTTCATCGTCGGCCAGCTCCGGCTGCCACGCATCGCGCTCGGCGCGACCGTCGGGTTCGCGCTCGCCAGCGCCGGCACCGTGATGCAGGGGTTCTTCCGCAACCCGATGGCCGATCCGTCCATCGTCGGCGTCTCCTCCGGCGCGGCGACGGGCGCGGTCGCCGCCATCACGCTCCCCGCGCTCGTGCCGCTCGGCATCCGGTGGGCCGCGTTCGCGGGCGCGCTCGTCGCCGCGTTCGGCGTGTACGCCATCGCCACCGAGGGCGGCCGGACGCCCGTGGCGACGCTCCTGCTCGCTGGCGTCGCCGTCCAGACGTTCCTCGGCGCGGTCGTCTCCTACATGCTCGTGGCGAGCGGCGAGAGCCTCCGCGACGCCATCTACTGGCTGATGGGCAACCTCGTCAACGCGACGTGGGCGGAGGTCGAACTCGCACTCCCGGTCGCGCTCGGCGCGTTCGGCGTCCTCGCGGCGTTCGGACGGGACCTCAACGTCCTGCTGCTCGGCGAGGAGGACGCGGGCGCGCTCGGCGTCGAGGTCGAACGCACGAAGCGACTGCTTCTGGCGTTCGCCAGCCTCGTGACGGCGGCCGCGGTCGCCGTGTCGGGCGTCATCGGCTTCGTCGGCCTCATCGTCCCGCACGTCATGCGGCTGCTCGTCGGCCCCGACCACCGCGTGCTCCTGCCGACGAGCGCGCTCGCCGGGGCCGTGTTCCTCGTCGTCGCCGACACGTTCGCCCGCCACGGCGCGGCCGAACTCCCCGTCGGCATCGTCACCGCGGCCGTGGGCGCACCCTTCTTCCTCTACCTGCTCCGGACGCGGGAGGTGCACGCGCTGTGAACGTCGAGATCCGCGGCGTGACGACGAGCCTCGGCGGCGTGCGCGTGCTCGACGACGTGTCCGCGACCGTCGAGTCCGGGTCGCTCGTCGGCCTCGTCGGGCCGAACGGCGCGGGCAAGACGACGCTGCTCCGGACCGCGAACGCCACGCTCGCGCCCGACGCCGGCACCGTGACGGTCGGCGACGAGGACGTACACGACCTCTCCTCGAAGGCGGTCAGCCGGCGCGTGGCGACCGTCCCGCAGGACGCCGCGATGTCCTTCGAGTTCTCCGTGCGCGAGATCGTGGAGATGGGCCGCTACCCCCACCGGTCGCGGTTCGGCCGGCCGGACGACGAGCACGTGGTCGAGGCGGCGCTGGAGCGCGCGCAGGTCGCCGACCTCGCGGACCGCTCGATAACGGAGGTGAGCGGCGGCGAGCGCCAGCGCGTGCTACTCGCCCGCGCGCTCGCGCAGGACGCCCCCGTCCTCCTGCTCGACGAGCCGACGGCGAGCCTCGACGTGCACCACCAGGTCCGCACGCTGGAACTCGTGCGCGACCTCGTGGACGACGGCCGGACGGCGGTCGCCGCCATCCACGACCTGACGCTCGCCGGGCGGTACTGCGACGACCTCGTCGTGCTCGACGGCGGCCGCGTGCTCGACGCGGGGCCGCCCGCGGACGTGCTCACCGGTCCGGCGCTCCAGGCGGCGTTCGGCGAGGGCGCGGTCGCCGCCCGCCACCCCGTCACCGGGACGCCGCTCGTCACCGCGCGCTCGCGGCGCGGCGACCGCGACGCGCACGTCCACGTCGTCGGCGGTGGCGGCGCGGCCGCCCCGCTGCTCTCGCGGCTCGACGACGCCGGCTTCGAGTGCTCCGTCGGCGTCGTGGGCGAGGGCGACGCCGACTGCGAGACGGCGCACGCGCTCGGCGCGGAGGTAGTGTCGGTGCCGGCGTTCTCGGGCGTCGACGCCGACGCGCGGGCGGAGGCCGCCGCTCTGGCGCGCGACGCGGACGCGACCGTCGTCGCGGACGTGGACCTCGTCGCGGGTCAGCGCCCGAACCTCGCGGTCGCCGCGGCGAGCGACCGCGTCGTCCTCGTCGAGGACCGGCCGCTCGCCGCGCGGGCGCGACACGACGACGCCCGCGCCCGCTACGAGCGGCTACGCGAGCGCGCCCGCACGGTCGAGGGCGACGGCGTGGTCGCTGGCGTCGAGGCGGCGCTCGCGGACGCGCCCGCCTCGACGGAGGTCGAGGACGCACCCGCGGACGAGCGGTAGGCCCTCCCCGTCCCATCTATCCAGTTCGCGTCGTTTACTTGCCGCTCACCTGATTTAGATTACCGGAACAGTATAGCATGTTTCCCGAATAAAACTGGTGTGAATCGGCAAATTGTCATGGACTATTAAGTCATAGGGCGTCTATACCCCGAGTATGGTGCGTTGGGGTGGGTTCGCCGCGCTCGTCGCGGTCCTCGTCGTCCTGTCGGTGGCCGCACCGGTCGCGTCCAGCGCGCCCGTCGAGACGGACGACGCGACCATCGAGCAGACGGTCACGCTCCGGTTGACGCCGGAGCGTCCCGGCTCCATCGCCGCGACGACCTCGTTCGAGATACCCGAGTCCGTGACGACGCTCACCACGTCGGTTCCCGCGAACGCCACCGTCACCAGCACCGACGGCTTCGAGCGGAACGGCAGCCGGTATCGATGGGACGGTGAGACGGCGACGCCGAGCGTGTCGTTCCGGCTGCCCGCGAACCACTCCGGCGTCAGCCACCACGGCGTGAACGCGAGCGGCTACACGTTCGTGGACGCCGGCGACTGGGCACTCGTGCGCGTCCCGGACGTCACCGCCCGGTGGTGGTGGGAGGGGGCCGACAACGTCACGATGGCGTCGAACGTCACCGTCGCGGGCGAGGGCGTCGCCGCCGACGGCATCGCGTACCTCGGCCCGCACCGCACGCACGAGCGGTCGGTCGACGACCGCACGATCCGGCTCGTCGTCCCCGACGCCGCCCGCGTCGAAGCCGGCAACGAGTCGGTGCTGGACGCGCTCGCCGACGCCACCCGCGCGCTCGACCTCGGCGACCGCGGGGGCGAGTCCATCGTCGTCGCCGCGCCCCAGGGCGTCGAGTGGGCGGTGGACGGCGCACAGCTCGGCTCGACGGGCGCGTGGGTGGCGGCGGACGAACCCCTGGCCTCCCCGGACGACGTGTGGACGCACGAGTACGTCCACACCCGCCAGTCGTACCGGCTCGCGCCCGAGATGTCGTGGTTCGCGGAGGCGAGCGCCGAGTACTACGCCGCCTCCCTCGCCGTCACCAGCGGCCGCGTCCCGTACGCCGCGTTCCGCGGGCACGTCGCGCCGGACGGTGCCACCGACCAGGTGCTCGCCGACCCCGCGACGTGGACCGCTGCCACCGCCTACCGGAAGGGAACCGTCGTGCTCGCCGCGCTCGACGACCGCATCCGTACCGCGACCGACGGCGACCGGTCGCTCGTCCACGTCTCCCGTCGGCTGAACCGGCACGACGGGACCGTGACGCTCGCCGCGTTCCTCGACGCCGTCGAGACGGTCGCGGGTTCGGAGGCGCGCTCGTTCGCAGAGCGCGCCATCACCGGCACGGAGACGCCGGATCTCCCGCCCCCGACCGCGTACGAGACGCGGAACGAGTCGGCGGAGTACGAGGTACGGAACGAGTCGGCAGGGTTCGCAGGGAGACCGCCAACCCTCTGACGAGACGAGGATCGACGCGGACGGACGCCGGTCACGCGACGGTCGGCGAGCGGACGCCCGTCCGCAAACGAACGGAGCGCCGGCAGCCCGGCCGCGGATACTCACGAACTGTCGCGTCAAACGACCCCGCGCGCGAGCGACCCGACGAGACCGGCGACGATCGGCACGCCGACGGCGAGGTAGGTGAGCTGCCCCATCGCCAGCGCGGGGTCGGCCGCGCCGACGACGGCGAGGCCCGCGAGGAACACGGCGAGCGCGCCGACGCCGAACGCGAGGCCGGCGAGGAGGGCGCGCGGGAGGTCGCGGCTCGCCAGCCCGACGAGCACCCCGCCGAGGAGGAGGCCGATCCAGTGGAGCTGCGCGACGGCGAGGCCGACCGCAGCGCCCGCGAGGATGGCGGCGCGGCGGCGGTAGCGGTCGGCGCGGAGGTGGTCGAGCCACGCGACGGCGGTCATCGCCCTCCCTCCCGGAACGTCACGTCGGGGTCGCCGTCGGGCACCCGGCCGAGTCGGCGGTAGCCGCCGGTCGCCCACGCGTCGAGCTGGTCGGCGTAGGAGTCGGAGAAGTAGTCGCCGGAGTTGCCGCCGGGGAGGACGCCCCACGCCGCGCTCTCGGCCGGCGCGGCGACCATCCGCCACGAACTCCCGGCGGGCGACCCGCGGCGGTAGTTCTTGAGCGAGGCCGCGGAGCCGTCCATCGGGCGCTCGGGGTAGCCGAGGAAGTCGAGTTCGAACGGGTGGTCGAGGTCGAGGACGTTCACGTCGCCGTACGTCTCCCAGCCCTCCTCGTCGATCTCGGCGGCGGCGTCCGCGAGCGCCGTGGCGACGACCGCGTCCCGCGACTCGCCGATCTCGTCGAACCACGGGCTGTCGGCGGCGAGCGTGCAGACGGCCCAGTCCGACGGCCAGTACCCCTCGTCGAGGCCACGCGCCTCGAACGCGTCGGCGAACAGCCGGTCGCGGTAGTGATCGAGGAACCGGTCGAACGCGAGCGCGCCACGGGAGTCGCGGGTCGTCCGGCGGTCCCAGTCGCGGAGGGCGTCGAGCAGGTCGCTCGCCGCGTCGGGAACCGCGGATTCCGCGTCGAGGATCGCCGGCACCAGGTGGTCCGCGCGCCGGTCGTAGGTGTCCTGCTGGAGGGTCCGCATGAACTCGAGGTCGATCTCCTCACCGGATTCGACGGCGGCGTCGAGCCGGTCGTAGAGGTGAGCGCCGCGGAACGGCGGCGCGTAGGACGCTGCGAGGTAGTGGCCGGGGTCGTCCGCGACGCGCTGGTTCGCCGTGCCGAGCAGGTCGGGGTTCCGGACGTGGGGCTTCTCCTCGAACGGCACGAACCCGTCCCACGACGACGTGCCGTACGGCTCGAAGCCCGCCCACTCGCCCTCGCCCGCGGAGCCGTCGAACACGCGGTCGCCCGCCACCTCCTCGCCGTCCACGGTGCGGATCGGGATGCGCCCCGTCACGTAGTACAGCGTGTCGCCGTCGCGGTCCGCGTACACCAGGTTCTGCGTCGGCAGGTCGAACTTCCGGGTGGCGTCGAGCACGTCCTCGACGCCGTCGCTGTGCGCGTACTCGTGGACGGCGACCGTCGTCTCCGTCGCGGTCAGCCCCGTCCACGCGACCGCGACCTCCTGGCCCTCGCGCTCCACGACCGGGCCGTGGACCGTCTTCCGCACCGTCACCTCGCGGTCGTCCCCGCCCGACACCGCGACCGTCCGGGTCGCCTCGTCGTAGTCGCGCCACTCGTCCTCGTACTCGTACTGACCGTCCCTCGTCTGGTAGGTGTAGAAGTCGATCACGTCCGCGCCCGTGTTCGTGAACCCCCACGCCCCTGCGTGGTTCGCACCGATGACGACGAACGGTACGCCGGGGAACGTCACGCCCCGAACGTCCATCTCGGGCGTGGCGAGGTCCTGCTGGTACCAGATCGGCGGCACCATCAGGTCGAGGTGCGGGTCGTTCGCCACGAGCGGGTCCCCCGAGGCGGTGTGCTCGCCCGACACCACCCACGAGTTCGACCCGATGCCGGGCGGCGACTCGAAGCTCGAAAGCCAGTCCACGAGGTCGGTGCCGACGGCCGCGCCGTCGGCTCCCGTCCCACCGCCGACGCCACCCCCCTCGGTCCTGCTCGCCGTCGCGTCCCCGCCCGTCTCGCCGCTCCGGACGATGGGCGAGTCGTGGTCCATGCGCTCCGGGTAGAGTTCCGCGTGGAGATCGCCGAGTTCCTCGCGGAGCACCGCCTGCCGGAGCGTGCGGAAGCTCCCCGTCAACCCCCACGAGATCTGCTCTTCCAGCAGCAGGGTGTCCTCGGGGTGCCACGGCTCCGGCTCGTAGCCCAGGAGTTCGAACTCCAGTGGCAGCCCGAGTTCCCTGCGCGCCGCGTTCACGCCGTCTACGTACGCCTCCACCACGTCGCCCGTCTCCGTCCCCTGGAGATGTTCCCAGCTCGCCGCGGCCGCACCAGCGAAGTCCATCTGCGTGTGGAACACGTCGGACTCCACCGTCGTCTCGCCGAGCGCCGCCGACAGCGTCCCGAGCATCCGCCGTCGGAACAGGTCCATCTGGAACAGCCGGTCCGTCGCCTGCGCGTAGCCCACGGCGTAGTAGAGCGCCCGGTCGCCGTCGGCCTCGACGTGCGGGACGCGCGCGTCGTCGTACCGGAGTTCCGCCGGGCCGTACGGGCCGTCGACCTCGTCGGGGGCGTCGCGGCGCGCGGCCGCCCACGCCGACCCCGAGAGCGGCGCGAGCCGGTCGAGGTAGCCGGACGCCGGGGGCTGGGTTCCGCCGACCGCCGCGCCGCCGACGACCGCCGCGAGGAACGCGCGCCGGGTCGCGTCGAGCGAGTTCATGTCACCCGGATTCGAGTCTGCGGGTATAAACCTCCGGGTGGATGTTTATCAGGGAGTTGTGTGGTTGGGTCTCCCACGGCTCTCGCAGAACCGCCCGAAGACCCCCGTTTCGGCTGACCCGTCCGTTCGCTTCCCCCCATTTGTCAAGGCTAGCAGAACTCCCGTCTGAACGACTGCACACGTAAACGACAGCCGGGAAGCCCTCGCGCGCTCCGGTCGCGGGGCTCGCTGCGCGCTTCCCTCGTTCGCTTCGCTCACTCGGTCCAGTGCTTGCCTCGCCCGGCTTCCCCGAGCGCGCTCGCCCTTTCGATCCACCAGGGAAGTAGATGGTCGGGTAGCTGTGACCGACGGCTGTTCGGCGGAGCAAGCAGTGTCGAGTTCACCACCTTCGGGCATCGGACGACCAGTAGTGACAGTCACCGCCAACGGCTCACATCGCGTAGTCGTCGAACTCGCGGGCTGCGTAGCGGAACGACGGAACGGCCGCGACGGCGGCGAGCGCGAGCGTGGTCGCGACCCCGCCGAGTCGCACCGCGCCGGGCGTCGCCCCGAGCGCGCCGGCGAGCGCGTCGACGACGAGCGCGTACTGGACGCCGAGGCTAGGGAGCGCGACGACGCCGACCCCGAGCGAGTAGGCGACGAACGCGAACAGGCTCGGGAGGACCGCGCGCCGACTCCGGGTCACGCGCACCGCGTCGAACTTCGGGAACGCGGTGCCGGCGGCCGCGGCGATCGCGGTCGCGGCGGCACAGAGCGCCGCGCTCACCGCCGCGACGCCGACGACCCGCGCGGGTCCGAGCGGGCTGAGCACGCCGACGACAGCCGCGAGCGCGACCGTCGCCGGGAGGCCGAGGACGAGCCCGGCGGCCACCAGCCCCGCGATGAACTCCCGGCCCTCGATCCCGGAGGTGACGGTGACCGGGAGCACGACGCCCTCGTTGCCGAAGGGGTTGAGCGTGAACGCCGCGCCCGTCGCCCACGCGCCGTAGAAGCCGAGCAGCGCGGGGAGCGCCGGGGAGACGACGCCCGTCCGTACCGCCTGCGCGATCGGCCCGGTGAGCACGAAGAGCGGATACGCGACGAACGCGACCGCGAGCGGCGCGCGCCGCGCCCGGAGCCAGCTCTTCGCGGCGACGCGCGCGGCCGGCCCGCCGACGAGTCGTGCGAGCGCCGCGCTGCCGGTCGTTCCGCCGAGCGCCGAAGCCTCGGCCGCCCCGGCGTCGTCGGCGACCGGGTCCGCGTACCAGAGCGCGCCGG
>CAZYYH010000040.1:0-12537 GCA_964651725.1 uncultured Halobacteriales archaeon | reverse complement strand
CGGCCCCAGACGATCCTGTTGAACGGAAGATAACCAAGCTTGATGTCTACGCGGACGAAGAGTACGTGGGTGAGTACGACGGTACTGGCCTGGCCGTCTCGACCCCAACCGGATCGACGGGCATCTCACTTTCAGCGAACGGACCAATTCACAATCCGAAGAACAACTCGGTGTTGCAGATCGTCCCGCTCCACACTCATAAAATGGGCGTACGACCGCTCATAGTGAGTGATGATACCACGATCGACGTCGTGGCAAAAGAGACGGCGGAACTCCTCGTCGACGGTGGGCGACACCATATCAAGCTTGCTCCAGAGGAAGCAGTTCGCATCACCGGGGCCAAGGAGTCAGCGGACGTTGTCAGGACGAGCTACGACGACGACTTCTACACCGCTATCAGCGAACTCCTCGGCTGGGGCGCGCGAGACGAGGACGCGAAGCGCCACCCACAACAGCTTCGGCTGACCGACACCGCCCCTGACGGTGAACTGGAACACGCTCTTGAGGTGGCTACGGAGGCTGTGCGAAGTGTTCGAGAGCCACTCCGGGAACTCCATGGCCGCGTGGAGTCAGTGACGGTCAAGTCTAATAAGGCCGACATCGTCACGGAGGCCGATTATCTCTCTGAGAACATCATTACGACGGCCCTCGAGAACGAGTTCCCGGCTCATAACATCCGGTCAGAGGAAGATGTCCACGTTGATAGAGGCGGCGCATACACCTGGCTAATCGACCCGTTAGACGGGACCGGGAACTACGCCAACGGAAACCCGAACTACTGTGTCTCCGTCGCCCTCCTTCGCGACGGCGAACCTGTCGTTGGCGTGGTCTACGCACCCGAGAACGATGAACTCTGGACGGCAATCAAAGGACAGACTGCCTACCGGGACGGCCAGCCCATCACAACGACTGGTCGGTCAGCGATCAGCGAGAGCATGCTGATGTCCGGCTACGATCCCGATGGAATATTCCTTACGCATTTCTATCAAGACGTCCGCGGTGTGCGCCGACTCGGCTCCGCGGCACTCCATCTTTGCTACCTCGCCAGCGGAAGTGCTGACGCCATCTGGGAATACGACACGTACCCCTGGGACGTAGCAGCCGGTCTTGTCATTGCAGAAGCTGCCGGAGCGACAGTGACAAATACTGAGGGGGAACCGTTCGAGTTGGTGGGTGAAGGGAAACGTAGTCCGCTCGTTGGCACGAACGGCTCTCTCCATGAGGACATCCTGGATCGACTTAGTCAGAACGAACGGCTCGTTGAGTAGTTCACCGTTCAATACGCGTAGCTACTCGTCGGGGAATTCAGGGTTGCAGAGATGAACAGATCATGAGTACCAAGTCGAACCTCACCGATACAGTGGCTCTCGCTGACACAACAGCTAACCGCGTAGCGACCGTTTCTCGGGGTATGAAGCTATCGAGAGCCGTCGGCGGCGTCGTCGGAGGACTCGGGGTGATGGCCGCGGCGAACCGGCTGCTGGCGGAGCGCGCGGGACCGCTCGAACCCGCGCTCCCGGGCCGCCAGCGCTCGTACCGGTGGCGGGGGTTCGACGTGGCGTACACGGAGGCCGGCGACCCGGACGACCCCGACCTCGTGTTGCTCCACGGCGTCCACGCCGCGGCGTCGAGCCGCGAGTTCGCGGGCGTCTTCGACCGGCTGGCCGAGGACTACCACGTGCTCGCGCCGGATCTGCCAGGGTTCGGCCGGAGCGACCGGCCGGCGGTCGCGTACACCGCGTCGCTCTACGAGCGGTTCGTGCGCGAGTTCCTCGCCGACGTGGCCGACGAGCCGACCGTCGTCGCGTCGTCGCTCGCGGGGTCGTACGCCGCGCTCGCCGCGCGCGAGGCGCCGGTCGAGCGCTTGATCCTCGTCTGCCCGACCGCCGACACCGGGCCGCGCCGGCCGTGGCTCCGCCGCCTGCTCCGGTCGCCCGTCGTCGGCACCGGCCTGTTCAACCTGCTCGTCAGCCGGCCGTCGCTCGCGTGGTTCGACCGCCGGGACGCGTACGCCGACCCGGCGCGCGTCACCAGGGAGGTGCTAGACTACCAGTGGCGGACCGCCCACCAGCCGAACGCGCGGCTCGCGCCCGCGTCGTTCGTCGGCGGCAGCCTCGACCCGGACGTGGAACTCGCCGACGTGCTCCGCAATCTCGACGCGCCGGTGCTGCTCGCGTGGGGTCGCGACGCCACCATCACGACACTCTCGTACGGTCGGCTGCTCGCGGACCGCGCGGACGTACGCCTGGTTGTGTTCGACGACGCGCGTCTGCTCCCGCACGACGAGCACCCGGAGGCGTTCGCGGGCGTCGTCACCGGCGAGCTACCGCTGGCGGAGCACGAGTAGCCGCTCGCCGGTCGTCTCGCTCTCGCCGACCTCGGCTTCGACGGTCGCGCCGTTCTCCACGTCAGCCGGCTCGACGCCGCGGACGACGCCGGTCAAGCGGACGGGACCGAAGTCGGCGAGCGCCGTCGCGTACGGCGCGTCGTGGACGAAGCCCGGCGTCGCCACGTGGACGACGGTGTGCACCTCGATCTCGCCCGTTTCGGGTAGCGGCTCCGACGCGAGGTCGCGCGCGCCGCAGTGCGGGCAGGCGTGGCGCGGCGGGAGCGAGCCGTGCCCGTTCGGGCATTCGAGGTAGTAGCCCTCGCCCGCGGCGACGGCGTCGAGCCAGTCGTCGTAGCCCGCGTCCCTCACTTCGTCGTTCATTCTCTCACCTCCAGCACGTGAACCACGGCACTCGCCACGGTGCCGCCCGCGTTGTGCGTCACGCCGATCTCGGCGTCCGGCACCGCGTCGCTGTTCGGGTGGTCGCCGCGGAGGACGCGCGTCAACTCCGCGAGCTGGCTCGTGCCGGTCGCGCCGACAGGGTGACCTTTCGCCTTCAGCCCGCCGGAGAGGTTGATCGGGAGGTCGCCGTCCCGAGTCGTCACGCCGTCGGCGGCCGCCCCGATTCCCTCGCCGACCTCGAAGAGGCCGAGCGACTCGACGGCGAGCACCTCCGCGATGGTGAAGCAGTCGTGGACCTCCGCGGCGTCCACGTCGCGCGCGTCCACGCCGGCGTCGGCGTACGCTTCCGCCGCCGCCTTCTCCGCGGCGGGCGTGTGCGCGAGCGCGTCGCGGTCCTGGAGCGCCATCTTATCGCTACCCTGACCGGTGCCCGAGACGGCGACCGGTGCGTCGAGACCGTGCTCGTCGGCGTACGCCTCGCTGACGAGGACGACCGCGCTCGCGCCGTCCGTGATCGGGCAGGCGTCGTAGAGACCCAGGGGTTCGGCGACCATCGGCGCGTCGAGCGCCTCCTCGACCGAGATCCGCCGCTGGTACTGCGCGTACTCGTTCGGGAGCGCGTTCTCGTGGTTCTTCACCGCGATGGCGGCGAGGTCCTCGCGCGTCCCCCCGAACTCCCCGAGGTACGCGTCCGCCATCAGGGCGTACGCGCCCGGGAACGTCATGCCGGCGCGCACCTCGTAGAGGTCGTCCGCGGCGATGGCGAGCGCCTCCGTCGTCTCCGCCGTGTCGAGGTTGTTCATGCGCTCCGCGCCGCCCGCGACGATCACGTCCGCCTCGCCGTTCCGCACGTTCTTCACCGCCTCGCGGGCCGCCACGCCCGCCGACGCGCACGCGCTCTCGAAGCGCGTCGCCGGCGCGTCCACGCCGAGCGCCTCCACCGCGAGCGGGCCCTGGTGGCCCTGGTGCTCGGAGAGGTCGCCCATGAAGTTCCCGTAGAACACCGCGTCCACGTCCTCGCCGGACACGCCCGCGTCGTCGAGCGCCGCCAGCCCCGCCTCCCCGAACAGGTCCCGGCTGGTGCGCTCGGGATGCACCCCGAACTCCGTGAGTCCCACCCCGGCCACTCGTGGGTCTGCCATGTGGGACGGTACGGTTCGGTCGCGTAAAGTTATGCCGGAACCGACACTCGGACAGGCGGCGACTAACCCGCCGACGGGGGAGGATTTCTGCTCAACCGGCGATGACGACCGACGGTAACGGCTCGCCGACCAACCGCCCCCTGGTGGACTTCGAATGGGCGGTCAGTCTTCGCCACCCTCGTCGAGCGCCGGAGTCCGACCGATACCCGCGCTCCCAGGCACCGGATTGAAACGTCTCCGCCGCGTACATGGACGACGCCGAATGACGCCGCCCACCTCGAACTCCGACACCACCGACTGCCCCGTCTGCGGTCACCCGTACGAGCAGCGCATCGTCGTGGAGCGCGGCGACCGCTGGGGCGACATCTACGCGGGGTCGCCGCTCTCCTTCTTCCGGAAGTACCGGCGGCGGTGCTCCGCACAGCGCGACGTGGAGAACGAGGAGACTGTCGGCGACAGCGAGGTCGTGGTGTACTTCCACGACGGCCGCCAGCCGATGAACGTGTTCTGACGGGAGCTTTATCGGGCGTCGCCCCGACGGTACGGCCATGCGGGAGGTCGCTGCGGTGGTCCTCGCGGTGCTCGTCGCGCTCGCTGGCTGTACCGCCCCGGTCCAGCAGGCCGGATCGGGTCCGGAGTCGACGACCGCGTCCGCGGACCTGCCGGGCGACGCGGCGGACCCGGACGACGCGCTCGGCGTCGAGGGTGGCGTCGCGTACGACGCCGACATCGACGTGAACCAGAGCGACGGGCTGTCGGACGCGGAACTCGCGCGGTACGTCAACCGGACGATGGCGCGCGTCGAGCGCATCCGCGGCCTGGAGTTCGAGTCGCGGGTGCCGGTCGAGGTAACGACTCGCGCCGAGTACCGCGCGTCGAAGGCCGGAATCGACCGCGACGGGGCGGGTGCGGCGTGGCGGAACCAGGTGTGGGAGGCGACGTTCGCCGTCGGCGAGGACACGAACGCCGCCGCCGAACTCGACGCGCTCTACGGCGAGCGCGTCCTCGGGTTCTACGTGCCGTCGTCGGACCGCATCGTCGTCGTCTCCGAGAGCGACGACCCGGTGGTGCCGAACGGGACGCTCGCGCACGAACTCGTCCACGCGCTCCAGGACCAGCACGGCCTCGGCGCGGGCGGCCGGACCCTCGACGGCCGGCTCGCCGCCCAGGGGCTGACGGAGGGCGACGCACGCTACGTCGAGCAGCGCTACGTCCAGCGGTGTGGCGACGAGTGGGACTGCGTCGAAACGCCGCCGGGCGCGGGCTTCGAGGGCGGGGCGGTCAACCTCGCCATGCTCTACACCGTCCTCCATCCCTACGCGGACGGCCCGGCGTACGCCCACCGGCTCCACGAGCGCGGCGGGTGGGACGCGGTGACCGCCGCGTACGACTCGCCGCCCGCGGCGACCTCGCAGGTCATCCATCCGAACCGGACCGACGCGCCCGCGGACGTGACGGTCCGGGACGCGACGGGCGACGGCTGGCACCGGTTCGCGGGCGACGCGAACACCGTCGGCGAGGCCGCCATCTTCGTGATGTTCTGGTACGGGCGGACCCACCACCGCGCCGACACCGGCGTCGCCGTCGGCGACATCTTCGAGTCGAACGGCCCGTACGACGCCAACGACTACACCGCCACCGCGTCCGTGGGCTGGGCGGGCGACGCGCTCGTGCCCTACCGGAACGGCGACCGCTTCGGCTACGTGTGGGCGACCGAGTGGCAGACCGCCGAGGACGCCCGCGAGTTCCGCGACGCCTACCGCGCCATCCTCCGGTCCCAGGACGCCGTGAAGCGCGGGCCGAACACGTGGGTCGTGCCGAACGGTAGCTTCGCGGACGCGTTCCGCGTCACGCTCGACGGAACCCGCGTCACCGTCGTGAACGCGCCGACGGCGGACGAACTCGACGAGGTGCACGCCCGGGACGAGTGAACGGGCGAGACGACGGCATCCAGCCGATGCCTTTCTACCCGCGGAACCCGAAGACGACGGCATGGACGGGGAACCGGGGATGCGGAGCGAGAAGCCGCGGGCGAGTCCGTGGCCGGTGTTCGTCGCGCTCGGCCTCGCGCTCTCCGAGGTGGGCGTCGTGTTCGGCGTCGGGTCGGTCGCCGTCGGCGGCGTCCTCCTCCTCGCCGCGAGCGTCGTCGGCATCTTCCGGGAGTCGCGGTACGCCGAGTCGCTCTGGGGGCCAGCGCTCGCCGTCGGCGCGCTGTTCGCGGCAGCCGGCGGCCTCGTCTACGCGCTGACCGGGGCGGACGCGCGCGGCGTCTACGTCGCCGCCGCCGGCGCGCTCGTGGTCGCGGCCGGCGTCGTGCTCGCGCTCGCGGAAACCGGCAGACTGTAGCGTCACTCCGGCGCAACTCCCCTAGAGATTTACGGTCGGCGTTCCGTCTCACGCACAGACGTGACCGACCGGCGCGACCCCGACGCGGTGCTCGACGTGCTCGGCGACGAGCACGCCCGCCGGATACTCGCGCTGGCGAGCGAGCAACCCATGTCAGCTCCAGCACTCGCCGACCGCTGTGACGTGTCGGAACCGACCGCGTATCGCCGCGTGAACGAACTCCTCGACGTCGGTCTCCTCCACGAGGACACGCAAATCGACGCCGACGGCAACCACTACAAGGCGTTCGAGACGCGCGTCGAGGCAGTGGCGGTCGCGGTGGACGACGGTGCTCTCGACGTGCGCGTCGAGGCCCGCCGCGACCTCGTGGACCGCTTCGGCGCGTTCTGGGGCGACATCGGGGGTGACGACCCGTGAGCGAACCGCCCGAACTCTGGACGTTCGTGGCGTCGAACGTCCTCGTGCTCGCGCTCGGCGGCGCACTCACCGTGCTCAGCTACCGCGCGTACCGTCGGCTCGACCGCCCGCCGCTCCGTACCGCCGCGCTCGGCTTCGGCGTCATCACGCTCGGCACGCTCGTCGAGGCGGTGTACGAACTCGGCATCCGCGGCAGCTACGAGCTCACTGGCCGCGAACTCCTCACGCTCCACACCGTCGAGGGTGCGTTCATCGCCGCTGGCCTCGCCGCGCTGTTCTACTCGCTCGCCCGGTACTGACCGCGATTTCAGTTTCTGAAACCGCGCGCTGCCCCCTTCACGGTGGCGTCCTAACGCCCGGTAGATGATGCTCGGAGATCTCCGCACGCGGGAGTGGCTCCCGCTGATCGTCGCGGTCGCGCTGTTCGTCACCATCGAGTACGCGACCTACGCCACGATGTCGCGCGACTGGGCGGACCTGCTCGGGCTCGCGTACCTCCTCGCGTCGCCCGCAGTCTACGCCGCGGTGAAGCTGCTCGTCGTGGAGGCACCCGCCACCGCGACCGACGTGGAGGTGGGCGCGTGACGGCGTCGGACACCGTAGAGACGGCGGGATGGGTGATCCGGCGTCACGGCCTCGCCGTCCGCGGCGTGCTCGTCGTCGTGCTGATGCTCGCGCTCGCCGGCGTGGTCAACGCCGTCTGGCACACGGCGCTCGGCAACGTCCTCGCCGGCCTGCTCATCGTGTTCGCGGGCGCGCTCACCCTCGTGTTGCTCATCGTCGGCGCATCGATGGGTGTCCACCGGCTCCGTCACGGACGCGCCGGGTGACGCGGTGGCGAGTCCGCTATCCGCTCACGTCGTCACGAGCACGAACCCCGTGAGGAACATCAGCGCTGCGATGCCCACCAGGACCAGGAGCAGCCACTCCTTCTCCCCCATACCCGACGTTGGCGAGGCGAGCGCAAAAGGCTACTCCCCGCGGACCCAACGCCCGGTATGGCACGGACTGCACGCGGCCCGCGGGTCGTCGCCACGATGGCCGCGGTCGTGGTCGCGCTCGCCGGCGCGCTCGGCTACGTCATCGGTCTCATCCGGCCCGCCGACCTCCGGCCCGTCCCGCTCCTCGGCGTCTGGACGCTCCAGCCGACGCCGCTCGGCCTCGCCGTCTACGGCGCGGTCACTGTCGGCGTGATCTTCGCCGTCGGCCTCCTCCTCGTCTCCCTCGCCTCCCGGTACGACGACGCCGAGCGGGCGTGAGCAGGCCGGGAACGGACGCGCCGGTCGACGGCACGTCGATAGCGATCCGGTCGAGTTCGGGCGGGCGAAAGTGAACCTATATGTGGGTCGTAGCGGTTCTGTTCGGGCATGATGAACTGCGTGCGGGCGACCGAACCGGATGGCACCCTCGAACTCGCCGAGGTTCCGGTCCCCGAGATCGGCCCGACGGACGTGCTGGTCGAAGTCGAGGCCGCGAGCGTCGGACTCACCGTCTACAAATCGATACACATCCAGTTCCGCGACGACCCGTCGTCCCTTCCACGCATCCCAGGCCACGAGATCGTCGGTCGGGTCGTGGACGCGGGCGACGGCGTGACCGACCTGGACGAGGGCGACCTCGTCGGCGCGTACTACTACCTGGCCTGCGACCGGTGCGACGCGTGCCGGTCGGGCCACGAGCCGCTCTGCGAGAACCTTCGCGGCCACGTTGGCGTCGACATCGACGGCGGCTACGCCGAGTACGCCCGCTTGCCGGCGGCGAACGCGATCGCTCTCCCCGACGGGCTCGACCCGGTCGCAGCCACGGCCGTGCCCGATGCCATCGCAACCCCCTACCACGTCGCCAGCCAGCGCGCGGAGATCGGTCCCGGTGACCGGGTGATGGTGTTGGGCGCCGGCGGCGGCGTCGGAATCCACCTCGTCCAGATGGCCCGGTACTTCGGCGGCGAGGTGACCGCCGTCGACCAACGCGACGACAAACTCGAACGCTGCGTCGACCTCGGAGCCTCCCGCACGGTCAACACCGCCGAGGAGTCTCTCGCCGACCTCGACGCATCGTTCGACGCCGTGGTCGACTTCACCGGATCGATGGCGCTCGTCACGGAGGCGCTCGATCTGATCGGTTCCCGGGGACGGTTCGTCCACCTCACCGCCTTTCCGGACCGGTCGTTCGATCTCGTTCCCCGCGACCTCGTCCGCCGGGAGTTCGACGTCCGTGGTAGCCGCTACTGCTCGAAGTACGAGCTACGTCGGAGTGCGGAGCTGGTCGCCGACGGGACGATCCACCCGGTGATCACCCGGGTCGTCGACCTCGCCGGCGTGGGCAGCCTCCTCGACGACATCGCCGACGCCGAGGTCGTGGGGCGAGGCGCCGTGACGCTCTGATCGTCCTGGAATCGAGGTCAGAGTCCGGTCGACGAGTTCCAGTTCGTGGCCCTGGACGCCCGGTCAGTACGCGTCCGCGAACGCGTCGGCGAGGGTCTCCGGCTTGGCCCGGCCGCGCACGGACTCCACGAGTTCGCCGTCGGCGAACACGAGCGTCGTGGGCGCGGCCTCGACCTCGAACTCCCGGACGATCTCCGGCGACTCCTCGCCGTCCACGCCCGCGAACGCGACGCCCCCGGGCGCGGCGGCCTCGATCTCGTCGAGGTCCTCCTTCATGGCCTCACAGGGCGCGCAGTGGAGCTTGCAGACGAGGAACGCGGCGTTAGGATGGTCGGCGAGGAACGCCCGGTAGGAGTCGTCGTCCACGGTCGGCCACCGGTCCGGGGTCGGGGACGCGGGCTGGGCTTCCAGCACGATGGCCGCCATGAGCGCGAGGTCGTCGTGGTCGACGGCCTCCTCCAGCTCCGAGCGCACGGAGAGGTAGGCGACGAGTTCGTCGCGGGTGACGCCGTGCTCGGCTATCGCGTCCGCCACCTCGTCGCGGGGCACGTCGAACACGTCCGAGACGGTGCTGTGGAACCGCTCCTCGTCCGCGTCGCCGTACGTGTCGTGGTAGACCGCGCGGGTGGCCTCGTACTCCGTGGTCGTGGAGAGCGCGCCGGTCTCCGGGTCCTCGTCGAGCACGTCGCCGTCCACGAGGCGGTCCACGAGCGCGTCCGGGTCGGTCGGCATCCGTCATACCCCCAGGTAGCGCTCGCGGGTCTCGGTATCGTCGCGGAGCGCGTCGGCGGTGCCCTCGAACACGATCTCGCCCTGGTCGATGACGTAACACCGGTCCGCGAGCTTCATCGCCGCGACCGCGTTCTGCTCCACGAGCAGGACCGTGGTGCCCGCCTCGCGGATGCGACGGATGGCGCTCTCCACCGCTTCGATGATCTGCGGCGCGAGCCCCTCGTACGGCTCGTCGAGCATCATCAGGTCGGTGTTCTGCTTGAGTGCGCGAGCGATGGCGAGCATCTGCTGCTCGCCGCCGGAGAGCGTGCCCGCCTGCTGGCCCTCGCGCTCGCCGAGCCGCGGGAACGACTCGAACACCTCCTCGGTCGTCATGCCCTCGCGTTCGAACTCGAGGTCGCGGCCCCACGTGTTCGACGGATTCCGCACCACCTCGGCGAGGTGTAGGTTCTCCGCGACCGTGAGGTTCGGGAACACCCGGCGTTCCTCCGGCACGAGCGAGATGCCCAGCACCGAGATGTCCTCCGTCGCCACGCCCGTGATGTCCCTGTCCTTGTACGTTATCGTACCGTCGTGGACCTCGGGCGGCTGTGCGCCGGCGACGCTCCGGAGCGTCGTCGTCTTGCCCGCGCCGTTCCGCCCGAGGAGCGCGCAGATCTCGCCGTCCTCGACGCGCATCGACACGTCGCGGAGGATGTGGCTCTCGCCGTAGTAGCTGTCCACGGCGTCGAGTTCCAGCAAACTCATAGCTCGACACCTCCGAGGTACGCCTCCTGGACGGCCGGGTCGCCCTGGACCGCCTCCGGCGTGCCCTCCGCGATGACGGCACCGCGGTTCAACACGACGATGCGGTCCGAGACCTGGAACACGACCTCCATGTCGTGCTCCACGAGCACGATGGTCAGCCCGAGTTCCCTCTGGACCCGCTCGACGAGCGCGACGGTCTCCCGTGTCTCCTCGGGCGACATGCCCGCAGTCGGCTCGTCCATCAACAGCAGGTCGGGCTCCGACGCGAGCGCGATGCCGATCTCCAGCCGGCGCTTGTCGCCGTACGGCAGGTCGGCCGCGCGCACGTTCCGCTGGCCGAGCAGCCCGATGGCGTCGAGCGTCTTCCGGGTGCGTTCCTCGACGGCGGGGTACGCCGACTGCCGCCGCAGGAAGTTCAGCCGGAACGCGCCGTGCTCCGCGCCGAGCGCCGCGATGGTCGCGTTCTCCTCGACCGTGAGGTCGGGGAAGATGGAGGCGGTCTGGAACGACTTCCCGATGCCGAGCTGGACCACCTCGTGGGGTTCGCGGTCGACGATGGACTCGCCCTTGAACCTGATGTCGCCCTCGGTCTCCGCCAGCATCCGCGTGATGAGGTTGATGAGCGTGGACTTGCCCGCGCCGTTCGGCCCGATGACCGAGACGAGTTCGCCCTCCTCGACCAGGAGGTCGACGTGGTCGGTGGCGACCAGGCCGCCGAACTCCTTCACGAGGTCGCGGGTCTCCAGCAGCGCCATCACCGATCACCTCCGAGGCGGTCCGCGACGCGGTCGCGGGCGCTCTCGATGCCACCCCAGATACCCTCGGGGAACAGCACGATGGTCGCCACGAACACCGCGCCGAGGATGAGGTGCCAGAACGAGCCGACGTCCTGGATTATGACGATGTCCTCGCCGACCAGGTAGTGCGTGTACGGGATGACTACGTCGGACATCCCCTGGACGATGTTGGCGACGTAGAGGTAGACGCCCGCACCGAAGATGGGGCCGAACAGCGACCCGACGCCGCCCAGCACCGTCATGACGACGATCTCGCCGCTCTGACTCCAGTGGAGCGACTCCAGCGGGACGTACGCCTTGTGGATGGCGAAGAGGCTGCCCGCGACGCCCGCGAACGCTCCGGAGATGACGAACGACATCAGCTTGTACCGCCAGACGTTGAGTCCGACGAACTCGGTGCGGCGCTCGTTCTCGCGGATGGCCCGGAACACCAGCCCGTACGGCGAGTTGAGGATGCGGTAGCCGACCACGACCGCGAGCACCGCGAACACCCCGACGAACACGTACAGCCAGTCGCCGAACAGCGTGCCGAACACGCTCGGCGGCGCGCGCTCCAGGTGGATGGTTCCGAGGAGTTCGCCGGTCCGGACGTTCGTGAAGCCGTTCTCGCCGTTCGTGATGAACGCGAGCGGCGACGACGACATGAAGAACATCATCTGGCCGAACGCGAGCGTGAGGATGGCGAAGTAGATGCCGCCGCGGCGCAGCGACAGGAAGCCGATGAACCAGGCGAGCAGGACGGCGAACGTCGAGCCCGCGAGCACCATCAGGAGGGGGCTGCCCGAAATCTCCGCGCTGAAGACGCCGGCGGCGTACGCCGCGCCGCCCCAGAACGCGGCGTGACCGAACGACAGCAGGCCGGTGTAGCCGAGCAGGAGGTCGAAGCCGACCGCGAAGATACCCCAGATGAGGATGAGCGACGCCAGGCCGTAGTAGCCGGTCAGGTCCGACGGGATGCCGATCATCCCCGGGAACTCCACGAACAGCCACGGGAACACCACGACGCCGAGCGTGGCGAGCACGGCGACCGTGCTCTCCCGCTCGCGGACCTCGCGCCACCGGTCGTGGATCGCCGCGAGACCCTCTTCGACGCCGCGCTCCTCGGGTTCGGCCGTGCCGACTTCGTCGCTCAAGGTGTCACCTCCTCGTTCCCGAGCAGGCCCTGGGGCCGCGCGAGCAGCACGATGGCGGCGAGCGCGTAGATGCCGACCTGCGCCCACGGCGCCCACCGGATGGTGAAC
>CAZYYH010000039.1:0-12668 GCA_964651725.1 uncultured Halobacteriales archaeon | reverse complement strand
GCATCGAGATCGCGCTCCACGACCTCGCGGGCAAGCTGCTCGACGTGCCCGCCTATCAGCTGCTGGGCGGCAAGTACCGCGACCACGTCCGCGTGTACTGCGACTGCCACGCGGGAGAGGAGAGCACCTCGGACCGTTCGAGCGGCGAGCAAAGCGAGCCGGGAGAAGCCAACCCCGAAGCGAACGCCGACGAGGCCGAGCGCGTCGTCGAGGAACTCGGCTACGACGCGCTCAAGTTCGACCTCGACGTGCGCTCCGGGTTCGAGAAGGACCGCGCGAACCGCCACCTCCGGAACGCCGAGATCGGGCACAAGGTCGACATCGTCGAGGCCGTGACGGAGCGCCTCGGCGACCGCGCCGACGTCGCCTTCGACTGCCACTGGTCCTTTTCCGGCGGCTCCGCCAAGCGCCTCGCGCGCGCCATCGAACCCTACGACGTGTGGTGGCTGGAGGATCCCGTCCCGCCGGAGAACCACGAGGTCCAGCGCACCATCGCACGCGAGACCGTCACGCCCATCGCCGCCGGCGAGAACGTCTACCGGAAGCACGGCCAGCGCACGCTCATCGAGGACCAGGCCGTGGACATCGTCGCGCCCGACATGCCGAAGGTCGGCGGGATGCGCGAGACGCGGAAGATCGCCGACCTCGCGGACATGTACTACATGCCCGTGGCGATGCACAACGTCGCCTCGCCGGTCGCCACGATGGCGGGTGCGCACGTCGCCGCCGCCATTCCGAACGCGCTCGCGCTCGAGTACCACTCCTACCAGCTCGACTGGTGGAGCGACCTCGTGAAGGAGCCGGTCATCGACGACGGGCTGATCACCGTGCCGGAGAAATCCGGCCTCGGCGTGACCCTCGACGTGGACGCCGTCGCCGAGCACATGGTGGACGGCGAGACGCTGTTCGACGAGGCGTAGCCGAACCTCCACGCCTGGTGGAATCTCCAAGGGCGAGGGAGGTGTGCGGCCTCCGGCCGCGCACCGACCGAGGGCTTGGACGGTGAGGAGCTGTTCGACGAGGCGTAGCCCATCGCGGTCACGCCGCGTACGAGAGCGCCACCACGGTGCCGTCGCCGTAGATGACGAGTATCTCCTCGCGGCCGTCGCCGTCCACGTCCGCGAGCCGCGGGAACGTTCGGATGGTGCCGTCGCGTCGATGGGAGGCGACGATCTCGCCCGACGCGGGATCGACCACGGCGACGCGGCCGGTCGCGGTGACGGCGACGAGTTCGGGGGTGTCGTCGCCGTCGAGGTCGCCCATGCTCGGCGGAGGCGAGACGACGACGGAGTCGTCGGTGAGCGCCGTCGACCACTCCACGCTCCCGTCGCTCCCGTCGAGCGCGTACAGGCTGCCGTCGCGCGCGACCGGGTACACCTCGACCTGGCCGTCGCCGTCGCCGTCACCGACGGCGTGGACGGCCGCGCCGGTCACGCCGTGGAGCGCGGAGACGCGCGCGGCACCGGAAGCGGGCGCGTCTCCGGTCGTGCCGAGGTCGCGCTCCCACTCGACCGACCCGTTCGCGCCGTCGAGCGCGAGGACGTGGCCGTTGAACGTCGCCACCGTGAGCTCGACGGCGTCGTCGCCGTCGAGCTGTCCGGTGGTCAGCCACCGGACGCTGACGGCGTCCGAGAGGTTCCGCCGCCAGTCCACCTGCCCTTCGTGGTCGAGCACGACGACCCCGCCGGAGAGCTGACCGACCGCGAGTTCCGGGTCGCCGTCGGCGTCGAAGTCACGGACCGTGGGCTGCCTGACGCGGGCGTCGTCCACCTGGCGCGTCCACGCCTCGGTCCCGTTCGGGCGGAGGACGAACACGCCCCCGAGCAGGTCGACCACGACGGTCTCCGGGCCGGAGGCCGGCGTGAGGTTCGCCACGATGGGCTTCGAGTAGCCGTACGAGGTGAGGTCGTGCCGGAGTTCCGCCGCGCCCGTCGAGAGATTGTACGCGACGAGTTCCTTCTCGCTGGTCGCGGCGAGCACCTCCGGCCGACCGTCGGCGTCGTAGTCGGCTATCGTCGGGTCGGAGACGGCGTGTACCGTACACTGCGCCTCGGTGAGGGAGTCCCGCCACCGCTCGGCCCCGCTTCCGTCGAGCGTCCGGAGGACGCAGACGGTCCCCTGTCGGCTGTTGATGGGGACGGCGACGTAGCCCTCGCCGTCGAAGTGGGTGCCCGCCGGGGTGTGATGGTTGGATTCGAGGGATTGCTCGGGCTCGCTCGTCCACAGTACCTGTAACGCGCCGTCGTCCTGTGCCGCTGGCGCAGCGCTCGTCCCGACACCACTCACGACGAGCACTGCGACCGCGACCCCGGCGATCAGCCACGTGCGCATCCTCGGCCATTACGTCTACCCCCAGGTGCAGGTGGTTTGCTACCACACGCACCCGAACTGGTCCGACGTACGGGCCGGATAGTTACCGAAGGATGAGCGACTTCCTCTTCCCGATCTCGGCGATAAACGTCACCGTGCTCGGATCGGCCGAGACCAGGGAGTCTCACCAGGATTTGATGGTGATGTCCTTCAGCGGTCGCTCCAGCGGCAGTTCGACCTGGCTGCCGGTGTAATGTGAGAGGTAGAAGGCGACGATGATCTCCAGGGACTTCGTGGCGTCCTCGCCGGTGGAGACGTTCTCCGCGTCGCCGTCGAGCAGTCGGACGACGTGGCGGGCAGCGTTCGGGAAGCCGCGCTTGTAGTCGTCCTCCCACGTCCACGCGCCGTCGATGCCGGGGATGGGTTCCTCGACGTGCTCGCCGTCGTCGAGGTTCCAGTAGCGCCACTCGCCGTCGTCGTTGTTGAGGTAGCACTTGCCGCCGGTCCCGGTGAGCGTGTACTGCATCGACGAGATCTCGCGCGGGACGGTGCAGTCGATGGTGGTGAACGTGCCGTCGTCCATGATCACCACGCCGCCGCCGCCCGCGTCGTCCACGTCGGCGTCGGCGGAGAGGGCATCGATGGCCTCGTTCTCGCCCGTGATGTAGCCGGCGACGGTGTCCGCGCGCACGTCGAGCAGGTAGAGCAGGGTGTCGAGGAGGTGCGTGGAGTTGCGCATGAGTTCCATGCGGAACTGGGCGTTGACGGCGCGCACGTCCCCGAGCAGCCCCTCCTGCTGGACGAGTTCGCGGAGGCGCCGTATCTTCTCCGTGAACCGGAACGTGTGGTTGATGACGAGTTCGCAGCGCTCCTCGTCGCACACCGCGACCATCTCCTCGGCGTCGCCGACGGAGGACGCGATGGGCTTCTCGCACCAGATGGCGTCCGGGTCGGCCGCGGACTCCGCGGCGTCGACGACGTGGTCGTGGTGGAGGAAGGTCGGCGTCGCCACCGACACCACGTCGAGGTCCTCGGCGTCGAGCATCGCCTCGTGGCCGAGATAGCGCCGGTCCGCCGGGATGTCCCAGGCCTCCCCGAACCGGTCCAGCTTCTCCTCGTCGACGTCCGCGACCGCGACGAGATCGATGCCTTCCGCCGCCTCGAACCCGCCGGCGTGGCTGGCGTCGGACTTCCGCTGGCCCACGTCCTCGTGGGTGCCGAGCAGTCCCATGCCAGCGACGCCGCCGGTGCCGATGATGCCTGCGGTGTACGTCATCGTGGAGTCTCCTGTGGAGTCGCGTCGATGCCGACGGTTCGCTACTCGTCGCGCGCGCCCCGCGCCTCGAGCCGCTCGACGCGGCGTTCGAGCCGCGTGATGGCCGTGGCGGAGGCCGTGCGGTCGTCGAACTCGCGGAGTTCGTCCGCGAGATGGTCGTCCCACTCGGCGCGCGCGACCGGCTCCGTCTCCCAGATCCACCGGCAGTACCGGAGGTGGGCCGGGAGGTCGTCGTGGGCGACGTGCCGCCGGCACCCCGGACAGGTCGGCATACTACGCGTACGACGCCGCGACACTTCACTGTTGGCCGGTCGTCGCCCGGCCACTTTTCCCGGTTGCGGCCGTCTCAGGGGTATGGGGCTGGGAATCGCGGTCATCGGCGTCGGCGGACTCGGCCACCTGCTGACCACCATCTTCACCGAAGTCGAGGGCGTCTCGGTCGTCGCTGGCGCGGACGTGTCGCCGGGTGCCCGCGAACTGTTCGAGTCGGCGTTCGGCGCGCCCGCGTACGATCACCACGAGGCGATGCTGGACGCACACGCCGACGACCTCGACGCCGCGATGATCGTGACGCCGCACACCTTCCACTTCGAGCAGGCGATGGCGTGCCTCGACCGCGACCTACACGTCCTCGTCGAGAAACCGATGGTGACCGACGTGGGCGACGCCGTCGAACTCGTCGCCGCCGCCGACGACCGCGACCTCGTCCTCCAGGTCGGCTACCAGCGCCACTTCCATCCCGCGTTCCGCGAACTCCGGCGCGTCGTCGAGAACGGGCGCGTCGGCGACCTCCACGCCATCAACTGCCACCTCGGCCAGGACTGGATCTCGCTCCACCGCGGCACGTGGCGCGTCGACCCCGACCTCTCCGGCGGCGGTCAGCTCTACGACACCGGCTCGCACCTCCTCGACGCGCTCCTCTGGACGACCGACGCCCAGCCCGACACCGTCACCGCCCGCATCGACTACGACGAGCCACGCGTCGACGTGAACTCCGCCATCGCGCTCGCGCTCGACGCTGACGGGGAGTCCGTCACGACGAGCGTCCTCGTGAGCGGCGACGGCGTCGACATCGACCCCAGCGAGGGCTACTTCTACTGGGGGACGCAGGGCCGGCTGTCGTACTCGGCGGCCGGACTCGTGCTCGCCGAGAAGGGCGCGCCGACCTACACCGCGACGTTCGACTCCGGCACGGACTTCCGCTCCGTCACCCACCGGAAGCTCGAACACTTCGTGGAGTGCGTCGTCGAGGACGAGGAGTCGTGGGTTCCCGGCGACTTCGGACTGCAGGTCGTGGCGCTGACCGAGGCCGCGTACCTGGCCGACGAGCGCGGCGAGACCGTCGACGTGGGGAAGCTGATCGAGGAGGCGCGGGCAGAGCGGCTGTCGTAGCTGTTCCGTGCCGTCGGGTGGCCGGGTCCCCGGTCGGCGCTCCACGCCCTCTTCGCGCGCCGTCTGCCCTCGCCGTCACCCCACGCCATCGAGCCGGAGTTCGGCGGCGTCCAACTCCCCCGCGAGGTACGCCCGCCCGTCGTCAGTGATCTGGTACACGCCGTTTCCCAGGTTCCGTACGAGTCCGTACGGGACCAGGTACTCGCGGCAGCGACGCCCGACGTACTCCGCGCCGAACCGGAGCCGGTCGTCGCCAGCCATCCTCGACGGCGGATGCGGTCCCTCCTCCGCGAGGAGTTCCAGTATCCGCCCGTCGGCCCCCGTCATCCACTTGGCGTCCAGCCGCATGATGCCGGTTTGCGCCACCACCCCGATATACGTCACGATTAGCACAGTTCTGGCGCGTTAAAATGTACAATTCACTACCACGAACAAACTATTAGTAGCTTCGAGTGCATAGCTGGTAGATGGGAGCGTCGGCGTCCGGCGACCCGTTCAGCAGTCAGAGGTGCCGGTGAGGGCAGGCCGGGCCGTGGCGCTTCCGCACCCCCGTAAGTGACTGTCTGCTCTGCACGTCTCGACTCCCCTGCTTTCGTCGCGCGCACCGCCACGGCCAGCACGGTGGCCGGCGTTCGACGGCCCGGAATCGGCGCGCGCCACCGGATTACGTGGACTCACGGACCGTCGGCTCGGCGGGGCGCAGAGTCAGAACGGCGCGTCCGCGTCATCGCGCGCATCGCGCCGCTCGTCGCTTGCGATCACGTCACTCGACTCACCGTCGTCACCGTCGTTCCTACCGCCGCCCTCGCCGTTGCGGCCATCGCCCGACGCTAGCTCGTACTCCCACGCCCTGTAGCCGCCGTCGAGGTTATACACCGTCGTCTCGTCCGGATCGACGCCCTCGTACGATTCGAGCAGTCGCGCCGCCTGCTTCGAGGACTGCCCGACCGGGCACGCCATCACCACGTCGCCGCGCCAGTCGCGGTCCTCGACCGCCCCCGCGAACGCGTGGAACGGCACGTTCACCGCGCCCGGGATGTGGCCGCGGCGGAACTCGGGCTCCCCACGGATGTCCACCACCAGCACGTCCTCGCCCGCGTCCAGCCGTCGCTTGAGTTCCTCGGACGTGAGTTCCTCGACCATGCACGCGGATTGGGCCGGAGGCGGTTAAAGGCCATCGTGATTCGCGCGGATCGGAGTCGACGTGGACCTCACGACGCCGACTCGTTGCCGCCGGCCGTCGCGTTCCCTCGGGGGTTGACGGCGTCGAGGTCGTCCACGGTCGGCGCGTTCGTAATCGTGACGTTCCGGCCGTCGCGCTCGACGCGGAACACGTCCGCGAACCCGCCCTCGGCGACGACCCAGACGCCGTCGCTCCGGCGCTCCGCACCGTGGCTTGCCAGCACCTCGCGGTACGTGCTGGCGAACTCGCGTGCGTCGCGTGCGGTGTCCCACGTGGTCGCCCAGACGTAGCCCGCGCGTTCGCCGTTCCGGTAGACCACGAGGGCGTCGCCGCCCCAGCCCGCCGACGGCCTCGCGGTGTAGTTGAGTTGGTCGAACGCGCCCGCGTCGGGGCGGTAGAGCGTCCGGGGGTTCACGGGCCCGACGCCGCGCTGCGTGGCCTGGTACCAGAGCATCGAGAACACGCCGGCCTCGCCGATGCTGTCGCCACCGACGACCTGCCAGCCGCCCCGTGGGTTCGACGGCAGGTCGACGGACGCCGGCTGCTCGCCGGGATACGCGCCCGGATGGATGACCTGCTCGGTGGTGGTGGGCGGGTCGTCGTACGCGTCGTCGACCGCCGCCCATCCGCCGCGCTCGCGGAGCGTGGCGACGAACGCCGCGCCGTCGGAGTACGGCTGGAAGCCGTACGTGTCGATGCCCTCGTTCACGGACTCCACCCCGGAGACGCGCTCGAACGGCGGGATGGTACACTCCCAGGTCACCTCGCACCGCCGGTCGTAGATGGCGCGGACGTACTCGGCGTCCCCCTCACTGAGACCGAGGTACGCGAGGTACTCGTCGGTGGAGTCGAGACCCGCGTACCACTCCTCCTCCTCGAGGTGCTGGTCCTGGAGCGCGTGCACGAGTTCGTGCGCGAGCACGTCCTCGCGCACCACGGGCCGGTCGGGGTCGTTCGTGACGACCACCATCTCGTCCGTCGACGGCCGGTAGAAGGCGAGGGTGGTGAGCGAGCCCTCGCGCTCCAGGGCGGTGCGGGCGTCGGTGGACTCGTTCACCATGAACAGCGCCTCGTACACCTGGTTGAAGTAGACGGTCGCGTCGTCGGTCACGTTTGACGGCGGTAGCGCCTCGTCGGTGGGGTCCGGAGCCTTGTCGTTCGCGGTCGAGAACTCGTCTCGCGCGACGATGTCGAAGCTGACGTTCCCGGAGAACTCGAGGCCGCGGATGACCTCGACGCGGGCTTTGGTGCGCGCGAGGAGCGCCTGGCGCTCCTCGGGCGTCAGCCCGTCCGACTGGTCCGCGACGACGGACTCGTTGTGCCAGTAGCCGTCCTCCCACCCGAGCACGTCCGACTCGGGGTCCGGTGGAGCCTGCCCGGCGGCCGACGGCGTGGCCCGCCGCTCCACGGACAGGTCGTAGGAGCCGCTCCCGTCGTCGGAGAGGACCGCGACGTAGAACTCCCCGGACTCCGCGACGGCGACGGAGACGTTCGCCGTCCCGTTCGCGCGGACGACGCTGGAGTCGAGGGTCCGGAGGTCGGGGCCGGCGACGAGCAGCGTCGCCCAGCCGTCGCCGCCGCGGTCGAGCGTCGCCGCGTAGCGCGCCCCCGCCTCGGCGTCGAACGCGAACACGTCCACGTCGCTCCCGGACGCCAGGTCGCCGACGACGGCGGTCCCGACCTCGATCCGCGTCGCGTTCCCGGCGTCGTCGTTCGGCTCGCTCTCGGTCGCGGCCTGCGCGACCGCCAACGCACCCGCGTCGTCCGCGGTCGCTCCCGTCTCGGCGGCTCCCGCTCCCACCGCGGCACCGACGACCACGCTCGCCGCCACGACGCACGCGAGCGCCACGGCGACGACTGCTCGGACTGTCATGTCCCTCTCGACACCGTCCGGGGGGTTACGCGCTCGGATTCCGTGAGCAGTCGAGACGTACCCGGCAATCACGCGCTCGACCCGCGGGCTTAACCTCCCCGCGTCACAAGGCTCCCGCAATGACCGACCTCAACCTCGACGCGACCCAGCTGGACCGGTACTCCCGGCACGTCATCATGGATCGCGTCGGCCCCGAGGGGCAGGCCGCGCTGCTCGACAGCCGCGTGCTCGTGGTCGGCGCTGGCGGACTGGGCGCGCCCGTCATCCAGTACCTCGCGGCGGCGGGCGTCGGCACCCTCGGAATCGCCGACCACGACGTGGTGGAGCGGTCGAACCTCCAGCGCCAGGTCGTCCACGCCGACGCCGACGTGGGCCGGCCGAAGGTCGACTCTGCCCGCGAGTTCGTGGAGCGGCTCAACCCCGACGTGACCGTCGAGGGCCACGACGTGGAGGTCGGCCCCGGCAACGTCGAGGGGCTGGTCGCCGACTACGACCTCGTGGTGGACTGCTCCGACAACTTCCGCACGCGCTACCTCGTCAACGACGCGTGCACCCTGGCGGGCGTCCCGCTCTCCCACGGCGCGATCTACCGGTTCGAGGGCCAGATCACGACGTTCGCCGCCGAGGCGGACTCGCCGTGCTATCGCTGTATCTTCCCGGAAGCGCCGCCCGACGAGATGGCCCCGGACTGTGCGTCCACCGGCGTCCTCGGCGTCCTCCCCGGCACCGTCGGCTGCATCCAGGCCACGGAGGCCGTGAAGTACGTCGTCGGCGTCGGTGAACTCCTCGACGGCCGGCTGCTCCACTACGACGCCCTCGACATGAGCTTCGAGGAACTCCCGGTGCGGAAGAACCCCGACTGCCCCGTCTGCGGCGACGACCCCGTCGTCGAGTCCGTCGGCGACGTGGAGTACGCCGATAGCTGCGCCATCTCCGCGGACTGACCCTCACTCCTCCCGCTCCCGGATCCACCGCCGCACCCGGTTCGGGGTCGCGGGAATCTCGTCGGCGACCACGCCGAACTCCGCCAGCGCGGCGTTCACCGAACTCGCCACGGACGCGGGGCCGTCGATCATGCCGCCCTCGCCGGTTCCCTTCGCGCCGGTCGCGGTGTACGGCGACGGCGTCTCCTGGTGGAGCAGCTCGAAGTCGGGCACGTTCTTGATCGACGGCAGGATGTAGTCGAAGAACGTGACGGCCTGCGGCTGGCCAGAGTCGTCGTAGCCGAACTCCTCCAGCAGCGCGGCTCCGACGCCCTGCGCGAGGCCGCCGTGGGCCTGCCCGTCCACGATGGTCGGGTTGAGCCGCGTGCCGCAGTCCCGCAGGCTGTAGAACTTCAGGATGTCGACCTCGCCGGTGGCGGTGTCGACCTCCACGATGGGCGCGTTCGCGGCGAACGCCGCGGTCGGGTAGACCGGGAACTTCTCCGTGAACGCGTCGTCGAACGCCTCCACGTCGGTCGCGGGATGCTCGTAGTCGTAGCTCGCGCGCAGCAGGTCGTCGCCGCGCTCGCGGTCGAGGCCGGCGAGGTCGGCGAGCGAGCGGCGGCCGTCCGGCCCCTCGACGCCGCCGTCGCGGTACGTGACGGCGGACTCCTCGACACCCCACTCGGCGGCGGCGAGCGCCTCGCAGTTCTCGCGGAGCGTCCGGCCGAGGCCCTCCGCCGCCCCGGAGAGCATCACCGCCATGCGCGACGCCGCGCTGCCGTACTCGGTCGGCGCGTCGACGCTGTCGAGGTACTCCACCTCGATGCGGCTCGGCAAGGTCTCGAGTTCGTCCGCGACGAGCTGCGTGACGAGCGTCTGGTGGCCCTGCCCGGAGGAGTCAGTGGCGAGGAACACCCGGATCGTGCCGTCCTCCTCGATGCTCCCGCGCAGGTGCTCGGGGAGTTCCGCCACGTCGTCGCGCTCGCGGGCTGCGAGTTCGTCGCGGTCCGTGCGCTGTCGGTCCGTCCAGTCCGCGCCGCTCACGCCCGGCTCGATGTGCAGCGAGTAGCTCACGCCCCGGTACACGCCCCCCTCGCGCTTCGCGGCCACGACCTCCGGGTCAAGCAGGCCGCCCGCCGTCATCTCCTCGGACTCGACGTGCTCCTTCAGACGTTCGAGGGCCGCCGGGAAGTCCCCGGAGTCGTAGACGTTCTTCGACGGCAGCTTGTACGGCATCTCCTCCGGCGGGATGAGGTTGCGCTGCCGGAACTCGTAGCCGTCCATGCCCAACTCGCGGGCGGCCTCGTCCACCGCCATCTCCAGCGCGTAGAGGTGCGCGGGCACGCCGAAACCCCGATAGGCGGTCTGGCTGGTCTTGTTCGTCAGCGCGAGTTCGTAGTCGTAGCGTACGTCCGCGACGCGGTAGGCGTTCGTGAGCACCGAGAGCGGCTTGAGCGCCTGGTTGACGGGGTAGCGCGGGAACGCGCCGAAGTCGTCCACGAACCAGGTGTCGATGCCGCGGATGGTGCCGTCGTCGTCGTACGCCAGCCGTACGCGGTACTCGCGCTGCGTCGAGTGAACGTCGCCGCCCTGGAGGTTCTCGACGCGGTCCTCCACGAACTTCACGGGCCGACCGTCCAACTGCTGGGACGCCATCGCGGCGAGACAGCAGTAGCGGTGGATGGCGATCTTCGTACCGAAGCTGCCGCCGACGTCGGGCGGGACGTTCAGGGACACCTTCTCCGGCGGGTAGCCCAGCGTCTCGTACACCGTGTCGTCCACGAGCGTGTGGAGTTGGATGTTGCAGTCGAGGTGGAAGGAGTCCGTGTCGGGGTCGTAGGTGGCGACGACGCCCGCGGTCTCCAGCGGCACGCCCGAGATGCGGCCCCACGAGTACTCGCGCTCCACGGCGTTGTCGGCGTCCGCGAACGCCGCCTCGACGTCGCCGAACACGAACTCCTCGCCGTCGGGCACGTTCGTCCCGAGCGAGTCGTGGATGACCACGTCGTCCTCCCGGGCGTCCATCGGGTCCACGACCGGCTCCAGCGTCTCGTACTCCACGTCGATCAGATCCACCACGTCCTCCGCGACGTACCGGTCGGTCGCGGCGACGAGCGCCACAGGCTCGCCGACGAATCGCACCTTCTCCCGTGCGAGCGACCACTCCTCGACGCCGTTCAGCCCACAGGGCATCGGCTCGTACTCCTCGGCGACGTCCTCTCCCGTCAGCACGAGTTCGCAGTCGGGGTGGTCCTCCGCCGCGGACGTGTCGATGGACTCGATTCTCGCGTGGGGGTGCGTCGTCCGCAGCAGCGCGACGTGCACGCAGTTCTCCGGCGCGATGTCGTGAACGTACTCCGCCTGGCCCGTGAGGATGCGCCGGTCCTCCACCCGGTCGAGACCCGTGCCCGTGAACCGCTGGCGGTCCGCGGACCGGTCGTCGGCTTCCGCCGTCCGTTCGGCGGGCTGCGACCCCGACATCACTCGCCCTCCGTCCCGTCGCCTTCGAGTTCCTCGGCGGCGGTCTCCACCGCGCTGTAGATGTTCTCGTAGCCCGTGCATCGGCAGATGTTGTCGGAGAGGGCCGTCTCCACGTCCTCCCGCGACGGGTCCGGCTCCTCGGCGAGCAGCTCGCGGGTCGCCATCACGAACCCGCTCGTGCAGAAGCCACACTGGAGCGCGTGCTCCACGTGGAACGCCTCCTGTATCGGGTGGAGGTCGCCGTCCCCCGACAGCGTCTCGACGGTCTCCACCTCGCTCCCGTCGGCCTGCACGGCGTACACCAGGCAGCTCTTCGCCGTCCGCCCGTCGACGCTCACCGTGCACGCACCACAGACGCCGTGTTCGCAACCGACGCGGACGCTCCGGAGGTCGAGATAACTCCGGAGGAAATCGGAGAGCTTCAGCCGCGGCTCCACCTCCGCCGACACCGGCTCGCCGTTCACCGTCAACTCGATGGTTCGCGTCGGGCGCTCCGTCGCGTCGTCGGTGGCGTCCGTACTCATGTGTGGTGTGATACCACTCCAATGGGCCGCGTGTTCGTTTAAAGCTTTGCCCGGACGGAGTCGAGAACGGTCAGAGTAGCCGACCAGACGGTGTCAGGGGACTTTCGGGCGCTCGGTTGCGCGAGCAGGCACGCGGACTGGCGGCTCGACGGCTAAGGCCTCCTGCAAACCTTGCAACGTGGGGAAGGGAACGGCCAGGAGCGCGTGAACAGGATCGAGCCGAACCGTCGATTCCGACTCACGACCCGTCGCCGGGTCGCGCGTGAATCGGCCCGTCGCTCGCCGACAGCCGACCGCCGTCTCGCCCGTGCCGGACGGCGATGGCCTCCGAGACGATGGCGAACGCGATCTCGGTCGGGCTGCCGCCGCCGAGGTCGAGTCCGACCGGCGTGGCGATCCGCTCGCGCTCCTCGGCGTCGAGCGTGCGGCCGTCCGCCGCCATCGCCTCGCACAGCTCCTCGAAGCGCTTCCGTGGCCCCATCAGCCCGACATGTGGCACGCCCGCGTCGAGCAGCGATTCGAGCGCCAGCCGGTCGTCGAGGAAGTTGTGCGACATCACGACCGCGTAGGTGTGCGCCGGGTCCGCGACCGCCGCCGCGGCGTCCGGCGCGCGCACCGACCGCACCGCCTCGGCCGCCGGGAACGCGTCGGGTTCGGCCTTCGCGCCGCGCGCCGACGCCACGGCGACGCGGAACCCGGCCTC
>CAZYYH010000038.1:0-13449 GCA_964651725.1 uncultured Halobacteriales archaeon | reverse complement strand
GGATCTCCTCGCGCGCCTCCCGGGTCGGCTCCGGCACCTCGATGAGGCGGTCGAAGCGGCCGGGCCGGAGGATGGCGCGGTCGAGCATGTCGAAGCGGTTCGTGGCCGCGATGATGCGGACGTTCCCGCGGTTCTCGAAGCCGTCCATCTCGGAGAGCAGCTGCATCATGGTGCGCTGGACCTCGGCGTCCCCGGAGGTCTTCGAGTCCGTGCGCTTCGACGCGATGGCGTCGATCTCGTCGATGAAGAGGATCGCCGGCTCCTTCTGCTCGGCGAGTTCGAACAGGTCGCGGACGAGCCGCGACCCCTCGCCGATGAACTTCCGGACGAGTTCCGAGCCGGCCATCTTGATGAAGGAGGCGTCGGTCTGGTTGGCGACCGCCTTCGCCATCATCGTCTTGCCCGTGCCCGGCGGGCCGTGGAGGAGGACGCCGCTCGGCGGTTCGATGCCGACCTCGTCGAACTGCTCGGGGTTCTCCAGCGGGGACTCGACGGCCTCGCGCACCTCGCGGAGTTCATCGTCGAGGCCGCCGACGTCGCCGTACGTGACCTCCGGACTCTCGTCCACCTGCATCGCCTGTGCGCGAGCGTCCGTCTCCACGTCCAGCACGGTCTGGATGGAGAAGGAGTCGTTGATGGCGACGCGGTCGCCCGCGGAGAGCTGCTCGCGGAGCCGGGGCGACACGTCCGTCAGCACCTCCTGGTTGTTGCCGTGCTGCTTGATGACCGCGCCGTCCTCCGAGATATCCTCGACGGTGGCGACGTACAGCGACGCCGTCTTCAGCGTCTCGTTCTCGCGCTGGAGGCGGTCGGCCTCGTCGCGGAGTTCGTGCCGGCGGTCCTGGACGGCTTCGAGGTGCTCGGAGAGTTCCTCGTGCACTTCGAGGATGTCCGCGAAGTGGTCCTCGAGACGGCTGAGGCGCTCGTCCACGGGCATCTCCGGATCGAGTTCCAGCGTCGGCCGGTCCGGGAGCGAAGGGCTGTGTGACATCGGTTGTTAATTGCTTGTACGGTCCGTGCTTAAAAGTTCCTTTGGGTGGTGCCACGAGCGACGGATTCTTGTCCCTCGATGCCGGGTAGTGTAGGAGTTTGCGCCCCGGCTCAGAGGAGCGCCTCCATCTCGTCGAGGTAGCCGTCGTACACCTCGATGGCGTCCTCGACGGGGTCGGGCGACCGCATGTCGACGCCGGCGTCCTCCAGCAGGTCGAGGGGGTACTCGCGGCTCCCCTTCGAGAGGAACTCCCTGTACCGCCGGGCCGCCGGCTCGCCCTCCTCCAGGATCTGGCGGGCGAGCGACGTGGCGGCCGAGAGACCGGTCGAGTACTGGTAGACGTAGTACGCCGAGTAGAAATGCGGGATGCGCATCCACTCGCGCTCGATGAGGTCGTCGACCACCGCGGGCTCGTAGAACTCGCGCTTGAGGTCGCCGTAGATCCCGTCGAGGTCGTCCACCGTGACGGTGCCGCCGTCCTCGATCACGTCGTGGGCCTGGTGCTCGAACTCCGCGAACATCGTCTGGCGGAACAGCGTCGACCGCACGCGCTCCAGGTACTGGTCGAGCACGAACCGACGCAACCGGTCGTCGTCGACGGTCTCCAGGAGGTGGTTCGTCAGGAGCGTCTCGTTGACGGTGGACGCCACCTCCGCGACGAAGATGGTGTAGTCGGCGTAGACGTACGGCTGATGCTCCTCGGCGTACAGCGAGTGCATCGAGTGGCCGGCCTCGTGTGCGGCCGTGAACATCGACTCGGGGTCGCGCTGGTAGTTCATCAGGATGAACGGCTGGGTGTCGTACGTCCCGCCGCTGTACGCGCCGGAGCGCTTGCCCTCGTTCTCGAACACGTCAACCCACCGGGACTCGAACCCCTCCGCGAGCCGCGACTGGTACTCCTCGCCGAGCGGCGCGACCGCCTCGACGACGTGCTCTTTCGCGTCCTCCCACGCGATCTCCGGCGGCTCGCCCTCCGCGAGCGGCGTGTAGAGGTCCCACATCCGGAGGTCGTCGACGCCGAGGTGACGGCGCTTCAGCTCGGCGTGGCGGTGGAGCGGCCCGAGGTTGTCGTGGACGGTCTCCACGAGGTTGTCGTACACCTCGACCGGGACGTTCGGCCCGTTCATCGCGGCCTCGCGCGCCGTCTCGTAGTTCCGGAGCCGCGCCGTCTTCACGTCCGCGGTGACGCTGTTGCGGTACGTGGTGGCGACGGTGTTGGCGTACTCGCCGAACGTCTCGAACAGCGACTCGTGGACGTTCCGTCGGAGTTCGCGGTCGGGCCGGCGCAAGAGGTTGGTGACGTTCGAGAGCGTCACCTCCTCCTCGTTCCCCGCCGAGTCCTCGGCGGGCGGGAACTCGAGGTCGGCGTTCGTGAAGATGGAGTAGATGTCGCCGGCCGCGCCCGTGGCCTCGGAGAGCTCCGCGATGACGTTCTCGACCTCCGCGGAGCGCGTGTGCGGCTTCAGCCGGTGCACGTCGTCGAGGTGGTGGTCGTAGCGTTCCAGTCCGGGTGTCTCCTCGATCATGCGGTCGAGTTCGTCGCGGTCGAGCGACTGGATCGCGGGCTCGAGGAAGCTCGTGGCGCTCGAGTAGTCGGCCGCGAGCGACTTCGCGCGGTTCGCCATCGCCTGGTACGTCTGGTCGCGCGTGTCCTCGTGGCTGCGCATCGACGCGTACGAGAAGACGGTCTCGAGCTGGCGGGCGACCTCGTCTCGGAGTTCGAGGACGGCGAGCAGCGTCTCGCCGTCCTCGGTTGCGCGGCCCTCGTACTCGCGGAGGTCGTCGAGGCGCTCCTCGACCGCTTCGTAGGTTGCTTCCCATTCGTCGTCGGTAGCGAAGATGCTCTCGACGTCCCACTTGTACTCGGGGTCGACATCGCTCCGTTCGGGGACGGAACTCATGTGCCGACGTTGAACGGTGGGGCGCTTTACGTTGTTGATACTGGATGGAGGTCCCGACCGGTCCCGTCGGCGCGACGCCGGGATTTTTGACGGTCCGGGCCGGACTCGGGGTATGGACGTGCCGGCGGACGCGCTGGGTAGGGCGTGGGCGGACGACCGCGCGTGGCGGACGCTGACGCGCCTCGCGGAACTCCCAGACCGGATGGCCGGCCATCCGGGTGAGCATCGGGCGGCGGACCTGGTCGCCGAGGAACTCCGCGATGCTGGCGTGCGGGACGTGACGGTTGACGCGTTCGACATGCGGACGTGGCGGCGTGGCTCCACGGACCTGACCGTCGTCGAACCGACGGAGCGCGAGTTCGAGGCGATAGCGCTCCCGTACTCGCCGGGCGGCGACGTGCGCGCGCCGCTCGTGGACGTGGGCCACGGAACGCCCGAGGAGATCGCGGACGCCGACCTCAACGGCAATGTCGCGGTGGCGAGCACGACGACGCCGCCGGACTACGGCCGATTTCTCCACCGGATGGAGAAGTTCGGGCACGCTATCGACGCGGGCGCGGCCGCGTTCGTGTTCCGGAACCACAAGCCCGGACAGCTCCCGCCGACCGGCTCGCTGCTGTTCGACGAGGAGGCCGCCATCCCGGGCGTCGGCGTGAGCCGGGAGACCGGAGACTGGCTCGTCGAGTACGCCGACCGCGGCGGCGTCGTGGACCTTCAGGTCGACGCGAGCACCGAACCGGGCACGAGCCACAACGCGCACGGAGTCCTGGGGAGCGACGAGGGCCCGGAGATCGTCGTCGTCGCCCACCACGACGCCCACGACATCTCCGAGGGCGCGATGGACAACGGCGCGGGCGTGGCGGTACTCGTCGCGCTCGCCGACGTTCTCGCCGACTGCGTCCTCGACGCCCGCGTGCGACTCGCCGGCGTCGGCAGCGAAGAGGTCGGGCTGCTCGGCGCGAGCGCGCTCGCCCGCAGTCTCGACCTCGACGACGTGGCGGCCGTCGTGAACCTCGACGGCGTCGGCCGCTACCGCACCGTGCGCGCGTTCACGCACGGCTCCGAGGACGCGCTCGCGCCGCTCGTGGAGCGCGTCGTGGACGCGACCGACCGACCCATCGAAATCGACGAGCACGTCCACCCGTTCAGCGACCACTGGCCGTTCCTCCGCGAGGGCGTGCCCGCGCTCCAGCTCCACAGCGTCACCGAGGAGCGCGGCCGCGGCTGGGGCCACACCCACGCCGACACCCGCGACAAGGTCGACAGCCGGAACCTTCGCGAGCACGCGATGCTCGCCGCGCATCTCGTCGTCGGACTGGCCGACGCCGACGTGCCCCCCGTCGACGCCGACGACCTCCGCGACAGGCTCCGCGGCGCGGACTTCGAGCAGGGGATGCGCGCGGCCGGAATCTGGCCCGCGGACTGGGAGTAGCTACGGGTAGAATCGGGGCGAGCAGCCGGCACGAAACGGACGGTCGTCGACCGCTCGGTCGGAGCGCGGTGTGCCGGGCTCCCGCCTCGTTCGCGCTCCACCGGTCGTCGGATCACGGGCAGGGTTCGTCCGGCCTTCACGGATAAACCTTCGCGTACCGACACTGGAGACGGTCAACTCCCCTCGATGTCGTCCACGATGGTGTCCGCCACCCGCGCCCGCGTCGCCCACTCCACCCGGCGCTCAACGAACACCGCGCGGGCGCTGGCGGCGGCCTCGTCGTCCACCGCGAAGTCGAGGGCGTAGTCCACGCCGGTCAGCACGAGCGGGTACCCGGGCGCGGTCGGGACGCCCTCTCGCCCGTCGACGACCTCCGGCCCGAGGACGCGGTCTATCTTCGAGACGGGCGCGTCGCCCGTCCCGACCGCGCGGACGAGCGAGACGACGCGCCGCACGAGTTCGCGCGGGAAGCCGTCGGCGCGGACGGTGACGACGAGGAAGTCGCCGTCGCGCCGGAGGTCGCCGGAGAGGTCGCGGACGGTCCCCGAGTCGTCCGGCGTGAGGTTGTGGAAGTCGTGGCGGCCGGACAGCGCCGCGAGCGCGTCGCGTGCGCGGGAATCGTCCGTATCCGGTGCGTACAGGTGGTAGGTGTACTCGCGCTCCCAGGCGTCGTGCGTCGCGTGGAACTCCGGCGGCGCGTCCGCCGCCGCCCACGCGCGCACGCCCGCTGGGAGTTCGCCGTTCAGCGCGCGCGGCCGACACCAGTCCGGACACTCGAACGCGACCGTCTGCGCCACCGCCGACACGCCCGCGTCCGTCCGCCCCGCCGCCGCGTACCCCTCGGGCTTGTCCGCGTCCGCGTCGAGAATTCCCAGATCGCGGAGCGCGTCGAAGATCGCGTCCTCCACCGTCGGCACGTCCGGCTGGCGCTGGAAGCCGTAGAAGGGACGGCCGTCGTACGCCATCCGGAACGCTCGCATACGAAGTCGAGTTGTGAGCCAGCGGGTTTAGTGGTTCGGACGGGGAGATGAGGAAGACGGTCAACCGGCAGCGATCGCCTGCTCGACCATCGGCATCCTGGTGGACTTCAAAAGGGCGAACAGGCGAGGGCTTTCGAAGTCCGCCAGGGGAAGCGAACGGTCGGCCGGTTGCAGCGTGGTAGGTCACCCGACTGTCGGGGAACCAGCTGCCGACTCACGACACGAAACGTCGTCCGAGACGCAGCAACCCGTGGTCGATCAGCGCGAACAGCGCGCCGACGAGCGCGCCGACGGTGACGGCGACGAGCGCGCCGACGCCGAGCGCGACCACGAGCAGCCGAATCGCCGACGGGCCGTTTGCGGCGAGCGGGAGGAAGACGACGACGTAGCCGCCTGCGAAAACGACGAGGGCGTTCGCCGTCCCCCACTTGAGGCCGTCGAGGAGCGCGCCGCCGTCGCGGAGCCACGCCCGCACCGCCCACCACGCGGTCGCCCAGAGGAAGACGTACGCGGCGAGGCCGGCGGCGGTGGAGAGTCCCTGGAGGAGGTAGCCGGCGCGGCCGTCGAGGTGGATCGCGAGGACGCCGACGGCGACGAGGAGCGCGGCGTGGAAGCCGCCGAGCGCCCACGCGAGCAGGGGGTCGGCGGGGAGCGGCGGGCGGTCGGCGGACTCGGCGGCGGCGTCGCCCGGGGCGTCGTCCGGCCCGTCAGCCATGCGCGAGCACCTCCGCGAGCGCGAGCAGGACGACGAGGTAGCCGGCGGTCGCGGCGTAGAGCGCGCGAAGACCGGCCCCGGAGGAGGCGACGGCCGGGGAGTCGTCGCGGTCGGCGCGCGCCCGGACGACCGCGCCGGTGCGCGCGACGGAGAGCGCGAGGAACCCGACGACTGCGACGAGCTTCACGACGAGCGTGAGGCCCCACGAGGTGTCGGGGCCCGGGACGGCCGGCGCGAGCGCGCCGAGGTTGCCGACGCCGGTCATGGCGACGACGCCGAGCGCACCCCAGCACAGCCACTCGTAGACAGTGGCTAACGTCGGATCGGCGTCTGTTCGGAGGGACAGCCACGTCAGCAGCGCGCCGCCGAGCGCGACCGCGACCGCGAGGACGTGGACACCCCGGACCAGGAGGGCGGAGGCGAGGGACACGCCTCTCTCGTCTCGGCGAGGCGAGAAGTATGTTCCGGCGCTAGGAGTGTTTGTTTGGGGTTCGGGTGCTGTTGCCGGTGTCCTGACCGCCTCGAAAGCCCTCGGCCGCTCCGGTCGCGGGACTCGCTGCGGTCCTCGGCTCGGTCGCTCCGCTCCCTCGCCTGCGGTCCTTGCATCGTCCGGCTTCCCGGAGCGGCCTCGCCCTTTCAGTCCGCCAGGGGGCGGATGGTCGGCCGGCTATCGCCGTCAGTTGACCGACTTCACTCCACGTCCGGGAATAGAATCGTCCGCTCCTCTCCGTCGATCTCCACGGGTGCGCCCATCGGCATGGGCAGGGTGGGGGCGGCGTGACCGAAGTCGAGGCCCGAGATTACCGGAAGGGAGCCGGCGTACTCGTCGGTGACGCGCGCGACGGTCTGTCGCTGCTCGCGCCGGTAGCGGTCGCGGTCCTCGGTCGATCCCTTCGGGGTCTCGGGTCGGCCGAGGAGCACCGCGCCGAGGTCGTCGAGGACGCCGCGCTCGCCGAGCACGGTGAAGAAGCGCTCGACCTCGGCGTGCTCGGGCGTCTCGCCCGATGTCTCGACGGCGAGCACGTCGCCCGGGGCGAGGAGTTCGGGGAAGATGCCGTCGTCGAGCATGAGCTGGGACTCGAGCATGGCGAAGCAGCCGCCGGCGACGGTGCCACGGGCGGAGCCGGGGTCGTGCCAGTGCCAGCCGTCGGAGGGGAACCACTCGCGGGGGCCGCCGTCGTCGAGGTCGTAGTAGTCGTCGGTCCACTCGGAGGCGGGTGCGGCGTCGCCGAACGGCGTGGCGCGGAGCGCGCGACGGACGTACCGCTCGGTGTAGGGGTGGAGTTCGGGGTCGGCGGCGAGATCGGGGAAGACGGTGCCGCCGTAGAAGGAGACGACGCCGAGCCGGTTCAGGAGGAGGTGGAGGTGGGTGTTGTCGGACGCGCCGAGGAAGCGCTTCGGGTCGTCGCGGAGCGCGTCGCGGTCGACGCCGTCGAGTATCTGGACCTCCCGGTTGCCGCCGAACGCGGCGACGACGCCGGCCACGCTCTCGTCGCGGAACGCCCGGTTCACGTCGGCGGCGCGAGCGTCGGGGTGGTCGCGGAGCCACCGGGTGTCGCGCGTCGCGGTGTCGAACACCTCCACGTCGAGGTCGAAGACGGAGCGGAGGCGCTCGATGCCGCGCTCCAGGCCGCGCTCGGGCGGCGCGTGGGAGGGCGCGACGACGGCGACGGTGTCGCCGGGTTCGACCGGCGGCGGGTAGTCCATACCGTGGCTACGTCGGTGGGACGGTTGGGACTGTCGGCGAGTTCGGGCGCGGCCACACCGACCAGTATTGTAAACCGCCTCCTACTCGACCCCGACGCCCGGAAGCGTTATCCGCCACCACGTCGATACTTCGGGTCAGACCGTCCCGGTCCCGGCCGACCGCGGTCGACACGGGGGGCGGCCGGCAACGACCGGGGCGACGGGGTGGGATGCACGTAGATACACGTACCGTCACGTCAGTCGCGCTCGCGCTTGCATGCGTCGTCGCCGTCGCCGCCGCAGCCGACGGGTTCGAGTCCTTATCGACGGACCCCGAGGATATGGTCGACCCCGAGTTCGACCGGCTGCCGGTGGGCGAGAGTTCGCTGGAGTCGCTCCGCGACGAGGTGGTGTCCCGGGAGGGACGGGGCGACGTCCGCCCGAAGCCGAGCGACTCCGGCGAGGACTCGTCGGCGTCGAACCCAGGGGAGTCGGAGGCACAGCACGAGGTGACGACGCAAGCGGAGGCGGAGTCGGCGGCACAGACCGAGTCTGCAGCGAACCAGAAGCAGACCACGCGGAGCGAGAGTTCCAGCGATGGCTCGGGGAGCCAGCCGCCCCCGCCGGACGAGCGCAACTGGCGTGCGCTGCTCGCCCTGCTCGCGGCGCTCGCGGTAGCCGCGGCGCTCGTCTACCGGTACGCCGACCGGTTCGGCTCCGACGACGCGGAGTCCGGGCCGGCGTTCGGCGACGCGGACCCGGACTCGGAGGTCGAGCGCGCGTGGCTGAAGCTGGTGCGTCGCGTCGACGCGGACGACCCGAAGACGCGCACGCCCGGCGAGTGGGCGTCTGCGGCGGTCGACGCGGGGCTGGACGCTGACGCGGTGACGACGGTGACGCGCGCGTTCGAGTCGGTGCGGTACGGCGGCGACGACGAGACGGAGGAGCGACGGCGGCGGGTGCGGCGCGCGCTCGACCGGCTCGACGCGCGGTACGGGACCGATGGCGGAGAACCCGCAGAGCGCAACGAGGAGGCAGGACGGTGATGCGCGCGCGCACCGCCACGGCCGTGGTCGGCCTCGCGGCGTTCGCGGTCGGCGCGGCGGCCATCGTCGCGCCGGGCGTCGCCGACCTCGTACCGGTGGCGGCTGCGCTCGCGGTCGCCGGGAACGACTACCTGCTCGTCGTGCCGCTCGCGGCCGCGGGCGTCCTCGCGTGCGTCGGCGCGGTCACGCTCGTCGCGGCGCGCGGCGTCACGGAGGCGACGCCGCCCTCGCCCGAGGGCGTCCCCGTCGGCGAACCGCCGGGCGCGGACCTCGACCGCGTGCTCGGGGGTCGCGGCGGCGTGACGGCGCGGCTCGACCCCGCCGTCCGTCGGCGTACCCACCGCCGACTCCGCGACGCCGCGGTCGAGACGGTGGCGCGCGCCGACGGCTGCTCGCGGGAGGCCGCCCGCGAACGCGTCGACGACGGCTCGTGGACCGACGACGCGGTCGCGGCCGGGTTCCTCCGGTCGCCGCCCTCCCGGTGGACGGAACTCCCGGGACTCGCGCGCGGCGAGTCGCGGTTCCAGCGCGGCGTGCGCCGGACCGCGAGGGAAGTCGAGTCGGTCGCGGAGGGGTCGACGTGACCGTCCGCCGGACCGACCGCTGGCGGGGCGTCGTCGCCGTCGCGCTCGCGGCGTTCGCGGTCGGGGTCGCCGGGAAGCGCCCGCTCGTCCTGCTCGCGGGCGTCGTCGGCGTCGTGTACGCCGCGTATCCGCGCGTCGTCGGCCCGCCCGACCCGGACCTCGCGCTCGACCGCACGGTGAGCGACGCGACGCCGGCACCCGGCGACGAGGTAGAGGTCGCGGTCACCATCCGGAACGAGGGCGACGCGACGCTCCCCGACCTCCGCCTCGTCGACGGCGTCCCCGCGATGCTCCGCGTCGTTGAGGGGACGCCGCGGCACGCCACCACCCTCCGGCCGGGCGCGACCGCGACGTGGCGCTACACCGTCGCGGCCGACCAGGGCACCCACCGATTCGACCCCGCGACGGTGCTCGCGCGCGACGCGAGCGGCGGCACCGAGGTCGAGGCCACGGTCGCCGCCGACACCACCGTCGAGTGCCACGCGGGAGCCGCCGCACCCGCACGGAGCGCGAACAGCCCCGCCGCCGGCCTCCACCCCGCCGCCGACGCCGGTGAGGGCGTCGAGTTCGAGCGCACCCGCGAGTACCGGCGCGGCGACCCCCGGTCGCGCGTGGACTGGAAGCGGTTCGCGCGTACCGGCGACCTCACCACCGTCGAGTTCCGGCCGGACCGCGCATCCTCCGTCGTGGTCTGCGTGGACGCACGCCGGGCCGCGTACGTCGGCCAGCCGGACGAACCGCACGCCGTCGCGCGATCCGTCGCCGCCGCCGAGCAGGTAGTCGGCGGTATCGCTCGCGACGGCGACCGCGTCGGCGTCGCCGGCCTCGGCCCCGGCGACGCCTGGCTGCCGCCGGGCGTCGGCTCCGGCCACCGCGTCCGCGCCCGCGCCCTCCTCGCGCGCCATTCCGCGTTCTCGGCGCGGCCGGACGACGACGCCGACCTCGACGCGCAGCTCGCCACCCTCCGGTCGCGGCTCGACGCCGACACCGCCGTCGTGCTGTTCACGCCGCTCGCCGACGACGACGCCACGGCTGCCGCGCGGCGGCTCGCCGGCAAGCGCGACTGCACCGTCGTCAGCCCCGACCCGACGGGCGAGGTTCGAGCGGAGCGAGAACCTCGGAACGGTGAGCGGCGAGCGGAGCGAGCCGTGAACGAGGGCGGCGAAGGGGTCGGCGACGCCGGCGGCACTCTTGCCACCGTCGAGCGCCGCAACCGCGTCGCCGAGTTACGGGGCGCAGGCGTCACCGTCGTGGACTGGCAGCCGGGCGAGGCGCTCGCCGCCGCCGTCGCCCGCATCCGGGAGGTGCGGCCGTGACTGCCACCCGGAGCGTAGCCGTCCCGGATCACCGACCGGCCGTGGTCGGCAGCGCCGTCGCCGTCCTCGCCGCCCTCGCCGCGACCGCCGTCGTCGCCCACCGCCCGGCACAGCTCGGCGCGCTCGCGCTCGAAGCCGTCGGCCTCGCCGTCGTCCTCGCCGCCGCCCGCCGCGACGAGCCGTGGGCCGCCCTCCCGGCGGTCGCCGGCTGGCTCGCCGTCGCCGCCGCGCTCGCGATCGGCGCGACCCAGCCCGCGCGCGTCAGCTTCCGCGTCGAACTCGTCCCCGGGATGGTCGGCGCGGCCGCGATCGCCGCCGGCCTCGTCGCCCCGCGGCGTTTCGAGGTTCTCGCTCCGCTCGAACCTCGCGCGCGCCGCCTGCTCGCCGTCGGCGTCGCGTGCGTCGTCGTCGGCGTGCTCTCGTCCGGCTTCGTCTACGGAGCCGACTCCGCCCACCTGCTCGCCGCCACCGCACTCGCCGTCCTCGCGTGGGACGCCGGTGAGAACGCCGTCAGCCTCGGCCGGCAGGTCGGTCGCGACGGCGTCACCGCTCGCGTCGAGATCGCGCACGTCGGCGCGTCCGCCGTCGTCGGCGCGCTCGCCGTCGGCGCGGCCCTCGCCGCCGCCGCCCTCCCGCTCTCCGGCGTGCCCGTCGCCGCCGTGTTGCTGTTGCTGGTGGCCGTACTCGCGCTCGCCGTCGCGCTCTGGCTGTGAGTCGCGCTACGTTGGGATCGAGACGGTGAACTGCGGAAGCTGGACGTAGCCCCACTCGACCGCGGCGACCAGCAGCGACGTGGAGAAGCTCAGGACGAGCCGTGCCAGCGACGGCAGGTCGATGGGCCAGAGCGCCATGCCGTGAAGCTGCTGGAACATCGCGTACATCGTCACGATGTTCACTGCCTCCTCCTGCGTGCTCTCCTCGCTCTTCTGCTTCGACCAGAACGCCGTCTCGACGGCGGTGAACTGCTCGCGCATCTTCGCCGTCTTCAGTTCGCGGATCGTCAGCAGTCGACGACGAAGCTGCCACACGCCGAAGACGGCGAGTCCCAGCAGGAACACCAGCATCGCTACGTACAGCACGAAGACGGCAGCCTGGAACAGCGGCCGTCCGATGAACGAGACGCTCGACAGGATGACGAAATCGATAGTTGCCAGAAACACACCGTATACGATCAAAGAGACGATAGCCTCCCCGATTTCCCGGTAACCGCCGACACCATCAGGGTCGAGGAGGTCGATGTCGGTGATGTACTCGTTCGAGATCCGATAGACGAGTAGCACTGCTCCCACTATCGGCGCGTAGAAGAGGCCGTGACCCGCACCGTACACGAAGTTCATGGCGACGTACGGGTACGCATCGAACACGTCCAGCAGCGACATCACGCCGACCGCGAACAACCCACCGACGACCGCCCCGCCGAGGATCAGTACGGGGTGGAACGCCCACCCGATGACCTCGTCTATCTCCTCGCGGATGGTCTCCGGCGGCACGTCGTACACGTCGATGTCCACCACGTCATTCACGGACGTGCGCTCGGCGAGTTCGACCAGCTCCCACTTCACGGAGACGAACAGGCGGAACATCCGCCTGAGAACCCAGGCGACCGCGACGAAGTACGCGACCCCCACGAACACTGGATAGTTGTGGGGTACGGGCGTGTCCACGTATCCAATCCGGGCGAAATCGACGGCGGCGGCGACCAGCGCGAACGCGATCAGAAGTCGTGTGAACGTGAGCGGCGCTGGTAACGACAGAATCTCGTCCGGGAGGTACTCCTCGTCGTCGCGCTCCAGGAGAAGGGCGCACCGTCAGGTCACGCGAAGTCGTCGTACCGCGGGCTGTCCCGGTCACCCGGGAACTCGTCGACCGGCACCTGGGTCTGGTCGCCGGAGGCCATGTCCTTCACCGTCACGTTGCCGTCGGCGAGGTCGCGCTCGCCGACGATGACGACCGTTTCCGCGCCGACGCCGTCGGCGTAGCTCATCTGCGCGTTGAAGCTCCGGCCGGAGACGTCGGTCTCCACGACGTTCCCGCGCTCGCGCAGGTCGCGGGCGAGGCGCGCGGCGACCGGGCGAGTGTCGCCGATCTGGAGTACGTAGTAGTCCGTCGAGAGGGCGTCTTCCGGCCAGACGCCCGCGCGCTGCATGAGGAGGGAGAGCGGTGCGGCACCGGGCGCGACGCCGACCGCCGGGGTGGGCTGGCCGCCGAAGCTCTCGATGAGGTCGTCGTACCGGCCGCCGCCGAACACCGACCGGCTCACCTCGCCCGTGGAGTCGAAGCACTCGAACACGGTGCCGGTGTAGTAGTCGAGACCACGCGCGGTTTCGAGGGAGAGCGTGCAGTACTCGCTCGCGGCGAAGTCCGCCACGGCGTCGAGCACCGCCTGGAGATTCGTCACGGCGTCCTCGACGCGGTCGGTCTCCGCGAACGCCACGAGTTCGTCGAGGGCATCCTCGCCCACGTCGAGGAGCGCGTCGAACTCCTCGGCCTCGTCGTAGGAGAGGCCGGCGGCCGCGAGCAGGTCGAGGTACTCCGCGCGGTCGATCTTCGCGCTCTTGTCCACCGCGCGGATGGCTGCGCGGGTGTCCACGACCTCCCCGAGCGACGCCAGGAGGCCGCCGAGGATGTCGCGGTGGCTCACCCGGAACTCGAAGTCGTCCGCGGAGAGGCCGAGGCCGGTCATCGCGTCCGCCGCGTACGCCAGGATCTCGGCGTCGGCCTCCGGCTCCGCGGACCCGAAGATGTCGACGTTCGTCTGGTAGAACTCGCGGAACCGGCCCTGCTGGACCTGCTCGTAC
>CAZYYH010000037.1:0-13515 GCA_964651725.1 uncultured Halobacteriales archaeon | reverse complement strand
TCGGGGCCGGCAGGGACGGCACGGCCAGCAGGACCGGCAGCGCCAGGGTGGCCACTACACGAGCGAGCACCAGGGCGGTCAGTGGATGGGGAGCGGGCCGAGTCAGCGCCAGCAGGGCCGGCATCAGGGCCAACAGAGCCAGGAGCGCGGTCAGCAGCGACATCACCGTGGCCAGCAGGGCCAGCACCACCAGGCTCGGCGCAGGTACGGCCAGGGCCGCCAGACCCGGGAGACCCAGCAGGGCTTCGAGCGCGGCGGCCGTCGGCAGCAGGGCGAGCAGGGCCGCCAGCAGGGTCGGCAGGGCCGGCACCACGAGACGGGCGAGCGGCGGAGTCCGCAGGGCCGCGGCGTCAACAGGCAGGGAGAGCGCCATGGTGGCGACCATCGGCAGGAGGCCGACCGGTCCCGCCACGGCGCGAGCCACCGCCGGCGCGGGAACCAGCAGTAGCGCCCGACCACTCGGATTCTTCGTCCGGCCGTCGATTACCGGCAGGCATCTATCGGCAGGGACGAGCGATAGCCGGGACGCGGCGAGCGCCGGCCCCGACCGCAGCAGCCCGGCGCCCGTAGAACGCCTGCGGGCTACCATTCTATCGGTGCACCAGCGGCCATTCGACAAATAGATGCGGCGAGCCTACTACCCTTTGTCATATATTACCACGGCTGGACTATCTACTCGCGTTCTGTTTCCGTCCCCAATCCAACACGTCAACGCTTCGCCCGTAATGCGCAATGGGTTCTCCGCCACCCGGAGTTAACGTTCGCAGTGAATAATCCAACAATCGTGTTGCTTTACCCCCACGTTGTGCGTCTACCACGACGCGGCGGGGGCGAGTGACCGGGGATACAATGACAGCACCCAACGAGGATACGACAGAGGAATCAAGCGACGAACCGATAGACCTGCCTGGGTTCGGGCGGCGACCGCTCCTGAAAACGCTCGGTGCCGGCACCGCGCTCTCGATGGGCAGTGGCGTCGCAGCTGCACAGGATGACGACAGTGGTCAGGACGACGATGACCGCGAATCCGACCCGGCGAACATCGACCCGCAGTTCGGCCTTTCGACGTCCGATGCCAACATCATCCCGGAGGGGGTGGAACCGAATCGGGAGGTCGAGCTACACATAACGCTCAACGAGCCCGGGACCGACCACGCATCGTTCTACGCCCACTTCGAGCCGACGGGCCTGCACCTGGACAGTGGCGACGTCGTACGGTTTACGTACGAGTCACCCGAGCACACTATCACGGCCTACCATCCCGGCCACGGCTTCCAGCAGCGAGTGCCGGAGAACACGCCGCCGTTTTCGTCGCCGGTCGTGAACGAGGACGGAGCCTGGCTCTACCGATTCGAGGAAGCGGGCGTGTACGACCTGTTCTGTGCGCCTCATCACGTGTTCGGCATGAATATGCGGATCGTCGTCGGCGATCCTGACGAGACGGACTACCCGCCCTCGGTGGCGGAGAGTTGGGAGGACTGGGAGGAGGGCGACCTCTTCCCGCCGTGGAACAGAGGGGGGCTCGAGTTCGAACTCAACGAGTTCCGCGAGCAAAACGACGGCGCCGTGTGGGCGTGGCTGACGCCCCAAGAGGTTCTCGACGCACCCGTGATCGACCCTTCGACGATTCAGGAACAGGGGTCGGTGTCGTTCGAGGACGTGCTCGGCGACGTCGATCGTTTCGGTGACACCCTTCCGGAGGACCACGAGACACCGGCCGTCCAACTCCGTGAACACGACGAGTACGGCGATATCCTGGTCGGTCCCGAGGAGCTGACGGTGTACATGTTCGACAACGACACCCAGGGCGAGGGGGCGAGCGCCTGTCACGACGACTGTGCCGAGGCCTGGCCGCCGCTCACTGTCGAGGACGAACCCACCGCCGGCGAGGCGGTCGAGGCGGACCTCACCACGTTCGAACGCGAGGACGGGACGACCCAGGTCGCCGCTAACGGCTGGCCGCTGTACCACTTCGCCGAGGATCAAGCGCCGGGCGACGCCAACGGCCAGGGCGTCGGCGACGTGTGGTGGGTTCTCCAGCCGGACGGCACCCCCATCCAGCCCCAATCATCTGGATAGGGCCGACGTTTCCGAAGTGCTGAAAACGCGCCCTATCTTCAGCACGCCGTTCACGTCACGTGACAGGGTTTCACCGACCTATCTGAACGTATTTTCATATGTTCAGATGGCGGCTCGTTCGAACGGGCGTTCATACGGCCACTCGCACGAACAGACGTTCGTATGGCCGGCTAATGGTCGGCTTCCGTCACTCGTCGCCGCGCCACATCGCGACCCCCTCGGCGAGCGCACGGAGCTTCCCCTCGGTCGCCGGCCACGGCATCCCGTGGAGCGCGTCGCCCGGCACGGCATACACCGTCTCGAGCGCCATCGCGGGCGGGAGCGAGTCGAGCACCCACGCCAGGCGCTCGCGGACGGCGTCCGCAGACTCGACCGCTGGGTCGCGCGCATCCACGACGCCGAGCGCGATGGCGTCCGCGGTGCCGAACTCGGCGACGAGCGACAGGTTGGCGTCGTGGTCGGCGGTGAAGTCGTAGCCGACCGCGGCCACGTCCGCGTCGAGCAGGTGCGCGTGGACCGTCTCGCCGAGCGCGCCGCCGGGGCAGTGGACGACGACCGGAGCGTCCGCCGCGTCCGCGACGGCGTCCACGGCGCCGCTCGCGCGTGCGTCCGCGCCGTCGCCGGGCGGGTCGGCGACGAGCCGTGGTTCGAGCAGCGCCACCGCGCCGACCGGCGGGAGCGCCTGAACCTCGGCAGCGAGGAACCCGGCGACGGCGTCGAGAAAGTCGGCAGGGTCGTCGTGGTGGACGTCGCGCGCGAGGCCGGCGAGCGTGTACGGCCCCGGCAGCACCGCCCGGAGTCGCTCGCCGGGGTCGGAGCCGCGTTCGCGGAGCATTTCGGCGGCGGCTCCGACCGTGGCCGCCGTCGAACCGTCGGGCGCGGGGTCGCCGGTGACGACCGGCGGTCGGAAGGAACGGTCGCCGTACGGGTACGGCTCGGGGTCGCCCGGCCGGGTGCCCGGATGCTCGGCGAGCGGTCCCGCGAGCAGGCTGTCGTGGTCGTCGGGACCGGCGGCGACGAGGTCGAGACCGGCGTCGAGCTGGGCCCGGAGGTCGCGCTCGCCACGCTCGCCCTCGTCGGCGGACCGCTCGGACGGCGCGAGCGATCCGGTCGCCGCCGAAACCACGCGCATCCCGTCAGGGTTCGGAGCCGACGCGTTTGCGTGTTTCCGTTCCGGCCGGCCCGGGAGTCCAGTTCCGGTCCGACTGTCCGGACGCAAGGCTTATGGGACACAGACCCCCAGAGACAAGCGTTACCACGTAACGTGGTGAGTACCATGCAAGAGTGCCCCTACTGCGGCTCCGAACTCAACGGCTCCACCACCATCACTACCGTCCGCGGCGGCGGCCCGCCCGGCGGGAAATCCACCGGCAGTTCGTTCGTGTCCTGCCCGGACTGCGACGGCGTCATCGACGGTTTCGCCGCGCACTGAACCGCACGCCTCTTGGTACACCCCCTCTTTGTTCCGCGCATGTACGAAGCCGTACGCGCCGCGCCCGACGGCGACTCGACCGTCGCGCGCTTCGCGGCGACCGCGGCGGACCTCGGGTTCGACGGCGTCGTCGTGCGGAGCCGCCACGACGCCCGCTCCGAGTACGACGCCGCCGCCGTCAGCGACGCGTACGGCGTGGACGTGGTGCGCGGCGTGGAGATCGCGGTCGCGGACCGCGAGCGCGCGAGCGGCTACCTCGGCAGTTTCCGGCCGGAGCACGCAGTCGTCGCCGTGCGCGGCGGCTCGCCCGCCATGAACCGGTTCGCGGTGGAGTCCGACGCCGTGGACGTGCTCGCCGACCCGATGGCGGGCGACGGCGACGTGAACCACGTGCTCGCGCGCGCCGCCGCCGACCACGGCGTGCGGCTGGGGTTCGACCTCTCGCGCGTGCTGCGGGCGTCGGGCGGCAGCCGGGTGCGCGCGCTCCAGGGACTCCGGAAGCTCCGTGAACTCGTGGAGCAGTACGAGCCGCCGTTCGTGGTGAGCGCCGCCCCCGACTCGCACCTCGAACTCCGGTCGCCGCGCGACCTCGTCGCGGTCGGCGAGCAGATCGGGTTCAGCGAGGACCAGGTACGCACGGGACTGGCGGAGTGGGGTCGGCTCGCCGAGCGCAACCGCGAGCGCCTCTCCGACGAGTTCATTGCGCCGGGCGTGAAACGCGGCAGGTATGAAGAGGACGGCTGAGGAGCACGCCGCGCGATTCGACGAGAAGGCGGACAGCTACGATGACGACAAGTCCGAGGAGTACAAGGCGGCGGTCGAACTCGTCGTCCGACACGCCGACCCCGGCCCGGAGGACACCGTACTTGACCTCGGCACGGGCACCGGAGCCATCGCGCTCCGCCTCGCGCCCGACGCCGGCCGGGTCGTCGGCCGCGACGTCAGCGAGGGGATGATGGAGCGCGCCCGCGAGAAGGCCGCCGAGCAGGGCGTCGAGAACGTCGAGTTCGGCGAGGGCACGTTCCGGGAGCCGAACGTTGCCGAGCAAAGCTCGGCAGGCTCTGGGACGCAGTCCCAGAACGTGGACGAGGCCGACATCGTCGTGTCGAACTTCGCCATGCACCACCTCTCCGACGACGAGAAGCGCGACGCCATCCAAGTCATCGCGGACATCGGCGCGCGCCGGTTCGTGCTCGGCGACGTGATGCTGTTCGCCGAGGCGGACCCGAGCGAGCCGTTCTACAGCCCCGAGGTGGACGACCCCGCGACCGTCGGCGTGCTGGCCGACGCATTTACTGACGCTGGTTTCGCCCTGACCGCCGTCGAGCGCATCCACGACCAGGTCGGCGTGCTCGTTGCCGAACGGGCGTGAGCAACGGAACGAACCGAGCAGTCGATGTTGCTCAGGCCGGATGGGCATCCAACGCCCTGGTGGAACGAAAGGGCGAGCGCGCTACGCGAACCCGGACGACGGCGAGCCGAACGCAGTGAGGCGAGCGACGACAGTCGCAGCCCGCGGAGGGCCGCAGGCCCGAGCAGGACCGTCTGTCGGAACAAGCACCGCAGGCGAACGACCGAGCGCAGCGAGTCCCGGGAGCGTAGCGCGCGAGGGCTTTCGGGCTGTTATTCCAGTCGTGACATGGTGAAACTGCTACGTGGATGGCAGTGGCGTGCTGCCAGCCTTGACAAATGGTGAAGTGAACGGACGGGCTGGGCAGAACGGGACGGAGCGGCCGGGAGGGCACAATCGACCACCCGAAATCCAGTTTCCGTCTCTCGCGCCGGGAACGCCACACTCAAACCCCCGGAGCCGAACCACCACGTACGTCGGATGAGACACCTCCCGAAGCATCTCCGACCCCGATGGCGGTATCTCGCCGTCGAGTTGGAGTCCTGGCCGGACGCCGAGTTCTCGCGGCGCGACCTCCAGCGCGAACTCTGGTTCGCGGGCCGCAGCCTGCTCGGCGATCCGGGGAGTGCCGACGCCGACCTCACAGTGCTCGACGCCTCGTTCGGCGACGGCGTCGGCACCGCAGTGGTGCGGACGCGTCGCGACACCGTCGCGGACGCGCGCGCCGCCGTCGCGTGCGTCCACGAGGTGAACGGCCGGTCCGTGCGGACGACCGTAACCGGTGTAAGTGGCACGGTCCGGGCCTGTGAGGAAAAGTATTTACGAAGCCCGGCAGAAGTGAGGGACACGAACGTCGTGTTCGACGACGCCGACCGGCGGGCTACGGCGAGGGACGGACTCCTTGACGTCCGGACCGACGGCTCGTACACGGGAGCGACACGACTCGATATCGAGTGATACTATGCAGGGACAAGCCCAACAGCAGGCATACGACCGGGGGATAACCATCTTCTCCCCGGACGGACGGTTGTACCAGGTCGAATACGCACGCGAAGCGGTGAAGCGGGGAACCGCGAGCATCGGCATCCGGGCGCAGGACGGCGTCGTGCTCGTGGTGGACAAGTTCATCCGCTCGGATCTGATGGAGCAGACCTCCGTGGAGAAGATCCACAAGGCCGACGACCACATCGGCATCGCGTCGGCGGGCCACGTCGCGGACGCGCGCCAGCTCATCGACTTCGCCCGCCGCCAGGCGCAGATCAACCGCCTGCGCTACGGCGAGCCCATCGGCGTGGAGACGCTGACGAAGGAGGTCACGGACCACATCCAGCAGTACACGCAGGTCGGCGGCGCGCGGCCGTTCGGCGTCGCGCTCATCATCGGCGGCATCGAGGACGGCGAGCCCCGGCTCTACGAGACCGACCCGTCGGGCACGCCGTACGAGTGGAAAGCGCTCGCGATCGGCTCCGACCGGTCCGACCTCCAGAGCTACCTCGAGGAGGAGTACACGGAGGACATCTCGATGGAGGACGCCGTGGACCTCGCGCTCCGCGCGCTCGCCCGGGTGAAAGACGAGGGCCTGACGCCCGAGGGCGTCGGCGTCGCCACGGTCGACGCGGAGACCGAGGAGTTCATGGAACTCACCAACGACGAGATCGCCGAGTATCTCGGTGGACTCGACGGCACCGAGTCCGAACCCGAGGAGTGACGCCCGCGCTTTTTCGCGTTTCCGGTCGGCGGGAAACATCTTTTACACACCGCGCGTAACCCCCGGGTATGATTTCGCTCGACGAGGCGGTGACGGCGCGACTCGAATCCCACGGCGCGCGATTCGAGGTGCTGGTGGACCCCGACGCCGCTCTCGAGATCAAACGCGACGAGTTCGACGGCGACCTCGAGGACGTGATCGCGGCCCGCGACGTGTTCGAGAACGCAGGTCGCGGCGACCGGCCCGCCGAGGAGGACCTGGAGAAGGTGTTCGACACCACGGAGCCCCTGGAGATAATCCCGGAGGTCATCAAGCGCGGCGAGATACAGATCACGGCCGAGCAGCGCCGCCGCATCCAGGAGCAGAAGCGCAAGCAGCTGGTGAACACCATCACGCGCAACGCCGTGAACCCGCAGATGGACGACGCGCCGCATCCGCCGGACCGCATCGAGAGCGCGCTGGAGGAGGCCGGGTTCACCGTGGACCCGATGGAGCCGGTGGAGACGCAGGTGGACGACGCGCTCGACGCGCTCCGGCCGGTCATCCCCATCCGGTTCGACGAGATCACGGTCGCGGCCCAGCTGCCCGCGGACTACGCGGGCAGCGGCCAGGCGAAGGTCCGCGAGTTCGGCGACCTGGAGCGCGAGGAGTGGCAGGCCGACGGCTCGTGGATCGGCGTCGTGACGTTCCCGGCGGGGATGCAGAACGACTTCTACGACCTCGTGAACGAGGTGACGAGCGGCGAAGCGGAGACGCGCGTGGTGAAGGACAAGGACGAGTTGAGCACGCGGTGACCGTCACGCTCCGTCGCGCCCCGCAACGTCGACTTACCCCCGTGCGTCGCTCGATACGCCGGACGTAACTGCCGGGGACCGGCACCGCCAGGGACCGGTCGCGAGTAACCTCCGGTGACCGCGCGAAACCGTCAACGCCCTCATTACCGGCGGGCGGCAACCCGCGTTGCGGTTCGTGGTACAGCCGCACGATCGACCCGTACCACCAGAAACCATGAGCGAGGAAGCTACAGTCGACGAGGCCGACGTTCGCCATCTGACCAGATTCCAGACTGACGACGCGCCCGAGGAACTCGCGGAGCGCGTCCCCGACGACCGCGTGGAGTTCGAGCTGTTCTACGACGGCCAGTACGTGACGCCGTGGGCCGAGGGGCCAACGGAGATGGTCCGGCTCTACTTCACCGACGACGAGTACGACGACGCCTACGTGCCGGTGAACTTCGCGGAGCAACTGGAGGCGGACCTGCGGTCGACGCCCATCGGCCGCCCGACCGTCGACGACGATGACGACGAGGACGCGCTCGCCGACCTCCAGGACCGGTACCGCATCCAGGAGGACGCGACGGTCGACGGCCACAGCTTCGACCTGCTGTGGTTCGCGGCCGAGGACGACGACGAGACGGTGATCGTCGCGACGGACTTCGGCGAGCGCGACGCGTAGCCGAGCGCTCGTTCGAGGAACAGTCGCCGAGGATCGCGCGCCGGTCGGGCGATCGGCGCCACGACCCGGAGCTATCCCTTCTTGAACCCGAGGAAGAACCCGCCGGCGAAGCCCGCGCTGATGGAGAGCGTGGAGAGGATGGAGGCGAGCCAGGACGGTGGCGTGCTGGACGACGCGGCGTCGCTGGCCTGGAGGAAGTTCGCGCCGAGGCGCTCCCAGTCGACCGCGAGGATGCCGCGGGATTCGAGGAACTTGAACAGCGCGAGTTCGAGACCGACGATCACGGCGATGAGCTTCGCCACCTTCTTCGCGGCGAAGCCGATGATGCCGCCGATGACCGCGCCCGTGCCGAGTTCGAGGCCGAGCGAGGTGGGGCTGACGTCGATTGGCATACGGGGTAATGGGTAACTATCGGGTATGAACTTTGTGGGAGCGGTGGCCGGCCGCGGCCGCCTCGCCGGACGTCGTCGGTCCCGTGCGGCGTCCACGCCGGCTCAGTCGCTGCGGACGGTGTGTCTGATCGGCGAGTACATCGTCTCGAAGGCCGCGAGCCCGACGAGCAGGACCACGAGACCGGCGAGGGAGGCGAGGGCGGAAATCCGGACCACCGCGGCGATCAGCACGGTGGCGGTACCCGCGACGGCGAGGCGAGGGACGCTGACGCTGCCGATCTCGTAGAGTCGGGACGCGCTGTGGCCGAGGAGGTAGAGCGCGCTGCCGCCGTAGAGCGCGACGGCGGCGATCGGTTCGAGTGGTGTCGCGGCGTGCGTGACCGTCTCTTCGAGGCCGAACGCGACGAAGATGACGCCGACGACGATGGGGAAGTGCAGGTACGCGTAGGAGTTGCGGGCGACGACGCCGCGCTCGTAGCCTTCCACGTGGACGAAGTAGTCCTCCGCGGCGAGCGTGACGTAGTCGAAGTACAGCCATCCGAGCGTCCCGACGAGCACGACGCCGAGGAAGGCGGCGACGACGACCCGCACCGGGAGTCCCGGTTCCTCGGCGATGCTGAACCCCATCGCGAGTATCGACTCCCCGAGGGCGATGATGACGATGGCCCGGTAGCGCTCGACGAAGTGCCCGACGTTGAGGTCGAACTTGGCGACGCCGCGGACGAACAGGACGCCGTAGTCGATGGCGATCCCGACGACCCAGAGCGCGGCCTGGAGCGGACTCTCCGCGAAGCCGGCTACGAGAAGCAGCGCTGGTCCGCCCAGGAACCCCGGAACCAGACGGAGGAACCGGTCGCGGGCCGCGGCGCCGGTGGTGTACACGGAGAGCCCGACGTGCAGCGCTCGAACGGCGAAGTAGGCGACGCCGAACAGCACCGCCGTGTCGTTGAACGCCTCCGGAACGGCGAGCGCGACGACGAACATGAGTGCGACGGCGGCCACGATCAGCACTCGTTCGGACAGTATCGCTTCGGTGGGGGTGGTGTCCATCAGCCACGAGTAGGTGACCCACGCCCACCACAGCACCGCGAGCAGCGCGATGCCGCGGATCACGCCGGTCCAGGTGTGGTGGTTCGAGACGAAGACGGTGACCCGCGTGAACGCGAACACGAAGACGAGGTCGAAGAACAGCTCCAGCGGGTCGGACGCCTCCTGCTCACCCTCGTCTCCGTCTCCCGAATCCGATGACTCCACGCTCATCCCTTCCACCTGTTTCACGTAGACGACGCTGGACTTTCAATGCAGGGTGGTGGCGTCTCGACCGAGGGACGACCGCCGGACGAGCAGGCTCCGTGGCGAACCACCCCTCGCGCCGGAACCTTAAGTATCGTGAACCCGTACCGCCTGGCGAGTGACAGGGACGACACCCGACCGTACGAGTTCGGAGACGGCGGTGGTTGCGAAGCGCGACGACGAGCCGCCGGTGGAGACCGAGGAGATCACGGAGCTGGTGTCGGCGGCGGGCTACGACGTGAGCCGGCTGCTCACGCAGACCCGGCAGGCCGACCCCGCGCTCCAGTTCGGCGAGGGGAAGGTCGCGGAGCTGGTGGCGGCGGTCGAGGAGACCGGCGCGCGGACCGTGGTGTTCGACAACCGGCTCGGCCCGTACCAGACGTACAATCTCGGGCAGCGGATGCCGGAGGGCGTCCGGGTCATCGACCGGTTCCGGCTCATCCTCGACATCTTCGGCCAGCGCGCGCAGACTCGCAAAGCGCAGCTCCAGGTGGAACTCGCGGAACTCCGGTACGAACTCCCGCGCGCGGAGACGAAGACGAGCCTGGCGAAACGCGACGAGCATCCGGGGTTCATGGGCCTCGGCGAGTACGACGAGAGCCGCGAGCAGGACATCAAGGCCCGAATCTCGAACATCCGGGACGAACTCGACCGCATCGAGAAGACCGAGGAGCATCGCCGCGACCAGCGCCGCGAGTCCGGGTTCGACCTGGTGGCGCTCGCGGGCTACACGAACGCGGGGAAGTCGACGCTCCTGCAGGCGCTCGCCGCGGACCTGGAGGTCGGAGAGAACGAGGACCGCCACCCCGACCTCGACACGACGGCGGAGGCCCAGGACCGGCTGTTCACCACCCTGGGGACGACGACGCGCCGGATGGAGCTGGAGCGACGGGACGTGCTGCTGACGGACACCGTCGGGTTCATCAGCGACCTGCCGCACTGGCTCGTGGAGTCGTTCAAGTCGACGCTGGAGTCCGTCTACCGCGCCGACCTCGTACTGCTCGTCGTGGACGTGAGCGAGCCGATAGAGGAGATACGCGAGAAGGTCGTCACCTCCCACGACACGCTCTACGAGCGCAACGAGGCACCCATCGTCACGGTGCTGAACAAGACCGACGACGTGAGCGAGGACGAACTCGCGGAGAAGCGGGAGGCGCTGTCGGCGCTCGCGCCGAACCCGGTGGCCGTGAGCGCGGCCGAACGCCGGAACCTCGACGCACTCGAGCGCCGGATCGACGACGCGCTCCCGGCGCACGAGCGCGAGCGACTGGTGTTGCCGCTGAACGAGGACGCGATGAGCGTGGTGTCGTGGGTGCACGACCACGCGCACGTGAACGACGTGGAGTACGACGGCGACCAGGTCACCGTCGACTTCGAGGCCCGGCCGGCCATCGTCGAGCAGAGTCGCGCGCGAGCCAGCGACGTGGTGGCCCCGGAGCCTTAGAGGTCCGCGACCCGCTCCGCGAGCCACGACATCGCGTCGTCGGCGGCCGCGACCTCGTCGGTGAGGCTGAGGTAGCCGTGTGGGAGCCGGTCGTACTCGCGGTGCTCGACCGGGACGCCCGCATCTCGGAGCCGGTCGGCGTACGCCGCGCCCTCGTCGCGGAGCGGGTCGAAGCCGGCGGTGAGCACGGTCGCGGGCGGCAGGTCGGAGCAGTCGGGCGCGCGGAGCGGCGACGCCAGGGGGTTGAGGCCGTCCACGTCGCTCCGGAGGTACTGGTCCCAGAACCACTCCATGTCGGCCCGCGACAGAAGCGAGAAGTCGCCGTGTTCGCGGTACGAGTCGGTGTCGAAGCGATGGTCGGTGACGGGGTAGCACAGCACCTGTCCGGCGAGGTCGGGACCGCCGCGCTCCCGCGCGAGCAGTGCCGTCGCCGCGGCGAGGTTGCCGCCCGCACTCGTCCCGCCGACCGCCACTCGGTCCGGGTCGCCGCCGAAGGCGTCCGCGTGCTCGGCCGCCCAGGCCGCGGCGGCGTGTGCCTCCTCCACCTGCGTCGGGAATCGGTGCTCGGGCGCGCGGCGGTAGTCGACCGACAGCACGACCGCGCCCGCCCGTACCGCGATCTCGCGGCACACGTCGTCGACGCCGTCGAGCGTGCCGAGCACCCAGCCGCCGCCGTGGTAGAACACGAGCGTCGGCGCGCTCTCGGCGTCCGCAGGACTGTACGCCCGCAGGCCGACGTCGCCCGCGGGTCCCGGAATCGAGAGGTCGCGGACGGCTTCGACGGGTGGCTCGCCCATCCCCGCCGAGAACACCTCGTCCTCGACGCGACGCGCGCCCTCGACGGACAACGCCGACCACGCCGGCACGCCCGCCGCCTCGATCTCCGCGAGGAGCGCGGCGGCCTCCGGGTCGAGTTCGGTCATGCCTGCGAGAAGCGACGCCGACGGTAAAAGCGTTCCCAGGCTACTCGATCGCCCGCTTCGTCTTCTCCACGACGCGCACGTCGCGGATGGCGGTGTCGGGGTACTGGCCGCCCTCGCTCTTCTCCGCGGCTTCGCCGCTCCGTTCCGAGGCGCGAGACGCCTCGCTCTTCTCCGCGGCCTTCACCATGTCCCACACGACGTTCAGGCCGGTCGTCACGCCCTCCAGCGCCTCCATCTCGCAGCCGGTCTTTCCGACGGTCTCCACGGCGACCCGGAGGACGACCCCGTCGTCCTGCACGTCGAACTCCGTGTCGACGTTCGTGATCGGAATCTGGTGGCACATCGGGATCGTCTCCCACGTGTGCTTGACCGCCTGCACCGCGCCGACGCGCGCCGTCGCCAGCACGTCGCCCTTCTCCACCGCGTCGGCGCGGATGGCGTCGATCGTGGACTCCCGCAGCCGGATCTCACCGCGCGCCACCGCGCGCCGGGCGGTGTCGGGCTTCCCGCCCACGTCCACCATCTGTACCTCGCCCTCCTCCGTCGTGTGCGTCAGGTCGTCGTCCGTCATTGGATATCCTGCCTCCTCTCCGTCGTTTGAAGTCGATCGAGCACCCGAACGTAGTCCGCGGCGCGCGGGCCGCGCGAGCGGCGACCGCGGGGAGCCGTGAGCGCGAGCGCGCGAGGGACGAGCACCGAGCGAAGCGAGATGCGAGTCGGCTGGGGAGGCGCGTGGCTACGGTCTATCGGGTTGCCAAGTGTAGCTAGCGTGCTCCGAACACCGACCGCATTCGCAGTACTGCTCGACGGGAACGGGGTAGCTGGTTGCAAACCGAAAGACCACACCACGTCCTCTCCAATCGACTGCGGTGTTCGCACGCTCACTGCGTTCACGCGCTGCGCTCCTCGCCCCACGCGGGAGTGCGCGGCTCCCACTTGCTCGCTGGCTCCGCCCACTCGCGAATTCGGCGGCGCTTCGCGCCGCCCACCGTTCGAGCCGCGACCCGTGCATCCGACGAACTCGTTCGAGGGGAATGCAACGTCACGCATCGTCGTCACCCCAGAGAGCGCGGGGAAGCGCGTCGAGCAGGTCGGAGGCGAGCAGACCGCCGGCGCGGTCGTCGAGGAGTTCGGCGGCGCGGCCGTTGGCGTACGGGCCGACACAGGCGGCATCGAACGGCTCCTGGGTGGCGAGGCGGGCCGCGACGATGCCGGCGAGCGTGTCGCCCGTGCCGCCCACGGCCATGCCGGGCGTGCCGGCGCGGCAGACGCGCGTGCGCTCGCCGTCGGAGACCACGTCCTCCTCGGCCTTCGCCACGACGACGTGCCCGAGGTCGGCGGCGAACGCCTCGATGTCCTCGGCGGCGTCCCGGAGCGCCCCGTCCACGTCCGGGCCGCCCATCGCCGCGAGTTCCTTGCGGTTCGGCGTGCAGACGAG
>CAZYYH010000036.1:0-13607 GCA_964651725.1 uncultured Halobacteriales archaeon | reverse complement strand
CCAACGTCGACGCCATCCCCCAGGCCGCCGACGAACTCTCCCACCTCGAAGGCGTCACCGCCGTCGTCGTCCTCGGCGACCACGACGACCACATCCACGTGTCCGGCCGGTCCCGCGACGACCGCGTCCACATGGGCCGCGCGCTCGAAGCCGCCGTCGAGGGTATCCCGATGGCGAGCGCCGGCGGCCACGCCCGCATGGGCGGCGGCCAGGTGTTCATCCCGCACATGGGCGGGCTGGGACCGTCCGAAGGCGTGACGCGCGAGGGATTGGTGGACCGGATCTTCGAGTCGATGAACGGCGAGGGGTGAGCCGGGTGGCTCGAACGGAGAGAGCCACCGGCTATGCGAACGGTAACCGAAGGGAGCCGTGCGCCTGCCCTTCGTGACGTCACCTCTGCTACCGGTGAGCGAGTAGTACGGAGGATACATTCGGCGCGATACTACGAACATCGACAGCTACTGGGAGAATTCCCGGCGGCGCGCTCGCATCCCTACTACGCAGCGGATCTACACGCGACTGTCCCGGATTCGTCTCGAAAGCATGCATCTGATGGAGGCTGGACGAGCCGGGATTGGAGCCGAGGAATCTATTCTTCTTGCTGGAGGGCGGCGTCACCGTACTCGTCCCGGAGGTATCGCAGGTAGTCTCGTTGGTCGCGGAGGCGTTCAGGGAGGGTAGCGAACGTGGATTCGAACATAGAATCGGAATTCGCTTCGTAGGTCTCTGCGCGGTCGACTACGTCGGTCAACGTTTCCTCAATCTCCGCCTCGATAGCGTCGATTCGTTCCGCGTCGAGCAGGTCTCGGCCCCGCAGATACGCCTCGAATCGGTCGATGGGATCGCGGTCCTTCCAGCGTTCGACTTCAGCCTCGTCCCGATAAGCCGATGGGTCATCGGCGGTGGTGTGGGCACCGAAGCGGTACACCAACGCTTCGATCAGCGTCGGCCGGAGGCGGCCGGTGCGAGGCGCCACCGCTTCCTGACGCGCCGCCCGTGTCACAACGTAAGTGGCTAAGGGATCCATGCCATCGACCTGAATACCCTCGAAGCCGTACGCCGACGCCTTCTGCGCCAGGGTCGCAGAGGCGGTCTGGCGCTCGCGGGGCACCGAGATCGCCCACTGGTTGTTGTTGCAGACGAACACGGTTGGCGTATCGAAGACACCCGCGAAGTTCAACGCCTCATGGAAGTCCCCCTCACTGGTCGCCCCATCGCCAAAGTGTGCAGCCACTACGCGCTCATCTCCATTGAGTTTCGCCGCCCACGCCAGGCCGACCGCATGCGGTAGATTCTCGCCGATGGTGATGTTGAGCGGGAGCATGTTGATCGACTCAAGGACTTCGTTGCCGCGCTCGTGCCCCATCCAGTAGAGTAAGTACTCCCACGGGAAGCCGCGAGCCACGACAGCCCCGTGCTCGCGGTACTGGTAGGTGATGTAGTCCTCATCCGCGAGCGCGTACGTCGAGCCGATCTGAGCGCCCTCCTGGCCCGCCAGCGGCGAGTACGTCCCTATCCGGCCCTGCCGCTGGAGGCTTACCGCTCGCTCATCCCACGCCCGCGAGAACTTCATATCACGGTACATCCCCACTAGCGTCTCCTCATCGAGGTCGGGTTCCAGCGCCGGGGACACTACGGTCCCATCGGAATCCAGCACCCGAATGGGGTCGTCAGGGGATCGCGCCAGAAGGTTCCGACTGTTCTGCATGGATACCGCATAGTCACGTTATTGGGCATATAAAGGTATCCTGACTCTCAACCAGTCCATCACGACAAGTCGCCCGCGACCATCGCGCCGAGATAGCGGGCCGCAACGAGCTTGAGGAAGCTAGTATCCCGACCCAGGAAGTTACGTTCAGCAAGCTGGGCAATCATCTCCATTACTGCACCCCTCAGGGCGCACCGTCGAATATCTCGAGGGAGAGCACCCGATCCGCGTCAACGTGTTCAGACTGCGTGGCGCAGTGACCGTCAGCGGCGAGCCGCACTAAGACCAAGGTGGGCGACACCACACCAGGGAGTGGTTGGTAAATTCGCACGAGCTATCTGCCGGTTGATCCGTGGTGTCGTAGCTGAAACCTGTCGCCGTGTACCGCGTCCCGTGACAGCCTCGTCGCAGCCCTGTCGACCCGTGCGACCTCGTAGTCGAACCGAAACCGTCCGATGCGAGACTCGCAGGGCCTTAGTCGCTACCGCCGAAACTGAATACCATGGTAACTTCCGAGGGCGGGTGGCGCTACCACGACCGGTGGAGCGACGAGTTCGCCCGGGCGTACTTCCGGCGGGCCGGCGACGCGCTGGTGTCGAGCGTCGGCGTGGGAACGTACCTCGGCGACCCGACGGACGCGGTGGATCGGGGCTACCACGACGCCATCGTCACGGCGCTCGAATCCGGCTGCAACGTGGTGGACACGGCGATCAACTACCGGGCGCAGCGGAGCGAGCGCGTGGTCGGCGAGGCGGTGCGGGACGCGGACGTGGACCGCGACGAGGTGTTCGTGTCGACGAAGGGCGGGTTCGTGCCGTTCGACGGCGAGCGCCCGGCGGACCCGGGTGAGTACGTCCGCCGGGAGTACGTGGAGTCGGGGCTGGTGGACGCCGACGATCTGGCGCACGGGAGTCACGCGCTGACGCCCGCATTCGTGGACGACCAGCTCGACCGGTCGCTCGACAACCTCGGGTTCGACCAGGTCGATCTCTACTACGTCCACAACCCGGAGACGCAGCTCGCGGTGCGGTCGCGCGACGAGGTGTACGACCGGCTCGAAGCCATCTTCGAGCGGCTGGAGGAGCGCGCGGCGCAGGGGGATATTCGGTGGTACGGCGTGGCGACGTGGCAGGCGTTCCGGGTGCCGCCGGACGACGACGACTACCTGTCGTTCCCGGCGGTGGTGTCGCGGGCGCGGCGGGCGGCGCGCGCGGCGGGGAGCGACGCGACGCACCTCCGCGCGGTACAGCTCCCGTTCAACGTGTCGATGGCGGACGCGTTCACGGTGAAAGCCCACGACGGCGCGGACGGCCCGCAGAGCGCACTCCACTTCGCCCGTGACGCGGGCGTGGACGTGTTCACGTCGGCGAGCATCGCGCAGGGTGAACTCGCGCGGGGACTCCCAGAGGCCGTGGCGGCACGGCTACAGGGCGACACCACGGCGCAGCGCGCGATCAACTTCGCGCGGAGCGCGCCGGGCGTCACGTCGTCGCTCGTCGGGGCGTCGAGCGTGGAGCACGTCCGGGAGAACGTCGCTGCGGGGGCCTTCGAGCCGCTCGGGGCGAGCGCGTTCGACGCGGTGTTCGAGTAGCGGGTCGCGGCGCTACAGCTGCTTCCACTCGCTATCGCACTCGGGACAGTAGCGCACGGACCACACCTTGCTGGGGTCGTCGCGGGTGGCGAGGTCGGCCCCGCAGTCCCCGCAGATCAGCCTGTCGTACGTGTCCTTGTCGATGTCGCCCGCGCGTAGCCCCTTCCGGACGGAGTCCATATCGCGAGGTTTGGTAGCCAGGTGTATAAAGTCTCCCGGCGGTCATGACTGCCTTTTTACATCTACGCACGGTCCGTCTCGTCCGGGTGCGATCGACTGCCTCGCTCGCGCGACGCGACGGCCGTGGCGTCCGCCTCACCGGTTTCGGAACGCTGATTGGGTCGCGCGGCCGACAACGGGGCGTGACAGTCGCGCCACAGCGCACCGCTACCAGCCGCGCGCGTCGGACGCGGCTGTTCGGCTCGATGTGCGCGCTGGTGTTCCTCGTGAACTTCGGCCGGGTGGCGTTCGCGCCGCTGCTCGAACCGTTCATGGCGACGTTCGGCGTCGGTGAGGCGACCGCCGGCCTGCTCGCCACGCTCACGTGGCTCGGCAGCGCCCTCCCCAGGCTCCCCACCGGCTACCTCCTCACGCGGGTGCACCGCCACCGCGTCGTCCTCGGCACCGGCGCGCTCCTCGCGGCCGCCGCCGCGTTCACCACGCTCACGCCCGGCATCGTCGCCGTCGGCGCGGGCGCGTTCGCCATCGGCGTCGCCAGCGGCGCGTACTTCATCGCCGCCAACCCCCTCGTCACCGAACTGTTCCCCGGTCGCGTCGGCCGCGTGCTCGGCGTCCACGGCACTGCCAGCCAGCTCGCCGCCGCCGTCGCGCCGCTGCTCATCGCAGGCGTCCTCGTCGTCTCGTCGTGGCGCTGGGTGTTCGGCGGCATGGCGGTCGCCGCCGTCGGCGTCACCGCCGTCATGCTCGTCACCGCGCGCGACGCCGACCTCCCCGCGGCCGGCCGAGACGACCGCGACCTCCTCCGCGCCGTCCGCCGCGAGTGGCGCATCGTCGCCGTCGGCGTCGTCGTCCTCGCCACCGTCGGCTTCGTCTGGAACGCCGTCTTCAACTTCTACATCTCCTATCTCACCGCGACGAAAGGCGTCTCCGCCGGGGCCGCCAGCACGCTCCTCACCGTCGTCTTCGTCGCGGGCGTCCCCGCGTTCTGGCTCACCGGCCGGCTCGCCGACCGCGTCCGACACGTCCCGCTCGTACTCGCCGTCGCCGGCGGCTTCGCCGCCACCCTCGCCGTCCTCACCGCCGTCCGCGGCCTCCTCGCGCTCGTCGCCGTCAGCCTCGCGTTGGGCTACTGCATCCACAGCCTGTTCGTCGCCATGGACACCTACCTCCTCTCCACTATCCCCGACGAGAACCGCGCGAGCGCGTACTCCGCGTACAGCGCCGCCATGATGCTCGTCCAGGCGTTCGGGAGCGCGGCCCTCGGCGCGCTCGTCGAATCCGGCGTCCCCTACGACGCCGCGTTCCGGTTCGGCGCCGTCGGGATGGTCGGCGTGCTCGCCGTCGTCGGCGGGCTGTACCGGGCGGGCCGGCTGCCCGGGGAGTGAGTGCTCGCCCCATCACCGCACGTTCTGGGGCGTTCGCCCGCCGACGGGTCGGGTATCGCTCCCGTCGTCCCACCAGTCGCTCCGGCGGTCGTCGCGGTCGGCGTCCACGAGCGGCGGCGGGAACTCCCCTCTCTCCAGTCCCATCGCGTGCGCCAGCCAGTACGCGACGTACCAGCCGGAGGCGTCCTCGTCCACGCCGGCGACGGTGATCGTCGTCCGGGTGTAGCGTTCGAGCGCGCCGTCGTCGTCGGAGTCCACGCCGTAGACGTGGCCGACGGAGCCGGTCTCGTGGAACGACGACGAGGTCAAGGGGACCGGGTTGGTCTCCACCCGGACGACCACGTCGGCCGTCTCGGGGTCGCCGGTCATCGAGAACCGCGGCGTCGCGTCGAGCGACCCGTCGGCACCCTGCTCGAAGTACGCGAGTGCGTGCTCGACCTGGCTCCGGTGGCCCGGCGTCCCCGCGCTCACGTACACGGAGAGGTCGGGGGAGTCCCACGGCAGCGCGCGCTCGGTGGCGTTCGGCGTCGGCAGCCGGGTGGCGTCCAGCTTCGCCGACATCACGGACCGCGGCCGGTCGTCGTGGTCGAGGCCGAGGACGTGACCGAGTTCGTGCGTGACGACGCGCGCCGTCGTCGCGTCGCTGTAGCCGGGCGTGATCTCGACGCGCACCGTCCCCGGCGCGTCCTCGGAGCCGTCGATCAGTGGCGCACACCCGAGTTCGGGGTCGGCGTCGCCGTCGCCACACCGCGGGCGGTCGTCCGCGTACACCACGCGAACGTCGGGGTTCGACGCGTTCGGCCGCGTCTCCAGCGTCACCTTGTAGCCGGCGTACTCGGCGGCGTGCTCGCTCCAGTAGTCGGTCGCGTTCCGGACGAGGGAGGCGAGGTCGCGGTCGCTCGACGACCGGTCGACGACCCCGACGGTCAGCGTCTCCCCACGCCACGGGTGGCCGGCGTCCGGCACCGACTGCGTCGGCGTCGTCGAATCGGAGGGCACCGGTTGAGAGACGCCGATACACCCCGAGAGAACGACGAGCACGACGAGGACCGCGGCGAGCCGACGTTCCATGCGCTCCAGAGGTGACTGGAGGGTTATAATGTCACCGGAGCGGTACGGGATCCGGGCTACAGGTAGCCGAGATCCTCGAGCTGGCTCCGTACTTCGTCGGCGTCGCGGTGTGACGCCCGGGCGTCGCACCGGTAGGGCGCGCGGACCTCGGGGTCGCCGGCCTCGTCGCCGGTCCGCGGTGTCACGGCGTCGAGCACGCGCTTCACGTCGAGGACGGAGTCGACGGACGCGGTCAGGCTCTCGTCGTCGCTGCCGAAGAACGCGGAGTGGGTGTGGCGGCCGGCCTGGAGACCGTGGTCGGAGACGCAGACGAGGCGGTCGTCGGCGGTGAGATCCGACCGGATCTCCCGCGTCCACCGCGCCGCGAGTTCGTAGTGGCGGGCCTGCCAGCCCGCCTCCTCGACGGTCGGCGCGAGGTGGCCGACGGTGTCCAGGAAGCCGAGCCAGACGAACACCAGGTCGTAGTCGCGCTGGACGGCTGACCGGACGACGCCGAGCTTCTTCGTCGCCTCGCCGACGAGCCGCCCTTCGAGCCGGGGCAGGGGCACCTTCGGGCTGTGCTTCGTCTCGCCGCCCCCGTCCTCGACGTTGAGGTACTCGCCGAGCTGTGCACCGCGGTCGAACACGACGTCGAGTTCCCCGTCGGCGTCGGTGCGGCAGTTCGGCACGGCGAGCGGGAGCGCGCGCCGGCCGTCGAAGACGGTGTCGACGCCGCGCTCGCGGTAGTAGTCGATGGTCTTGTAGTCGAGGCTCGCGCCGCGCTCGCGGAGCACGCGCCCGACTGCCGCGCGCACGCCCTCGGGCACGACGCCGGTGGCGAGCCGCGCGGCGAGCGCGAGCTTCGGGTCCGCCCAGTCGACGCCCGACTCGTTGGTCTTCGCGCGGATGCCGTGGTCGGTCGGCGGGACGCCCGTGACGATGGACGGCCACACCTCGTACGTGTGCGGCTTCCCGAGCGCGTCGTTGTCGAACGTGTCGATCTCGCGTGCGTGCTCGCCGAACGCCGCGGTGAGACCGTACGACTCCGCGAGGTCGTAGTCGAGACCGTCCCAGCCGAGCACGACCGTCAGGCCGTCGCCGCCGGTTCGGCCGTCGTCGTCGATCACTTCACGACCTCCAGTTCGAACGCGATGGGGCGGCTCTTCCAGAACTGGAGCCGGCAGATCCGGCTCGCGTCACGCACGCGGTACTCGGCGGCGAAGTAGCCGCGCCGACCGAGTTCGGTCGTCGGGTCCCAGAAGTCGAACGTCCGGGTGTCGAAGTACCGGACGTGCGTCGGGTCGACGTACGCGTTCCGGTCGGTCCAGTGTGGCACCTTCCCCTCGACGGTCGCGCCGTCCCGGCACACCCGGTGGAGTTCCGCCATCAGCCCCGGGAGATCCTCGACGTGCTCGAAGATGGAGTACGCGAGCGCGCCGTCCGCCTCGTCGTCGTCGAACGGCAGCCCGGTTTCGAGGTCGGTGACCACGTCCACGTCGTCGTAGTCGCGCACGTCCACGCCGACCGCACCCGGGTGGCGCTTGTTGTCGCCGCAGCCGAGGTCGAGCAGCTTCACGTCACCTCCACCTCCGTCCGGTCGTCGTCGGTCGTCTCGCTGCCGTCACCGGTTGTCCGGTCGGCCCCGTCGCCGGTCGGCCGCACGCCCTCGGCGTCTCTCGCGCTCGCGGGTTCTCCGGGCATCTCCCCGTCGCCGCCGGGCGACGCGCCGTCCTCGGCGACGTGGCCCGCGAGCCAGCCCGCGGCTCGCTTCGCGTGCGGCACCGGATTCCGGCGGGTCGCCGCCGCGAACGGCACGTTGAGCGCCACCTCGTGGAACGGCTTCAGGTCGTACTTGCCCGCGAGATACCCCTCCTGCCACCCGATGGGGTGGCGGTACTGGTTCGCGTGCTCGAACTCCGCCTGGTGGTTGAACACCCAGAGGTAGCCCCGCGCCTCGACGTGTCGGCGGAGGTACTCGTCCTCGAGGACGTGGAGGTCCTCGGGGAACGACACGTCCGCGGCCGCGCTCACGCGTACGAGCGTCGCGTGCGTGCCGCCGCGGCGCGCGCGCTGGCGCACCCAGTCCGTCGGCGACTCGTCGCGGTTCGCCTTCCGACCCTGGACGCCGCCGACGCCCGGCGCGGCCGCCGCCGCGAGCCGGTCGAGGTAGCGCTCGCCGAGCCGCACGTCGTCGTCGAGGAACAGGAACCACTCCGTCGCCACGAGTTCGATCAGGAGTTCGCGCGCCTCCGGCAGCGTCGTCTCCGCGGTGACGAGCCGCATCGGCCAGCCGTGGCGGTCCGCGCGCTCCCGCACTATCGCGCGCGTGTCGTCCGCGCTCTCGTCGTCGACCACAACCAACCGGTTCACGCCGACGTCGCAGTCGGCCTCGACCGCCGCGAGCCGGTCGAGCGTCTCCCCGATGACGCCCGCGGACTCGTGCGTCGGCATCGCCACGTCCACGTCGTCGATCATCGCCTATCCCCGGCGCGCGGCCGGTCCCCCGTGCCGCCGTCCCACCGGCGGCGAACCCTCTTCCCCATGCTCTCCGGTGGAAGGCGCGGCGTCCGCATAAACCGCGGTCACCGTTTCCGGCAGAGTGCGTGCCGAACAGCGAGCTTACCCTGACCCGACCCGAGTAAGCTCGCGCTTACTGGCCGCAGTAGTCAGGGTTTTGGCGCAGGGGTCCCGATGCCGCGACATGGACTACGCGCAGGGGACGATAGCCACGCTCCACGACCTCGGGGGCGCCGACCCCGACGCGCCCACGGAGCGCACCACCGTCGTCGTCCCCATGACGGACCGCGAGTACGCCGGACTCGCCGCCGAGGGCGTCCTCCGTGGCCTGGAGCGCGTCGGCCCCGAGAGGGTCGTCGTCCCGCTCCGCGCACCGGCCGAGCGCGTCGCCAGCGTCGCCGACTGGCTCGGCTCCTTCGACCTTCCCCTCTCGGTCGTGTGGTGCAACGGCCCGACGCTCGAAGCCGAACTCGACGCCCGCGGCCTCGACGGCTCCACCGGCAAGGGCCGCGACGTCTGGCTCGCGCTCGGGTTACTCGACACCGCGTACGTCGCGCTCCACGACGCCGACTCGCACACCTTCCAGCCCGCCGACGTGCGCCGGCTCACCTACCCGCTCGCCGAGGGCTACTCGTTCGCCAAGGCCTACTACGCCCGCGTCGAGAACGGCCGGCTCTACGGCCGCCTCAACCGGCTGCTCTACGCGCCGCTCGTCGCCGCGCTCCGCGACGCCAGCCACGCTCCCGTCCTCGATTACCTCGCCGGATTCCGGTACGCGCTCGCCGGCGAGTGCGCGATGACCGCCGACCTCGCCCGCCGCCTCCGCGTCCAGCGCCAGTGGGGCCTCGAGGTCGGCACGCTCGGCGAGGCGTACGCTCACGCCGGCACCGACCGCACCGCCCAGGTCGACCTCGGCACGTACGAGCACGACCACCGCGCCGTCACCGGTCCGAACGGCCTCTCCGAGATGAGCCGGGGCGTCACCGCCGCCCTCCTCCGCGCCGCCGAGGAGCACGGCGTCACCCCCGACTACGAGACGCTGCCCGCGCGCTACCGCCGGACGGCAGAGCGGTTCGTCACCCGCTACGCCGCCGACGCCGGCTTCAACGGCCTCGACTACGACCGCGACGGCGAACTGGAGCAGGTGGAGGCGTACGCCGACGCGGTGATGCCTCCGGGTCCGGACGGCCGACTGCCCGCCTGGGAGGACGCGAACCTGGACCCCGGGGTCGTGCGGGACGCGGCCGAGCGCGACCTGCGCGACGCGCGCGAGGGGTGAGGCGGGCCGGCGCAGCCGGGACTCATGCGCGGCCGAGAACGCGGCACTCGCGGCCCGCCGACCGGACGCCTACGCGCTCTCCCCAGCGGTGTGCCCGACGCCGTCGCCTGCGGGCACCTCCCCGTCGCAGTCCGCCGTAGCGAACGCGTACCTGTCCTCGTCGTTCGCCACGAGGAGCGCCCCGCGCATCCCCTGGTCGTGGTGCTGGTAGCACGCGTACCGGTACAGTCCGACGTCCTCGAAGCTCCGGGTCTGCGTGTTCTCCCCGGTCCGGGGCTCGGGAACGTCGTCCGGGTCGCTCTCGACGCGGCCCGCCCGCACGACGTAATGCCCACCGCCGTCCCCCGTCCACTCCCAGGCTATCGTCGCGCCGCGGTCGACCCGCACGACCGGCGGGTCGAACGCGTGGCCGTCGGAGCCGGCACCGACCGCGACGGACACCTCGTCGCTGCCGCGCTCGTCGGCGACGCCCCCGTCGAACCCGTTCGCCTCGCCGACCCACGGGTCGAGCGCGAGCGAGCCGCGCTCGATCCGATTGCCACAGATGACGCGCTGGTCGTCGAACGAGACGGGGCCGACGTCCCTCGCGTCCCGTAGCTGGAACGGTCCCGCGGCGAAGTCGTGGATGTGATTCCCGTAGATGGCGTTGTCGTTGGCCCAGTCCTCGGCGTCCACGTCCGGTGAGGGCGTCCAGGGCGCGAAGCTGAACGGGAGCGGACACTCCCCGATGTCGTTCCATCGCACGGTGCAGTCGTTGCCGTTGAGCTGGACGGCCGGGCTGACGCGGAACTCGGTGTTGTGGCCGGCGTTGCGGTCCGTGCAGTACTCCACGGTGACGTTCGTGCTCCCGAGCTTCACGTCGACGAGCTCGTTGTGGGCGTACCCCGCGCTGTTGTCGATGTGGTGGATGCGCACGTTCCGCGTCCGGTCGAGCGTCTCGTACTCGTAGTAGGGTTCGCCACGGGCGGGCTCCGCGTTGCCGACGTAGACTATCTCGCGGACGTGGCCGACCTCGTGGTCGTCGACGCGCGGGTCGAACTGCATGCCCGCGGGACCGATCACCTCGAAGTTGCCGATGGAGACGTTCCGCATCCGGATCGTCTGGATCATGGCGCGCGCGCTGTTCCCGATCCGGGCGGGTTCGACGACGACGTCGCGGACGTACTCGACGCCCTCGTCACGCCGTCCGACCGGCGTGACGAACACGCACCGTGGAGCCCACGCCTCGTAATCCTCGAACTTGCGGTCGGGTTCCAGGAGGCCGTCGATGGTCGTCCCGCGGACGTGCGTGTGACTGTGCTCGATCATGAGGCATTCGTTCGTGCCCGGCGGCGGTCGGATCACGGCCTCCGGCGGCCCAGTGATGGTGATCGGGGCGTCGGGTTCGCCGTCGCGGACGGTGCTCACGGCCTCGCTGTACTCGCCCGGCCGGAGTTCGACGGTGTCTCCGGCTTCGGCCCGCTCGAGCGCGGTCTCTATCGTACCCAGGGGCGAGTCGTCCGTGCCCGGGTTCCAGTCCGACCCGTCGGGCGCGACGACGAGCGTATCGTCGTCACCGGCGATGGACGACCGGGCGTCGCCGACCGTCGCCGCGCACCCGGCCAGGGACCCGACCGCACCCGAACCGAGCGCCGCGAGCACGCTACGTCGGCGAATCGAGTCGTTCGTCATTTCGCCGAAACACTCCTCCACCGTATCATAAACTTTGGGACGCTTTCGCGGGTCGCTTTCGGACTCCGTGGTCCGTGGGGCTGGAACGGCCGAGCCGGCCGTGGACGCCCGGGCTGGGTCACTCGCGGACGCAGCCGGGTGGCCTACCAGGTCGAACGGACCGCCGTCCACGGCGATTCGGGCGATGGCCGCCGGGATGCGAACCGGCGCCACCCGACTCGGCAGGAACGCTAAAGACCCCGGCCGCCCGTCCCCCGAGCATGAGCAGGACGCGCGACGAACTCGCGGGCGTCGTCGATCTCTTCGACGCGCTCACCCGCGAGGAACTGGCGGACGCCCTGGCGGAACTCGCGTTCAAGCGCGGGCAGGAGGTGGACCGCGAAGCGTTCGACGCGGAGATCGAGGGGGCGCTGGACGACTACTATCTGGTGGCGTACGAGCCGGAGGACGGGGCGGGCGAGGCCGACGGCGAGGACGAGCGGCTGCTGGTGCCGGGCCCCGTCGCCTTCCCGACGCTGTCCGAGTACGCCCCGGACCTGCCGCACATCATGGACGTGCCGGAGCGCGACGTGGACCGGGGCGCGCTCGGCGAGCAGGTCGCGGCGCGGGTGCGGGAGGAAGCCGAGGGGACCGCGGAGGCGGGCGACGCGGAGCGCGCGGCGGAGCTTCTCGACGTGACCTACGACGTGGAGACGTGGGCCTCCGTGGACCTCGCGGACGCCCGCGAGCGGTTGGACGGCGTGCCGGACGGATGAGGGTGCGGGTACGAGCGATCCGTGGCCGACGAGACCGCGCTGGTAGCCTTGCAAAAAAATGGGGTGTGCGAACGGGCCGGCTCTCCGGTGGCAACTGGTCGGCCGGGTGGGTGGGAGACGAGCACGGTGCCGAGGCCGCCCTCATAAATGTAATAATTTGTAACAAATTGTAAGGGTTTGTAATTTTTATAAGGTTCATATGTGATCCCGCCCGGCCGGGCCACGAGCCGGACTACCGCGCGAGCAGCGACCCGAGCGCGGCGACGGATGCGAAGTTGTGCGGCGTACGCCAGAACGGGGTCGCACGGCTCGGTCGCGGGACGCCGGTAATCGCGCGAACCACGCGGAACGCGAACGCCGCGGCCGCCAGGAGCCACGCGATGAGTGGTGGCACGTCGAGCGCCGTCGTGGAATCGGACCGGTTCCGCTGATTCCCGAACCCTTCGAGTGTCGACGGGCTCTACCCGGTAGCTACGGAGGAATCACGAATCGGTGAGTACACAACGAGTCCATTCGTCACTGTCCCTATGGCACAAACTGTCGACGATCTCCGGAACGAGATCAGACGAGCCGTGGGGCGATACGAGCGGGTCGAATCGACGGCCTTCACCAAGGAAGCCCTCGCTGCAGTCTGTGATGCGGTGAACTACAGTGTCGATACGGCCCAGTTTCCCCCGAAATCGCAGATGCGCGCGGGTATCCTCTGGAAGATCGACGTCATCGACGACGACGATCCCGACAGTACTGCCCGCCCCTTCCGGAAGGCAGAACTCGAATCGATCGTAGCTGCGCTTCACAGCGAGTAGCGACCATCCTCTTGCTCACGTGCGAACATCGACGACCCGTTCCGCAGTCGTCTCGGCGTTCGGTAGGTTTGTACACCTGCGTACCAGCTCCCACACCGCTAACGGCGTCTACCCGGTAGGATTTCGACGGAGCCGCCTGCTCCGTCGTCCATGAACGTCTCGTTTCGGCGTGGGGCCGTTACAGGACCGTCGACCGCCGAGTACCCGGTGGCGAACGGAGCGCGCCGTAAGCCTCGACGAGCGGTGAGGTGAACGATCGGTCGAGCGGGAGCGCGACGGGGCGAACGCGCCCCGTTACCGATCCGCATCCCGGACGAATTAAGGCGCTCGCCGGGTATCCCCTTGCATGGACCTGGACCGCGTCGCGGGTCGGGAGCCGTCGACGGTCGACGACGAGGAGCGCGACGCGGCGGTGCTGGTGCCGGTGGTGGAGCGCGCGGACGGGCCACACCTCCTGTTCACGAAGCGCGCGGACCACCTCGGCGAGCATCCCGGACAGATGAGCTTCCCGGGCGGCGGGCGCGAGCCGAGCGACGCGGACCTCCGGGCGACGGCGCTCCGCGAGGCGAACGAGGAGATCGGGCTGGACGCGGCGGAAGCCGAGTTCGTCGGGCGGCTGGACGACATCCGGACGGTGACGGGCTACGCGGTGACGCCGTTCGTCG
>CAZYYH010000035.1:0-13685 GCA_964651725.1 uncultured Halobacteriales archaeon | reverse complement strand
CCGGCACGACGACGCTCGCGGCGATGGTCGCCGGCCGCGACTCCGTCGGCTACGAACTCGCGCCCGAGTTCGTGGCCGCGTTCGAGGCGCGCGTCGCGGACGTGGCCGAGCGCTCGCGGGAGCGCGTGCGCGAGCGGATTCGGCGACACCGCGAGTTCGTCGCCGCGGAGCGCGACGACGGCGGCTCCTTCGAATACGACGCCGACCACTACGACTTCCCCGTGAAGACCCAGCAGGAGGAAGGCATCCGGTTCTACGAGGTCGCGGCGCTGTCGGAGACGCCGGACGGCTACGCGGTCGGGTACGAGCCGTTCGAGGGGTAGGCGGAGTGGCGTTCGGCACTCGCCGGGCTACCCGCCACGCGAGCGCGCCGAGCGGGAGCGCCCGCGACGCCCGCGGCGGCCGGGCGAGTAGCGCGGCCGGTGGTCCGGCGAGTCGATTACACCGGGCTTTAGGTGCCGGCGGCCATCTAGTCCGGCATGAACGGACCGCCGGGTTCCGGCCCGGACAGAGCCTGGGCGTTCGACGCCGTCGAGTCGGTCTCGCGGACGTTCGCGCTCAGCATCGACCTCCTCGACGAGCCGGTGGCGTCGTGGGCGTGTACCGGCTACCTCCTCTGTCGCGTCGCCGACACCGTCGAGGACGACCCGGCCATTCCGATGGGCGTCCGCGCCGACCTCCTCGACCAGTACGACGCGGTGCTCGACCCCGAGCGCGACGCGGGCGTCGAGGCGTTCCTCGAACGCGTCGGGGACGTGTGCGCGGAGACGGAGGTGGCGGGGAGCAGTGCCGACTGGGCGGTCGTCGGGCGGACCGACCGCGTGCTCCGCGTGTTCCGGTCGTTCGACCCGGTCGTGCAGGACGCGACGCGCGGCGTCGTCCGCGAGATGACCGGCGGCATGGCCGACTTCCTCCGGCGGTACGCGAGCGAGGGTGGCCTGCGTCTTCGGACCATCGACGAACTCGAACGCTACTGCTGGTACGTCGCCGGCACCGTCGGCACGCTGTTCACGAACTTCCTCGACGTGTACGGCGCGGGCGACGACCCCGCGCCCGAGGACGCGCGGGCGTTCGCGCTCCTCCTCCAGCTCGTCAACGTCGCCAAGGACGTGCGCGCCGACTACGAGTCCGAGAACAACGTCTACCTGCCCGGCGAGTGGCTGGCCGCGGAGGGCGTCGATCACTCGGCGGTCGGGGACCCGGGGCAGGTCGAGGCCGTCGCGCGCGTCGTGCGGCGACTCGTCGATCACGCCGCCGGGTACGCGCCCGGTGCGCGGCGCTACCTCCGGGCCTTGCCCGAGGGCGAGGCCGGGCTACTGGAGGCCGCCGGGATGCCGTACCTGCTCGCGCTGGCGACCGTCCGGGAGCTACGGGGGCGGGCGACGGAGGCCGTGACCCGGCCGGAGCCCGTGAAGATACAGCGCGCCGAGGTCGAGGCGCTGTTCGGGGCCGTGAATCGCGGACTGACGCAGGAGGAGCTGGATCGATTGGGTGACGTGGTCCGGGAGCGGCCGTTCCACGAGTCGGAGCTGTCCGTGCAGTAGCGCCCCCGCCGCCGCTCACTCCGGCGGGTCGCACTCGCCGGTCCGCTCCAGTATCACGGCGTAGCCGTAGACGCCGAAGTCCTGCGGGTCGCCGTACTGTATCGTCCGGGGGAAGATGCCGGCCCGGATCGCGTTCCACGTGGAATCCATCGGCTCGCCCGTCTCCAGGAACACCGGTCGCGGACCGAACTCGGCCGCGACCTCGTAGGGGTAGGGTGCGTTCTCCGTCCGGGTCTCGTTCGGCCGGATCAGGTCCGCGACGTAGTCGTCCTCGCCTGGCTGGGTCCAGTACTTCGAGAGCTGGCTGTGGTTGTCGGGCGCGAGCCAGATCATCGCCTGCTGGTAGTTCAGTGCGACGTAGTCGGGGCACCGCTGCTCGACGTTCTGGAGCCACTCGAGCCGCGACTCGGACTCCTCGTCGCTCCGGTTCGTCGGACGGTAGATCGTCAGCCGGTACGGGACGGCGGCCTCCTGCGCGTCGTCCGAGTAGGTCTCGACGGTGGCGTCGGGTCCGGCGTTGGCGTCGAGCCATTCGACGGCCCGGTCGCGTGACTGCGTCGCGTAGCCGACGGTCCCCACGCCGGCGTACAGCGCCGTCGACGTGAGGAGCACCGCCATCAGTCCGCGGGCGAGCCGGCCCCTGTCGGTCTCCAGCCGCCGGAGCGCTACCGCTACGAGCAGTATCGCGAGCGGGAACGCCAGCAGCAGGTGGTGGGTGCGGAAGTACGCCCACGTCGAGAAGACGCCGACGAGGACGCCGATGCCGGCCAGCGCGAGGACGACGCCCTCGGTTTCGAGCGAGTCCTCGCGGAGTCTGGGGAGCGCGGCGAGGATGCCGCCGAGGGACGCGACGAACAGCGGCCATCCCAGCCCGTTCAGCGACCCGCGGAGGAACCACCACCACGTCGGGCGGTCGAGCCAGCCGTGGGACGCGCCCTTCTCGGTGGCGGTGCGGCCGAGGCGGGTGAACAGCACGTCCGGCCCGTTGAGGACGACGCTCGGGAAGGAGACGTACAGCACGGCGAGCGCCAGCAGGGGACCGCCGACGAGCAGCGTCGGTCTGACGAGCGGCTCGTCCGTCCCCCGACGCGCTCGCAGGAGGTACGCCGTGCCGAGGACGACGGCACCGATGCCGGCCGTCGGTTTGAACGCGATGGCGAGACCGCCCACGCCACACCCCCACAGGAACTGCCGGCGCGACCCCGTCTCGACGTACTCGATGGCGAGGTAGACCACGAGCAGCAGGCAGAACAGCGCCGGGACGTCCTCGCCGGCCTCGTGCGCGAGGAAGATCACGGCCCACGTCAGCGCGAGCAGCGACGCCGCGAGGCGACCCGTCGCGCGGTCCCGCAGCCGGGTGCCGATTCGGTACAGCAGGTAGACGCAGCCGACCGCGAGCAGGGCGTTGCACAGCCTGGCGAGCAGGACGGAGATCCACCACATCCAGGCGGGTATCGCCTGCCACTGGGCGTACGTGTCGATACCGAACGTCAGGATGTCGACGAACGCGCCCTCCTGCCCGACGACGAACGCGGCGACGATCACGGGGAGGGTGAGCAGTCCGTACAGGTACATCGTCGGGCCGAACGGCCGCCAGTGGACGGCACCGGCCTGGAGCGACTCGAAGCTGAAGTCCCGGAGCAGGAAGCCCACGACCTCCATCAAGTCGACGACGCGCCAGCGCTCGTCGCGGGTGGCGAAGTTCGGGAGCCGGTGCCACAGCCAGAACGTCGAGAGCACGAACGACAGCGCCAGGATGTACTTGAGGTACGGGTCGGCGGCGAGGTCGTTGCGGATCCGGGTTCGGGCGCGCTGGAGGGCGGAGGGAAGCGGGACTCGCACTTGTCACTGCTCGGTAGACAGCCGGAGTACAAAAATGTGCGTAACTCCCGTCCGCACTCGAAATGGTTATTCCGGTTCGCCTGAAAGAGGCGGCCGACGAAGTTCCCCGGTCCCTCCGAACACCATGAGCGAGCCAACGACGCGAACGGCAGAGCGCGGAGCCGACGAGCGCGGAGCGGCGTCGCCCGGCAGCGTCCTCGCCGTCGTCCCCGCGTACGACGAGGCGGAGACGGTCGCGTCGGTCGTCGCCCAGACGAAGCAGTACGTGGACAAGGTGGTCGTCGTCGACGACGCGAGCACGGACGACACCGCGGACCGGGCGCGCGAGGTCGCGGACGGCGTCGTCTCCCACCCGCAGAACATGGGCGTCGGCGGTGCCGTCCACACCGGCTACCTCGTCGGGGTCCGCGAGGAGTTCGACGTGGTCGTCCAGATCGACGCCGACGGCCAGCACGACCCGGCGGACGTGCCGCGGCTCCTCGACCGCATGGCGGAGACGGGCGCGGACATGGTCGTCGGCAGCCGGTGGCTCAACGACAGCCACCGGGAGTACAGCGCCGTCCGCCGGGCAGGCATCCAATTTTTCACCTGGCAGGCGAACCTGCTGGCCGGGCTGGACATCACGGACGTGACGAGCGGCTTCCGGGCGTACCGCACCGACCTGCTCGCCGACCTCGAGCGCCCGGAGAACAGCCACTGGGCGCTCGAGCAGACGCTGGAGGCGTCCCGGAAGGGCTACTCGATTGTGGAGGTGTCGACGCCGATGCCGCCCGAGCCGGACGGGTCGCAGTTCGACCTCAGAACCTTCCTGCGGTATCCGCCACGCATGATCAAGACCACGCTCAAGGTGCTGCTGTTCCGGACATGACCTTCGCGTTCTCGCCGATCCACGTCATCGGCGTCGGCGCGGGGCTCGCGCTGCTGTACAAGAGCGTCCGGCTCGTCAGGGAGCGCAAGGAGGGCATCTTCGAGTTCCTGCTGTGGGCGGGTTTCGGCGTGGCGCTGCTCGCCATCTCGGTCGGGAGCGCGCTCTCCACCGTGGACGTGCTGGGGGTGCTCGTCGGGGCGCTGGGCGCGCTCGGCGTCAACGTCGGGCTCGCCAGCGTCTCCTTCCTCGCGAACCTCGCGCTGCTGTTCGTCGTGTTCTACACGTACGTCCAGCTCGTGGAGGGCCGGAGGCAGCTCTCCGATCTCGCACAGGAGGTCGCGCTGCTGCGATACGAACTCGACGAGCGACTCGACGACCGTGACGACTGAGACTCCGACAACTGTAGGTACTCCGCCCCGTAACTCCCTGGAAACACCCGACATGTCACGTCCGCGTGCCGTTCTGTCAGTCGATATGGAGAGTTTCGCCCACACGCCGGCGTACCGGCGGGCGACCGGCAGCGCTCCGGACCCCGGTGCCGTCGGCCCGGACGCGATGGACCGCCTCCTGGCGACGCTGGACGCACACGACGCCGACGCCACCTTCTTCGTCGTCTCGGAGGTGGCGGAGCGGTTCCCGGACGCGGTCGCGGAGGCTGCCGCGGCCGGCCACGAGATCGGGTCGCACACGCACACCCACCCGCTGTTGACGGACCTCTCCCGGGAGCAGCGCCGCGAGGAACTCCGGCGCTCCAGGGAGGTCCTGGAGTCGGCGACGGGCGGACCCGTCGACGGCTTTCGCGCCCCGGCGTTCGACGTGGCGGACGACCACTTCGAACTCGTGGCGGACGCGGGCTACCGCTACGACTCCAGCGTCGCGCCCTGCCGGTCGGTGTTCGGCTGGTACGACGGCGAGTGGTCGGTCCGGCGGCCGACCCCGGCCGGGGTGCTACGGGACGGCGCGCCCGACGACCTGACGGAACTCCCGGTCGGCGTGATGCCCGGGCTCCGCCTGCCGCTGACGGGAGCCTGGCTGCGGTTCTTCGGCGTCCGGTACGCGCTCGCGGGGATGCGCTGGCTCGCCCGGCGGGGCGTCGTCCCCGTCCTCTACGTCCATCCCTGGGAACTCGCGTCGCTGCCGGCCGTCGAGGGCGTTCCGCGACGGGTGTACGTCCGCACGGGGGCGTGGATGTGGCGCGCCCTCGAACGGCTCCTGTCGGCTCCCTTCGAGTTCGTCACGGCCGGCGAGGTCGTCCGGGAGGCGAGAGCGTGAGCGCGACCCGTCGCCGCCTGCTGTGGGTCGCCAGGTACGGACTCGGGGCGGCCGCGCTGACCTGGCTCGTCTGGCAGGCCGACTGGGGGACGGTCGTCGCCCGGCTGGCGGGGATGGCCCCGGCGGCCATCGCCGCCGTCCTCGCCGTGTCCGTCGTCGGCACCGTCGCCCAGTTCGGCACCTGGCACGTTCTGGTGAACCGGGTGCGGCCGACGCCGTTCCGGGTGGCCGCCGGCGTCATGCTCACCGTCCGGTTCGTCAACCACCTCACCCCGTCCCAGGCGGTCGGCAAATCCCTGGCTCCGGCGGTGCTCCGGCAGTACACCGGCTACCCCTGGGGCGCGGTCGTCGCGGTCGCGACGGTGCACACCGCGCTGTACGCGACGCTGTACGGGCTGGTCGCGGTCGCGGGCCTGGCTCTGTTCGCCCCGCGGCTGTCCGGCGGGCTCGTCCTGATCATCGGTGCGTCCGCCGGCCTCTACCTCGTGGTCGGGTCGGCTCTGATGGTGACCGCGACCCGCCTCGACGGCGCGGCGAGCGTCGCCGCCGGCGTCCGCGAGCGCGTCCCGGTCGGGCGCATCCCCTACGCGGAGGCGATCCTCGGGAGGGGCGTCGACGCGCTCCCGTCGGTCGGCGCGGAGACGGCGGAGACCGTCGCTCGCCTGCGCGCCGACCCGGTCGCGCTCGCCGGCTACGGACTCGGGTGGGCGACGGCGATGCTGGTCGCCCCGGGCGTGCGGACGTGGCTGCTGCTCGACGCCGCGGGCGTCCAGTTCGCGCCGCCGCTGCTGTTGCCGGTCGCGCTCGTGACCGCCTACGCCGTCACGCTACTGCCCGTCACGCCCGGCGGCGTCGGCGTCGCGGAGGCCTCGGCGACGCTCGTGCTCGCCGCGCTCGGCGTGCCGCCCGGTATCGCCGCCCCGACCATCCTCATCGACCGGTTCCTCGGCGTCTACCTCCCCGCCATCGTCGGCTGGTATCCTGCGATGCGACTCGACGCGCCCTGGGAGCACTCGGACCCGAGCGACGCCCGGTGAGAGCGCGACCCCGGCCGCCCCGCGCTACGTCGAGTATACAGACATATGCCGGCGCACGTGCAAGGCCGGACGATGACGCGGACGTTCGTCCTGGGTCTCGACGGCGCGAGCTGGCGACTGCTGGAGCCGTGGCTCGACGACGGGACGCTCCCCAACGTCGCCGCCCTCCGGGAGAGGGGCACGTGGGCCGAGAGCCGTAGCTGTCTCCCGCCCGTCACCTTCCCGAACTGGAAGTGCTACTCGTCGGGCAAGGACCCGGGCGGGTTCGGCGTGTTCTGGTTCGAGCGAGTGGACTTAGAGGCCGGCGAGATCGCGGTCTGCAACGGGAGCGACTTCGACACGCCCGAACTCTGGGACTACCTCAACGACGAGGGGCTGTCCGCGGGCGTCCTCAACATGCCCTCGACGTACCCGCCCCGGGGCATCGACGCGCTGATGGTCTCCGGCGGGCCGGACGCCGTCGCGGGCGAGTACCGCTCCATCGACCAGGGGTACGCCCATCCGCCGGAGCTGGAGGACGAACTGGAGTCGCGGTTCGACTACCGGGTCCATCCCGACCCGCTGCTGTCCAGCCGAGACGAGCGCGGGGCCGAGGTCGACGCCATCCTCGACCTGTTCGACGCGCGCTTCGAGGCTGCGGTGACGCTCATGGCGGAGCGCGACCTGGAGTTCGTCCACCTCACGCTGTTCTACCTCAACGTCCTCCATCACTTCTTCTGGGACGCCGAACCGACCCGACGTGGCTGGCAGGTCGTCGACGAGTGGGTCGGGCGGCTCGCGGAGCGCGACGACCTGAATCTCGTGTTGATGTCCGACCACGGGAGCGCCCCGACCCACACCGAGTTCTACGTCAACGAGTGGCTGGCCCGGAACGGCTACCAGGCCCGCAGTCGGTCGATAGACGGCTACTTCCGGCGGCTCGGGCTGACGCGCGAGAACGCCCTCGCGGCCGCCAAGCGACTCGGGATGGTCGACGCGCTCGCCACCGTCGTCCCCGAACGGGTACAGCGTCTGGTTCCCCAGGAGGCCGGCCTCAAGCGCGGCCGCAAGCTCGACGCCGTCGACCTGCCGAACACGAAGGCCGTCGCCAGCTCCCAGGGACCGATCTACCTCAACCCCGCCTTCGACGTGGAGGCCGTCCGCGAGCGACTGATGGCCGACCTCCGGACCGTCGAGGACGACCGCGGCCCCATCTTCACCGGCGTCCACCGCGGCGAGGACGTGTACACCGGCCCGTACGTCGAGGACGCGCCCGAGATCGTCGTCGAGCAGCGCCCCGGCGTCCACGTCAACGACGGCATGGGCGGCGGCGAGGTCACGACGGCTCCCGACCGGTGGGCCGCGGAGAACACGAACACCGGTATCTTCGTCGCCAGCGGCCCCGACATAGACGCGACCGGCGAGCGCGCCCCCATCGACATCACCGACATCGCGCCGACGATACTGGCCGGCATGGGCTGTGCCGTTCCGACCGACGTGCGCGGCGACGTGCTGGATATCTTCGTCGCGGACCCCGACCCGGAGATTCGTGACCCCCTCACCGACCCCGACCGGGAGGCCGCCGTCAGTGGCGAAGTCTCCGACCGGCTCGAACAGCTCGGGTACATGGAGTGACGGGCCGCGTCGTCGCTCACTTCTCCCGGCTCCACGGCCGCCGGACCGCCAGCGCCGCCAGCAGCGCGACACCCACGAGGCCCGCCACCACCGGCCGCGACGGGTAGCGCACCGCGATGTCACGGTACGCCCCGGGGAGTTCCGCGCCGCGCTCCACCCACAGGTACTGCTCCACGCCGTTCCGCTTGAGCAGCCGATGCAGCGGCCCGGGGAACGCTGCCCGCCCGACGGCCGGCGACACCAGCCGCGGCGACCCGCCGACGTACGCGCGCCCCTGCCACGCCACTGTGCAGGCGTCCGCCGCCCGCACGTTCCGGTACCAGTCCGACTCCGTGCCGTCCACCAGCGGGACGACGAACGCGCCGCCCGCCGTGCCCATCGGCACCGGCGTGTCCCGCGTTCTGCTCGTCTCCGGATCGACGTGGCGGACGACGCCGTACGGTACGCCCCGTCGGCCGGCCACCCTGAGCGGGAGTTGGTCGGGGATGCGGTTCGCGATACTCCCGGCGCGGCTCCGGACTCGGCGGCCGGCGGGCCGTTGCTGTCCGCTCATTGTCCCTGAATCGACGGGCGTGACGGACTTAATGACTGGCCCCGCTCGCGGTGAGCCGTGCTCCGTCGTCGCGCTCCAGGAACGTCATCGAGGCGGCTTCGAAACCGGTCGGGTCGGTCCCGCTCGCCTCACCCGACCACTCCGCTCGCCCGGCAACCGTCCGAGGCACTGCGGCCATCACTTCGGCTTCACGCGACCTTAGTAGTGTCACGATAACGTAGGTGTCACGCCACGCGTCCGGATATGAGCGCGCTTTCGGCGGTCGCACGAGCCGGCCACTGCGCTCCCGTCCCGAGTCGATAACTGCCGATTTTCGACGGGAGACGCCGCGTTTCGTCCATCTAAGGCAGGCTTAATTCGCTCGTCTCACCGTATAACAAAGGTAATCGCTCTCAACGTGTTGGACAACATGTATCGACACGTTTCGATAGCCGGCGTCGTCGGCGTCGCCCTGATCGCCGCGGTGTATGCTGGGCTTGGCGTCCCGACCACGCTCGGTAGTCCCGGACCGGCAGGCCCGGGAGCGCACACCGACCTCCCCGAGATGGCCGGCGCGGGCACGGGACCGAACACGACCACGACGACTACGACGGCCACCGCCACGACGACCGGTAGCCCGACGACCACCGCGACAACCGAGACGCCGACCGAGGCGGACGCGACCGCGACGCCATCGAGCGCGGCGACGACTGAGCAGGCTCGCCAGGGCGACCACTACGTCATCGTGCGGGGCGGCAGCCCGTCGAACCCCGTCGACTACCGGTTCACCGTCACCGGCGGCCTCGCCAAGGCCGACGGCCAGTCCGACTGGCCCGTGCCGCCCGAGCGCATCAGCGTCGACGAGGACGATGCCGTCGAGGGTCGGACCGCGTCCGGCGGCGTCGCCGGCGGCTCGGACGCGTTCTGGTACGACGGCGACATCACGTGCTTCGAGGTGTCCTCCGAGAGCAGCGTCACGGTGTACGTCGACGGCGAGGCGATGTCGCCGGGCGACGTGGCCGGCGGCACCGAGTGTGGCACCGGTGACGATGGCGGCGACGCCGGTGCGGGCGACGGGAGCGACGACGCTGGCAGCGGCGACGGCACCGCCGACGACGACCGGCCCACGGTCTCGTTCCCGAGCTGCACCGAGGTCCGCGTCGAGGGACTGGACGACAGCGACTGGGAACTCGAGTACGTCTCCCTCCAGACCTGGATCCTCGACGACTGGACGCGCGACGGCCCGCCGCCCATCGACACGCACATGACCGCCCTCCCCGAGAACGACACCGGTCCCGTCTACTCGTACGCCGACGATGGCCTGGTCCGCGGCGAACTCTACATCATCGACGGAGTTAGACTCACCGGCCCCGACGGCGAGTTCGAGACCCAGTCGAACCCCCACGAGTGCGAGTTCGTCGTCGGCGTGAGCGACAACGGCACCGTCACCCAACCGCGGTCGTAGAATCGAGATAGTAGTCCGGGATTCGCATGGGTCGGGGCGGATTCGAACCAGATCGTACCCGAGTGAAGGGAGTCACCTCCTACGCTGATTTCCAGGGCTCGCGGTTCGCTTCGCTCACCACTGTCCACTCCAGAGAGTACGAGCAGTCCTACTTCTATCAGATACCATTCAAGATGCAGTCCACACCTCGAGGATAGCAATCCGGTGCGACTGGCCGAGCGCGTTGACCGAGTTTCGTCCCACGTGGGTCGACTGTAACTTGAATAGCCACCGGTAGGTATCCTCGTCGAACGTGCTTCAACCCACCACGTCCCGCCGATGATTCGACCCTTCTTTTACAGCCGCCGGATAACGAACTCCCCGTATACGTACCAACAAGCCATGTCTCGTTGTTTGTGGCTAGCAAAAACTTATGATATAGTAGTCTGGGCTTGCTGGCATGGCTCTTCTTCCTCGACGCCGTGCTTTGACTCTCGCTGGAAGCACTGTCGTAGGGTCGATCCTCACAGGATGCCTTACCAGCTCTCAGACGAACGAACCGTCGTCGTTCTCGATGCGAACTTCGATTAGCACGAGTTCAACGACCTCCAGTAGTACCTCTCACCCTACAGTGCACGACGCGAGCCAGTTCCAAGGGTCGAATGGGGGCGCACAGATTCAGACTGCAATCGACGCACTCCCAAAAGAAGGTGGGACCGTCTACATCCCGTCCGATGGGCCGGATCGACACGGGAAATGGCACGTCACCAACCCGATCGTCCCAACGAGCGATGTCAGAGTGTACGGTGATTCGGGCGAGACGACGTTGTACCTAGTTGATGACACCAACGATGACGTAATCCAAACGGCGAAAGACACCTCCGGTCTCACCACGACGAACCTTCGGTTCGAAGACCTCACGATACGGGGTAACAGGGTGAACAACAGCGATGCAGGAAAGGGGAAGACCGGGAAGATCGCCGGCATCCGGTTGATCAACGTAGAGGACGCGGTCGTCAAGAACTGTCACGCCGAGGACTTCTACGGACACGGCTTCGAGGTCAAGCGCTCGAAGAACGTCACGATCACGGACTGCACCTCCTCGGGCAACGGCGACGACGGGTTCTCCGTCTCGGACGTCCACTTCGACGAGGCCAGCACGGAGCACGTGACCGTCGCGGACTGCACGGCGACGAACAACGACGATTCGGGGTTCGAGGTCGATGATGGCCCGCAGCACGTCGCGTTCGAGCGGTGCGTCGCCGAGGGCAACCACGACGGGTTCTGCATCCACACCCACCGGTCCATCTACGCGCCGGCGTCACCCAAGCACGTGCTCGTGGAGCGCTGCATCGCGAGAAATAACACCCAGCACGGGTTCATGCCCGGGAACCACACGTCGGGCAGTCCGGAGGACTACGTGTTCCGTCACATCCGGGCAGTCGGGAACGGGAAAGCGGGCTTCACTACCCACCCGGACGGTTCGTCACCGTCGACCACGCCGATCGACGGCCTGACCGTCGAAGAGTTCCACGTCGAGGGGGCGAGCTCATCTCGCCCGATTTTCTCGCTCCAGTACGCCGATACACTTCGGAACGTTACACTCAGGAGCGGGACGATTACGGGGACGGGGAGTATTGGGCTGTCCGTCCAGGGAACGAGCTTCGAATCGGTCACGCTCGATAACGTGCACGTCCACGGGGCCGATATCCGGAATCCTGCCGACACGGGAGACGTTCAGATCCACGCGTGTGAGCCGGAGAGCGTATCCTGCCGTCGCCTGTCGTCCATCAACGCCGACGGGTAGAAACTTCCGTGAGGACTACGACTGCAGGCACAAGGTCGCACTCGCCGCAGTCGGTGGCCCGGTCGTTCTCCAAACCCTATCACCGCCACGTCCGGTGATTATCTACTCTCCACGAACGACGTGAGGGGATGAGTGGGGGCGGATTCGAACCGGACCGAGACGGTCCTGCTCGCCTCACTCGCTAACGCTCGCTCGGCTGCGCGGGCTGCGACTCGTAGGGTTCGAATCCTTCCTCCCCACTGCGCTTCCTCGCTCCGTTCCGCGCCGCTTCGCGTTGCTCAGCGCCGCTCCACTCCGCGAGAATGCTCATGGGTCGGGGCGGATTCGAACCGCCGACCTGCTCCGTGTGAAGGAGCCGTCATAACCTGGCTAGACCACCGACCCGCGCACCCTACTGTATCGCCCTGCGTGACTTAAGGCTTGCTTCTCGCTGGAATCCCGCTGGCGAGGGATGCATCCGGACCACCGCCTGCACGCTACTCCGGGACTCCTCCACCTCCGCATACTCCCGCCCGAACGCACCAATCGTTGTAATGACGACTAGAACAGTGGCGACTAGAACAGTGAGGACTACAACGATCGGTCGGACGGAATCCTCGCACGGTCGCCGACTGCCGACACCGACACACTACGATTCTCTCGCTCGCTCGTAGAACGGCCGAAGCACCGCCGTCGCCTACTGGCTCGGGCGCTGCTTTCGGTACTCGCCGACGCGCTCCCGGGCGTCGGTGAGCGCCTGCTTCGCCTCGCCCTCGGCCTTCGCTTCCAGGTCCTTGAGTTCGCCCTGGAGCTTCTCCATGCGACCGGGTTCGGGCTCCTGCTCGCGCCCGGTCATCTCGCGGAAGCGCTTCTCGACGGGCTGGAGTTCCTCGCGCACCCCCTTTGCGGCGGTCTTCACGGCTCGGTTCAGGTAGTAGCGGGCGTCCTCGAAGTGCTTGTTCATTCCAATCTGTTCCTACGCAGGCGACAGATATAACGTTTGTGGCAGGACCAGTCTCGGTGTGAGCATTAGATACGCCGACGTAGACGACGGTAGGTGACCGACCGGCGGGCTAACTGCACCTGGCAACGCGATAGACCGCAGCCACTCGCCTTCCCAGCCGACTCGCACCGCGCTCGCGGGCTCCGCCCGCTCGCTACGGCGCTCGTCCCTCACGCGGTCGCTCCGCTCCCGTTCGCGCTCCACGCGCGCCATCGCCTCGTCGAACTCCGATTCCGCGTTCAGTACGTCGGGTTCTCCTCGGGGATGCCGTCGCGCTGGTTCACCACGCGTGCGAGAACGAACAGGGCGTCGGAGAGCCGGTTGAGGTAGGTCACGGCGATCCCGTTCACGCGCTCGTCGTCCGCGGCGAGCGCGACGGCGCGGCGCTCGGCGCGCCGGGAGACGGCGCGAGCGTGGTGGAGGCGCGCACCGGCGTCGCCGCCGCCGGGGAGGATGAAGTCCTGGAGCGGTTCGAGTTCGTCGTCGTAGCCGTCCATCCACTCCTCGAGGCGTTCGACGTGCGTCTCGCGTACCACGGGGTCGCCCTCGTCGGGGTCGGGGTTGGCGAGGTCGGCCTGGACGACGTGGAGGTGGTTCTGGATCGCGCGGAGCCGGTCGTCCACGTCGTCGTAGCCGGTCGGGCGCGCGCGGCCGACGAGCGCGTTCGCCTCGTCGACCGTGCCGTACGCCTCGATGCGCGGGCTGGCCTTCGACACCCGGGAGAGATCGCGGAGGTCGGTCTG
>CAZYYH010000034.1:0-13873 GCA_964651725.1 uncultured Halobacteriales archaeon | reverse complement strand
AGCACCGCCGGCGCCGCGGCCGCGAGCCGCGCCCGGTCCGCCCTGCATCCGGCGGTCGTCGCCGAAGTTCGGCCCGCGCGACCCCGTCGAGGCGTCGCGGCGCGTCCGCCGGCCCGCCGACCGTCGCAGTCGCGCCTCCAGCCGGCCCGAACCGTGGTACCAGAGCAACGCCGCGGACACCCCGAACGGCACCGCCACGCCGAACGCCACGGGACTGTAGAACACGCCCAGAAGCCCCATGAACCCACCGAGCACGGCGAACACGCCGGCGAGCGCCGTCACCAGGTTCGGCTCGTTCACGTCTCTCGATTGCGGCCCGAGTACCGTAAGCCTCCCGCCGATTCAGGAACAATCGGAGGAGCCCTTGACGGCACAGGAACTGAGAGGGACGGTCCGAAAGCCCTCGCCCGCTCCGGTCGCGCGGCTCGCTGCGGTCCTTGCGTCGCCGGGCTTCCCGGGGCACGCTTGCCCTTTCAGTCCGCCAGGGTGGCGGCTAGTCGGCTGGCAGTCACGTTCGGTCGAACAGTCAGAACTCGACGTTCCCCGAACCGCACAAGCTTTAATCGCGGTCCGCGCGAGCGTGGAGGTGATGGAGGGCGACCCGGTCGAGGTCGGGGTGGAGCTGCTGTCGAAGCTGGAGCACGAGGAGCTGTCGCTCGCGGACGCCATCGACCGGATCGAGACGGTGACGACGAACCCGTCGACGACGCGGACGATCCTCGACGAGGCGGAGAAGCGTGGGATCATCGAGCGCGAGGGCGGCATCGTTCGGCCGAGCAGCCACGCGTTCGTGCGGTTCGAGAGCGAGGTGGTGGCACGGGAGGGCGAGTTCGACTGCCGACGATGTGGCACCGGACTGTCGACGGGCCACTTCGTGAAGCTGGACTCGGGCGAACTCGGGCCGTTCGGCTCGTCGTGCATCCGGAAGGTCACCGGCCGGGAGTGACCCGGCGTCGGTCGCGGCCCGTCAGTCCCGTCCTTCGAGTTCGGCGGCGAGCGCCTCGACGAGCGCCTGCTGCTCGTCGAGGATCTCGCGCTGGCGCTCCACGGTCGCCTGGAGCGAGCGGAGCCGGTCCGCGATATCGTCCGCCTCCAGATCCGCGGACACCGCCGACTCGAACTCCTCGAACCCAGCGCCGTCGCTGCTCCCCGACGCGACCGTCGCGGACTCGCCGCCGCTCACCCCCTCGACGTCGAGCGACGCCGTCGCGGCGGGGGATGCCGACTCGGTCGACTGCTCGGGCGTCGTCGCCGCCTCGTTCGCCGCCGACCCCGGATCCGCCGCGGGGTCGTCGTCCTCGTCGCTGCCGGAGAGGTCGATGGGGTCGAGGTCGCTCTCGAACGACGCGGACGCGTCGCCGTCCGCCGACTCAACGTCGTCGTCGGCGACGAGCGCCTCGAACTCCTCGTAGCTGCCGACGTCGTGGTACGCGAGGAGCGCGTCCTCGATGCGGTCGCGGACCTCGCGCACCGCGTCGTTCGGGGCCTTGATGCGCTGCGGGCGCGTCGTCGTCTCGACGACGAGCTGTGACGCGACGCTCCCCTCCTCGACGCCCAGGCCGGTCACGTCCGCGTACTCGAACTCCTCGAACTCGTCGTCCCACACCGCCTCGCCGACGTGCTTCACGACGCGGTCGCTCGTCACGACGAGCGTGAGTTCGCTGAACCGGTACGTGCGCGTCACCGTCTCGCCCGGGCCGGTGACGCCCGCGGCGTTCAACACGCCCGCGAGCACCGGGTGGAGCGCCTCCTCGACGTGGCTGCGCGGCACCCCGAAGGACCGCTCGCCGTCCACGCCGTAGTCGAGTGCGATCTTCGTCTTCCGTCGACCCTCCACGACCGTCACGCGCTCGGCGTCGTGCGGGAACGCCGCGGCGGACTCGTCGCTCAGCAGGCCGTCGCCCTTGTAAACTATCGTCCGCGTCTGCGTGACGTAGAGCGCGTCGTCGTTCCCGAGCGGCACGCGGGCCGCCACCGCTTCCTCTCCGAGCGTCGACGCCACCGGACCAGGAACGTTCATGTAAACGCATCTACCACCCCCGTAGCTTAAATCCGACGGCTGGCGCGTCCGGACGGGTCGAGCGGCCGGACGGCCATCGGCGAGCGCCGGTCGGCCCGCACACGCATCGTCGTAGTCTTCACTGCATCAGTCATCGCTCGAACGATGCTGGCGGGTGACGCGGCCGGATCGAGCGCCGAACGCGGGTGTTCCGGGCGACGTTCGCGGTACCGTCACCGTGCCCTATCTGTCGCCGGTGGCGTCCGGGCACCCGACGATAGCCCGGCCTGCCCCGAGATGGGAAGCTTAAAGAGTCGCGTCGGCTTATCGTCGCGTGCCGAGCGCCCGGGTGGCTTAGCTGGACATAGCGCCGCACTCATAGGGTTACGAGTTCGTGCGGCAGCCTTGGAAGCTCCGTGTCCCGAGAGGACCGCCGAGCCTCGAACCTGGGACATGCGGAGATCGAGGGTTCGGAGCCCTCCCCGGGCAGTTCTGACGAGGGAGCGAACGTAGTGAGCGACCGCTCCGTCAGAACTGCCCGGTAGAGGCGGAGAACCCGTAGGGACTGCACGAGCGACTGAACGAAGTGAAGGAGTGAGCGCAGAGTACGGAGGACGAGCGACCAACGGGAGCGAAGCCCTCCGGTGGTTCGGAGCCCTCCCAAGCCGCCCCTCCTACAAACCTCATAAGTGCAATTATTTGTAATAGAATGTAATATTTTGTACCCTCCAAGTGGTTTATGAGTGGTGCGTCGGTCGCCACGTGGAGGGCGCGTCACGGGTCGCACCTCGCGCCATCGCCGACCGAACACGGCCACGTCTCCGAGCCACAACGATTTTATCCCGGTGGCGAAGACCCGCGAGTATGCCCTCCGTTCGCCGAACCGCGACAACCGCAGTGCTGACACTCCTGTTCGCCTCCACGGTCGTCGCCGCCCAGCCGGGAGCAGGTCTCGACCGCCCGGACCTGTCGCCGACGGCGAGCGCCATCGGCGGGTTCGTGCTCACGCTGATAATCGGCGGGCTGGCGCTCGCGATCTCACCGGGGTACGTGGACCGCGTGGTCGAGCAGGTGCACGAGGACGCGTTCGGGTCGTTCCTGTGGGGCGTCGGCGCGCTCGCGCTGGTGCTCGGACTCGCTTTCCTGCTGGCGCTGACGGTCGTCGGGATCGTCGTCGCGTTCCCGCTGCTGCTGGCGTTCCTGGTGCTCGCCGTGATCGGGAACGCGCTCGGCTACCTGGCGCTGCTCGACGGCGCGGTGGAGGAACGGTGGGTCGCGCTCGTGGTGGCCGCGGCGCTGGCGGGCGCGATGTCCGCGATTCCGGTGCTCGGCGACCTCGTCTCGTTCGTGGTCGGAAGCGTCGGCGTCGGCGCGATGCTGTGCCTGTGGCGGTCGTGAGGCGAGCGGGCACGACCACGCTCGATTGACACTGCTACACAAACCCGGAGTAGATTCAAGCCCTCCCACGCACCGAGTTCCCACACGACGACTCCATGCTGGCAAGCGACCGTCCCCGCGTCGTCCTGAAGTACTACGCGTACAGGGCGACCGCCCGGCCGGACTTCCACTACCCGATCTACACGCTGTTCCTGCTGTACAACGACCTCTCCTTCACGGCCATCGGCGCGATCGCGAGCGTGCAGTCGCTCGTGGTGGTGGCCGGCGAGGTGCCGACGGGGTACGTCGGCGACCGCGTGGGGCGGCGGAACAGCCTCGTCATCGCGTCGATGCTGATGCTCGTCTCGATATCGAGCTATCTCGTCGCTACGGACTTCTGGGGGTTCCTGTTCACGTTCACGACGCTGTCGCTCGGCCACACGTTCGTGTCGGGGAGCGGGAGCGCGTGGCTCTACGACACACTGGCGGAGCACGGCATCGAGGACGAGTTCACGCACGTCTCGGGCCGGGCGAGCGCCATCGGCCGGTGGGTGGGCGCGGTGTCGATGGTGATCGGCGGCCTGCTGTACGTCCAGAATCACTACTACCCGTTCGTCGCGGGCATGGGAATCGCGGCGGTGAACGTGGCGCTGGTTCTCTCCCTCCCGAAGAACGCCCAGTACGCGGGCCGCGAGGTCGAGTCGGGACCGGACGAGGACGAAGCGCGGCTGTCCGTGATGGAGGCGCTGCCGGTGGTGCGCGAGCAGGTGACGAAGCCGTCGATGCGGTCGTTCATCGTCTACATGGCGCTCGTCGGCGGCGCGCTGATGACGGCGGACATCTACATCCAGCCGATGGCCCGCGACGCGCTGGAGGCGAGCGTCGGCGGGACGCTGTCGGCGTGGGGCGTGCCGGAGGCGGCGACGCTCGGCGTGCTCTACGCCTCCTTCACGGCCATCTCCGCTATCGCCAGCGACTACGCGGGCGACGTGGAGGACCGGTTCGGCGCGCGCGCGGCCCTCGTGGCCATCCCGCTCGGCGTCGCCGTCCTCTACCTGCTGCCGCCACTGCTGCCGGTGCTGGCGTTCCCGATGTTCTTCGCCATGAAGGGCGGGTTCACGCTGACGTGGCCGATATCGAGCCGGTACATGAACGACCGCATCGACTCGGTCGGGCGCGCGACGGTGCTCTCGGCGGTGTCGATGCTGCGGGCGGTCGCGGGCGTGCCGTTCCGCGTCGGCAGCGGCTGGGTCGCGGACCGGACGAGTACGCTCGTGGCGGTCGCGGGGCTGGGTGTGGCGTTCGTCCTCGGAACCGTCGCGCTCCACGCGTGGTCGCCGCCGGTGCGGTCGGGCGCGGACGCCGACGCGGAGGCCGACGCAGCCGCGGACTGAACCGACGGTCCCGGCCCGACGCCGCGGTCGCTACCGCCGGTCCGGAGCCTCGACGACGCGCGCGTCGGCGCTGCGCTCGACGGGTTCGTCGGAGATGGCGTGGAGGTGCTCGTCGCAGGCGAGCGCGGTCTCCGCCGTGATCTCGTAGTCGACCGAGCAGTAGAGGTCGCCGTCGCGCTCGGTCGCCTCCGGCTCCCACGCGGCGAGCGCGAAGTGGCCGTCGCGGTCGCAGAACGCGCAGTCGTCGCCCGACCAGAAGCCGCGGTCGAGGCTTCGTCCGAACTCGACGTGCTCGCAGTCCACGCAGAGCCCGCCGAGTTCGACGCCGGAGAACAGATCCACGACTACCCGGTTGTAGCCGGCTTCGAGACCGCATCTGATGCAGTTCATGACTCGTCGACGCGACTGCGCTCTGGTATCCGCGTTGACAGGCCCGGTAGTTAAACGTTTGCGTCGCGCGCAGCCGTGTCGCCATCGGGCGTCGAGGCGGCGCGAAAACGAAGTGTTCGCCGCGGCCCGTCAGTCGGACTCCTCGCTCTTCTCGTCCGGTTCTATCAGCACCAGCACCTCCCACGTGTTGAACTGGACGTTGAAGAAGCTGTCCAGCACGTAGTCGTTCTCGCCGATGGGGATGGGTTGCTGTGGATGCTGGAGCGACACCCATCGCAGCGTCGGGCTCTGCACGTCCATCTCCGTGACGGGCTCCGGTCCCTGTGCCTGTGTCGGTGCGCCGCTCATCTCTCCCGGCGGTTCTCGCTGTGCCATAATCTTCCCCGGGCGGTCGTTCGACGCCGAGGCACAAAAGTGTATGTCGCGGCTCCCGTGGTCCCGACGTTTCAAGCCCGCGAGCGTGGAAGGGCGAAGGGGAGGATGAGCGAATCACCCGAGGGGCGCTGCGGGTTCGTGGGGGACGTGACCGGCGTGGCCGGCGTCGGACCGGCGTGCTGCTGGCGCGAGACGTGGCGAGACCGACCGCGATGCGTGTGGCACGCCCGCGGCGAGAAGCCGGCGGCCGAACTCGCCGCCGACCCGCCGGCCCCGGACGAGCGCGTCGACGGTGCGACACTCCATGGCGTCGACCTCGCGGACGCCGACTGGCTCGCCGGCCGGTCGCTCGTCGCCGCCGACTTCACGCGGTCGCGGCTGCGGCGCGCCGACCTCGGCGACGCCGACCTCCGGCGGGCGTCGTTCCGCCGCGTCGACGCGACCGGGGCGTCCTTCGCGGGCGCGGACCTCGAGGACGCCGACTTCCCCGGCACCGACCTCCGCGACGCCGACTTCACGGACGCCCGGCTCTACCGGGCGACGTTCTCGGACGCGCGGGTCGACGGCGCGACCGAGTTCGGCGCGGCCAACCCGTACGAGCGCGACCTCGACGCGGTCGACGATCCCGAGGCGGTGCGCGCGATCGCCGACCTCGCGCTGTGGGTGTACAGCGAGGTGTCGCGGGTGTTCGAGGCGAACGCCGTCCCGGACCGCGCGCTCGACTACTACCTCCGCGAGCGCGACCTGCGGCGGCGGGTGGCGTGGCGGCTCCGGGACTACGCTACCGCGCTCCGCCTGGAGGGGTCGCGGTGGGTGATGCGGTACGGCACCAGCCCGTGGCGCGTCCTCGGGTCGTCGGCGGTGCTGCTGGTGGGGTCCGCGCTCGCGTTCCCGCTGACCGGCGGCCTCCTCCAGACCGGTCCCGAGGAGACCATCCCGGTCGAGTTCGGGGAGACGCCGCTCGACTGGCCGGGCGTGGTGTTCAAGAGCCTCTACTTCAGCGCGGTGACGTTCGCCACGCTCGGCTACGGCGACATCCAGCCCGTCGGCTCGGTCGCTCGCCTGCTCGCCGCCACCGAGTCGCTCCTCGGCACGCTGCTGATGGCGCTGCTGGTGTTCGTGCTGACGCGACGGGTCGGGTAACGCGTCGTCCCGGTCGGTCTCTCCCTGGGGTCGGCAGCCGGACGGCCGGGCTATCGGTAATCGCGTGCTACGACCGGGGCGGCGGTACGGGAGCCGGCGTCGGCGGCGACGGGCCGTTCGGGTGGGCGCGACCTCGTTGCGGAGCCACAGCCCCGGGCGGCCTCCGGACCGAGTCTCGACCGCGTCGCCGGGAAAGCGCGCGTTTCCGGGGACTGTCGTCGACCCTCGGCGACGTACTCGATGACTCCGAGCGGTAAGGTTGCCGTGGCGAACGTGTGTTCTATCGGAGGCCGTTTGTAATGTTACTAACGTCTTTGTAACAATACGTGCGTGCTACCAACGCGGAGACGCATGCTTTCAGTGGAAACGGTCAGAGCAGCACTGTTCCGCGCCGCAGCGGGCGGCGTCGCACAGGTAGACGTCCCGGAGTTCCTCCAGGAGACCATCGCCGGCATCGTGGCGTTCCTGCCTCGGCTGCTCGGCGCGCTGGTCATCCTCCTCGTCGGGTGGATCATCGGCGTCGTCGTCGCCGGGCTGGTGTCGCGGCTCACCGACAGCGTACAGCTCGACAGGTTCGTGCTCGACACGCCGCTCGGCCGCGTGATGGGCGGCACGCAGGACGCGGTCTCGCGGACGTTCGGCACGATAGCGAAGTGGTTCGTGTACGCGCTCGCCATCCTCGCGGCCGCGAACGTGCTCGCTATCCCGCTGCTCTCCGAGTGGATACAGACCGCGGTGTCGTACCTGCCGGCGTTCATCGCCGGGCTGCTGGTCATCGTCCTCGGGTTCGTCGTCGCCGACTTCATCGGCGACATGATCATGAACACCCAGGCCGCCACCCAGACCGCGTACACCCGGTGGTTCGCGTCCGGCACGCGGATGTTCCTGTACTTCACCGCCATCGTCATCGGCCTCGACACGATGGGCATCGACGTGTCCATCCTCTACCTGTTCGCGGAGGCCACCGCGTGGGGACTCGCGGCGGCGCTCGCGCTCGGCGCGGGCATCGCCATCGGCTGGGGCGGCCACCAGTACGTCGCCGACAACATCGGCCGGTGGATGGGGCGCGCGAGTTCGGCCGCACCGTCGCCGAGTTCCAGCGACCGCTCGACCGCCGACGACGACTGACCGGGGTCGTCGGCTACTCGCCCTCGGCAGCCACCGACAGCTCCGCGGCGACGCCGTCGAGTTCCCGGGACACCGCGGCGAGTCGGGACGTCGCGGCGTCGGCGAGTCGGACGCGGTTCGCGTCTCGGTCGTGGCGAACGAACCCCGCGTCCTCGAGTTTCGGCAGGTGGACGTGGACGAGCGAGATCCGGAGTTGCTGGCGGTCGTCCGAGACCGCTCCGAACGCGTCCGCCTCGTTCGCCGCGACCCGTTCGACGAGCGCGTCGAGTTCGACCGGCGTCCGCTCGCGAGCGAGACAGCGCAGCACTGCTCGACGACGCCGGTTTCGCACGATTCCGAAGCTGTCGCGCCGGGACTGCCGGAGTTCGTCTGTGTGAGTCATCGACGTCGTTCGAGAGGCACCCTACGGAAAAAGAGATTCTGACGGAACCTACGAAAGGGTGGTCGGCGTCAGTCGTCACCCTCCAGGCTCGCCCTGGGCACCGTCTCGTCGTCGTCGGATACGGTGATGTGCTGTGCCGCGTACGCCGAGCGCGCCTCGTCGGAGAGGCGTGCGCGAACCGCCATGCCGTCGCGCTCCCGGACGACCAGCTCGGCGTCCTCGAGCCGCGAGAGGTGACGCGAGGTCGTGCTCGGAGCCCGGTCGACCGCGTCCGCCACCTCCGACGTGCTCGCCGGCTCGTGACGCCGGACCGCCTCGATGACGACTCGCGCGGCGTCGTCGTTGAGCGCCGCGGCGAGCGCCCTGTCCGGCGCGGTCTGGGGGTAGAGCCGGCGCTCGCCCATCCGCCGCTCCGACTCGATCAGGTCCTCCTCCTCGAGGATGCGGCGGTGGTACCGGAGCGTCGAGGTCGGGGTTCCCGTCGCGGCCGACACCTGCTCCTGCGGTGCGCCGGGGTTCTCGGTGACGTAGTCGTAGATCGCCCGCCGCGTGTCGTGTTCGAGCGGATCGGAGTCGTCGTAGCGGCTGTAGCCCGGAAACGGAATCCAGCGTCGCGGGTCGAGAGACGCCATCCGTGCGCGGACCGTCTCCCTGACGGGCTCGAGCGGAAGGGGACGCATCGAGACGGCGGTCACGGCCGGTGCGCCGAGGGAGGAGGCCTGGCCGACGCTCATGCCGACGACGACCGCGAGGAGCGTCGCCGCCGCGCCGCCGACCATTCCACGGAGTCCGTCGCCGGAGACCGGCGCACGTCGGCCGTCGGTCGACCGCGAGTGCGTGCCGACCGCTCCGGAGCTACTCCGCGACGGAACCGCCGGAGCGGCGACCCCGGCGCGCTCGTCCGCCGGTTCCGCCGCCGGTGCCTCCCGGGAGCCGACGGGGCCGTGCGAGCGGACGGTCTCCGCGTCGCGTGACGCGTCGGTCGCGGTCCGCGACGCCGCGTCCGGCATCGCGTCGCCGGCCCGCTCCGCCCCGCTCGGACGGACGGACGCCGTGGCCGTGGGCGTCTCGCCGACGGCGTCCGTCGTGCCCGCCGCGCCCGCCCGAGCGCCGGTCGGCGTCTCCGATACGGCTCCGTTCGTCGCCGCGACGGCTTCGCCGGTGCTCGCTCCCGCCGGCGTCGCGGTCCCCGCCACCTCGTCGACCGTTCCCGCCGTCCGCTCCTCGACGCGCTCCACCGTCGCGTCCGCTTCCGTCCCGACCGGCGAGAGCACGCCCGTCTCGTTCCCGACGAAGGCGGTCGATTCGAGGACGGGGTCGCGCTCCGGCGTCACCGTCGCTGCCTCACCCACCAGCGTATCGGACGCGTCGGTCGCACGCTCGACCGTGGCGTCTACCCGTTCGACTGTCCCCTCGACGGGCCGGCGTACCTCGCCGGTCGATGTGTCGACCGTCTCGCTCGTACCCGCCACGGCGTCTCCGATCCGCTCGACCGTCCACGAAACTGTCCCGCCCGTCTCGCCGGCCGTCCCGTTCTCGAGGCTCGCGGTCGAGGTCACCGCGTTCGCCGTCGACCGTACGGGGTCGGATGCATCCTCGACCGTCGCGTTCACGTCGTCCCCGACCGCGTCCACCGTCGCGTTCGCCCGCTCCAGCGTCCGGTCCGCGTCGTCCGTGACGGCCCCTCCGACGGTGGAGACGGTCCGCGTCGTCCCGTTCACGCGGTCGTCCAAGGTCACGTTCCGGTTCCGAACCGTGCTCTCGACCGTCTCGTTCACTTCGGCAACGTCGGCCGTCTCGTTCGTCGTCGCGTTCTCGACCGTTTCGGCCACTGCGTCGGTTCCGTTCTCGGCCGTCTCGGTCGCCCGCCCCTCGGCGTTCCCGGTTCCCGTCGCCGTCGCGTTCGTCGCCGACGCGACACCGTCTCGGAGGGTCTCCGAACCGTTCTCGACCGTCTCCGTCACGTTCGCCGTCGAACCCCTCTCGGTGGTGACCGGCTCCGTCGCTCCGTCGAGCGACCGTTCGGCGTCCGTACCGACCTCGTTCGTCCCGTTCACCGTCCGGTCGACGGGTTCGGTCGTCGCGTTCCCGTCGGTCGCGTTCTCGCCCTCCGCGTCCGTCGCCGTCTCGTCGGTCGAGTTCGCCTCGACGGCGGTCGTCACCGAGTCCGTCGAGGCGTTCACTGCGGACCTGACGGTGTCCGTGACCGCAGTCGCGTCCGTCTCGGTCGTCGTCGAACCCGTCTCGGTGCCGGACGCGTCGGCCGAGGAGGGCGACTCGGTGGTCGGAACTGACGCGTCGTGCGTCTCGGTCTCGACGTCCCCGGCGTCGTCCACGGCGGTCGAAGGAGTCGGCGTGGTGTCGTTCGGGGACGTCGCCGAGGCGACCGTGGTCGTCGACTCGGTCGAGGTCGGCGTCTCCGCGGCTGTCGTGGTCTTCGTCGTCGCCGTCTGCGCGGGCGTCGACGTGGACGCCGCTTCGGTCGCGTCCCGATCCGTCGCTTCGGCGGTCGGATCCGTCGTTTCCGTCGACCCGGTCGCGCTCGTCGACTCGGCGGTCGTCTCGGTCGTCGTCGGCTCCGTCGTTCCCGCTTCGTCGGTCGCCGACTCCGCGGTCGTGGTCGTCGTGGCGCTCGACGTGGCCGTCGGCTCGTCGGTCGTCTCCACCGTCGACGGTTCGACCGTCGTAGTGGACGCGTCGGGTGTCTTCGAGCCGTCGGGAGTGGCCTCGTCGACGGTCTCGTTCGTCGAATCGTTCACCGCTTCGGAACCGAGGGCGGCGGAGGGGGTGGCAGCCAGGACCCCGACGGAGGCGACCGCGACGGCGAGGAGGCAGACCACCGCGACAAGCACGGCCGTCGGGGCGCGCTCGACACGCATGATTATCTACCTCCGGTGGACCGCGCAGTCGATGCGAGCCCTACCGAGCGGTAGGAAGCCACACTGAGACGGTAGTCGCGGGCTATTCCGTTCGAATTGGGGGCATCTGGATATCGGGGGCATGTCCTCGGACACTCATGGGAAGCGGCCCGGATAAGGGGTTCAGACCGTTTTCCGCCGGAGTCGCCCCGGCCCGCTGATACGACGTTGCTACCCCGAGCGGTCGAACGGGTAACGCTGTGTTACCCGCCATCGACGCCGGGCGAGGATCGAGCGATAGCGACGCTGCGTCAGCGTCGCGGTCGGCGTCGAGGTCGGTAACGTGACCTTGTGTAGGGGTGACGACCGGCCGCCGGGACGGTGACCACCGGATGACAGCGCGGAGAGCGGTAGGAAACGTGACGTGACGCGCGTGAACGGTCCGACCGGCTCCTTCGGGCGGTCCGGCTGCGGGGTACGACGGGATTACCGCAGAGGAATCGGTCGAACTCGCGGGGGAGTCGGAGCCCGTTCGTCGGGGGAATCCGCTCGTCGATGTACTCGCCGATCGAGGCCGCGCGCTCGTCGTGACGATTCCGTTCGCGGCTCCCCGGCGGCCGCGCCTGCCTGGGCGCTCGTACTCGAACGCTTCGTGGGTACTACCTGGTAGCTATCTTGCGATAAACACCGCCTACGCTGCGTACAATCCGGCTACCGATGAACGATTATACCCGAACATTAACGACGAAATAATGTGCGGCGAGACGCAAGCAGAGAGAGTTTTGAAACGTCAACGGCAATCTCCGGCGCCCATGAAAGGTCCACGCGTGATGAAATGAGGTGAAACCATGCCAACGGACTCGTCCTTATATGGATACCGGAGTCGTACCGGATACTGGTGACCTAGATGTCGAATTCGTCCGCCGCCCCTGACCACACCGCCGTCGCCCGCACCGAAACCGGAGGTGACGCCGCCGACGCCGCCGGAGAGTCACAACCAGCCCTCCTCAAGCCAGTCGAAGCAGTCGCCTTCTGGGCCGCGATCGGCCTGCCGTTCCTGTACCTGCCGCTGTTCGTCACCGGCCCCGACACCACTGCCGCGTGGACCACGACGCTCGGCCTCGTCGTCGTACACGTCGTCGCGCTCTACCTCGGCCGGTCGCACAACGCGTAGCCATCCTCGCCCTCCCATCTCCCTTCCACCTACTTCCCCTTCGATTCCCTCCTCCGACCCCTTCCTCGGACTCCGATAGCGTGATTTAATTCCCCGGCGGCCGACTCTCGGGTCGTGACGCTCGACACCGTCCCGCTCGGCTCGACCGGGCTCGAAGTCAGCGAGATCGCGTTCGGCACGTGGCGCTTCGGCCGCGAGACCGACGACGGCGAGATTGAGGTCGGGCGCGAGCGCGGCCTCGAACTCCTCGACGCGTACGCCGACGCCGGCGGCCGCTTTATCGACACCGCGGACGTGTACGGCGGCGGTCGCGCCGAGGAGTACATCGGCGAGTGGCTCGAAGGGCGCGACCGCGAGGACTACGTGATCGCGTCGAAGATCTACTGGCCGACGCGCGACGACGACCCGAACGGCTCCGGGCTAAATCGCAAGCATCTCCGGCGGCAGATGGAGAACATCCTCGACCGACTCGGCACGAAGTACGTCGACCTGCTGTACATCCATCGGTGGGACGACGCGACGCCAGCCCGCGAGTTCGTGCGGACGCTCGACGGATTCGTGCGCGACGGGAAGGTGAACTACCTCGGCGCGTCCACGATGCAGCCGAACGCGTGGAAGGTGGCGAAGGCGAACGAGATCGCGGACCGCCGCGGCTACGAGCCGTTCACGGTCTCCCAGCCCCGGTACAGCGTCGTCAACCGCGAGATCGAGGGGAACTACCTCGACATGTGCGCGGACTACGGCGTCGGCGTCGTGCCGTGGTCGCCGCTCGCTGGGGGTTTCCTCACCGGCAAGTACCGCCGGGGCGAGGAGCCGCCCGCGGGGTCCCGCGGCGCGACCGACGAGCAGTTCCGGAACTCCTACCTCACGGACGAGAACTTCGACGCGCTCGACGTCGTGGAGGCGGTGGCGGAGGAGGTCGACGCGTCGCCCGCGCAGGTCAGCCTCGCGTGGCTCACGCATCACGACCGGGTGACGGCCCCCATCGTCGGCGCGCGGACGGTGGAGCAGCTCGAGGAGAACCTCGACGCGGCGGACGTGGAACTCGCGGACGACCAGTTCCAGCGCCTCGCGGACGCGAAGGGGTAGTCAGCGCGGCACTCCTCGATCTCTCGACACCCGTTCGTCTCCAGTCGGTAGCAGCTTGCCGCCCGTCACGGTGTGTCACACAACCACCAGACCTATAGTTGCCGTCACGCACGCTTCTGCCGAAGCGTTCTATGACCCGCCGGCTCGCGTGTCGTCCGGTGTTCGATCCGCTCGCGCGCACCGCCGCGCGGCGGGCCCGATAGCCGCAGCACTCGGGTTCGTTCCGCTACGTCCTGTAGCCGCAGTGACCGGTCGAACACACACACGCGTATGCCGATATCCACAGAGTCGCCGGCGCATAGCCGGGCCTCGCCCGACCACGCATCGCCTCTCGATCGACAGACGTATCGCTCGCGGTCGCAACGGCCTCTCGGACCACGGTTCAGGACCGCCGGGGGTGGTCGTCGATGACCACGGCCGACGCGATCGGGAAGGAGCCATCGCTGTGGCGGAACCGCAGCTTCCGGCGATTCTTCGCCGGACAGTTCGTGACGAACGCCGGGGACAGTCTCTACACCGTCGCCGTCCTGTGGCTCGTCTTCGAACTCAGCGGCTCGACGGTCC
>CAZYYH010000033.1:0-14550 GCA_964651725.1 uncultured Halobacteriales archaeon | reverse complement strand
TGGAACTCCTCGGACGCGGGCGGGCGCTCGTCGAGCTGCTTGAGCCGGTTGCCGAGCAGTTCGGCGTGGCCGAGTTCCTCCTGCACGTCGGCCTGGAGGCTCTCCTTGACCTCCTCGGCGTGCACGCCGTCGAGCACGATGGAGTTCGTGAGGTAGTTCATGACGGTCTCGATCTCGTCCCCGTACGCCTTCCGGAGCAGGTCGGTGACTTCCTGCGTGGTCATACAGCTACACGTAGGGCGGCGATTTACTTAGGTGTCTGCGTGGGTGACGGCTGGGGTCCGGTGTCGTGGCGGCGACCGTCGTCGAACTGCAGTGGCGGGTCGGCGATTGTCTTCCGCCGCCGATGCGTTTTAGCGAGCCGGACGCCGGCGGCCGCGCGAGACGTCGCCGACGCCACCGCCGGGTAGTGTCGCCGGTCACTCGCCGCGGAGTTCGCGGACGTGGTCGACGCGGCGCTGGACGAGGTCGGCGGTGCCGACGTCGTGGCGGACGTGGAGCCCCTCCACGCCGGCGACGGCGAGCGCGTCCGCCGCGATCTCCTCGGCCTCGGCGATGGTGTCGGCGACGCCGACGACGGCGAACGACCGCGAGGTGGTCGTGTAGACGCCGTCGTCGCGCTCGTCGACGGACGCCCAGAAGAGGAGCGCGTCGCCGGCGGTCTCGGGGTCGATGGTCACTCTCGCGCCCGCTTTCGGGTCCGTCGGGTAGCCCTCGGGGACGACGTACTTGCAGACGGAGGCCTGCGGGGCGAAGGAGAGGTCGGGGAGACCGTCGCCGTCGCGGGCCGCCGCCATCACGTCCACGAAGTCGGTCTCCATGACGGGCAGGGTGTTCGTCGCCTCGGGGTCGCCGAACCGCGCGTTGAACTCCACGACCTTCACGCCGTCGGCGGTCAGCATGAACTGGCCGTAGAGCACGCCCTTGTAGCCGTCGAGCGCGTCCACGGTCGCGCGGAGCACGTCCACCGCCGCCTCGTAGTCCGCCTCGGTCGTGAACGGTAGCGCGTGCTCGGCGGCGCTGTAGCTGCCCATGCCGCCGGTGTTCGGCCCCTCGTCGCTCTCGTACGCGCGCTTGTGGTCCTGGATGGCCGGGGTGACGCGGAACTCGCCGTCAGCCACGAGCGCCTGGACGGTGAACTCCTCGCCGACGAGGCGCTCCTCGACCACCCACTCCTCGTACTCGCCGTCGCGAACGTACTCGACGGCCTCCGCCGTGGTCACCTGGTCGCCGGTGACGCGGACGCCCTTGCCGCCGGTGAGGCCGGCGGGCTTCACCGCCACGTCGCCGTCGTAGGCCTCGACGTAGTCGGCGGCGGCGTCGCCGTCCTCGAACGTCTCGAAGTCGGGACAGCCCGGAATCCCCTCGTCGCGCATGAACCGGCGCTGGAACGCCTTGTCGGTCTCGATGCGGGCCTCGGCCCGCCGCGGCCCGAACGTGTAGACGCCGGCGTCGTCGAGCGCGTCGGCGACGCCTGCGGCGAGCGCACTCTCCGGGCCGACCACGGCGAGCGTCGCGCCGACCGACTCGGCGTACTCGACGATGGCGTCCGCGTCGGTCTCGTCGAGGAGTTCGAAGCCGGCGGCGAGGTCGGCGATGCCCGGGTTACGGTTGCTCGCGCACGCGTAGAGTGTGGCGCGGTCGGCGTCGGCCACGGCGCGCGCGATGGCGTGCTCGCGGCCGCCGCCGCCCACGAGGAGCACTGTCTCGCTCATGGTGGAGCCAGGGCGGCACAGGCGTGTAAAGGTTGCTCTTCGACCGCAGAGAACTGTGCAGATTCGTGCATTACGCGCCGAGTCGATCGGCGACCGGGTCGAGGTGCGCCTGGCCGACGACCGCGACGACCCGGCCCTCGTCGGCGAGCGCGGTGAGGTGGCGGGCCATGCTCTCCTCGCGGGTCTCGTCGCGCACGCGGACGGGCCGCGGCTGCTCGACGACGCGTGCGAACGCGGCGCTCCGGCGGCGGTGACGGCGCTCGTCCGTGGCCTGCGCGGCCGGCGGGTCGTCGCGCGTGCAGTCGTAGTCGCCGTCCCGCCGGCGGTCCGGTCCGTGGCGGCCGAGCGCGGCCGCGATGCGGCACGCGAGCGCGTGCCGGGTGACGGAGCCGAGTCCGGCGACCAGCCGGCGCGCGGTCGTTGCGTCCGGTCGATTCCGGCGGAGACGGCCCGCGAGCACGCGGAGGAACCGTCGGTCCGGACCGTCCACGCCCACGACCTCGGCGTCGGGCGCGGCCTGCACGGCGGCGCTCATCTCGCCGCCGCGCGCCGGCGGCGACTCGTCGGCGTCGGCGTGTCGCTCGTGGAGCGGGACGGCGAGCGGGGGGAGTTCGAGCGCGAGCACGTCCGGGGCGACGGCCGCGGCGACGGCGCGCGCGCGATGGACGCTCGCGGGGTGGTCGTGGACGACGCCGACGAGCGTGACGCGGCCGCACTGGCGGATCGTCTCGGGGGAGAGACGGGGGTCGTCGGGGAGGTCTGGGGGCGACGCCATTCGGGACAGGTAGTTCCATCCTACAGCCATAATCCTTTCCTTACCGGCGGACCGCTCGGGCCGGGCGAGCGCTTTCCCGGCCGGCGGTCACTCGACCTTACCCCGTCAGTGGTGGTGGAGCGCCCGGGTGCTGGATCCTGAACGATTCGGCCGGTTTTTCTCCGTCGCGTCCGTCTTGAAGAGTCCGTTCGTCCAGAACGGGCCTGATACCATGGAACACCGATTCACCAGTGATGACGAGGACAAGCGAGTCATAAGCTCCGACGGCGACGCCATCGGAATGATAACCGAGGTAGAGGGTAGCACCGCGTACGTCGACCCGGACCCGGGCATCACCGACTCCGTGAAGACGAAGCTCGGGTGGGGCGAGAGCGACGAGGACACGTACGCGCTCCGCGACGAGCACGTCGAGACCGTGACCGACGACGAGGTGCGGCTCGGCAGCACGATGTAGGCCACCCTCCGACGTTTTAGTGCGTCGGGCGCGAACCCGCGGTATGGACGACCCGACGCGGCGAAACCGGCTCGACGACGCGGCGAGCCCGTATCTCCAGCAGCACGCGGACAACCCCGTCCACTGGCAGCCGTGGGACGACGACGCGCTCGACGCCGCCCGGGAGCGAGACGTGCCGATCTTCCTGTCGGTGGGCTACTCGGCCTGTCACTGGTGTCACGTGATGGCCGAGGAGAGCTTCGAGGACGACGAGGTAGCGGCCGTCCTCAACGACCAGTTCGTCCCGATCAAGGTGGATCGCGAGGAGCGCCCCGACCTCGACTCGGTGTACCAGACCGTCTGCCAGCTGGTCTCGGGTCGCGGCGGCTGGCCGCTCTCCGTCTGGCTCACGCCGGACGGCCGGCCGTTCTACGTCGGGACGTACTTCCCGAAGGAGCCGCGACGCGGCCAGCCCGGGTTCCTGGCGCTCCTGGAGGACACGGTGGAGTCCTGGCAGACCGACCGCGACGAGGTCGAGGAGCGCGCCGACCAGTGGACGGCGGCGGTCCGCGACGAGGTGGAGTCGGTGCCGGAGCCGGGCGAGCCGCCAGGCGCGGACCTCCTCGCGGACGCCGGCGGGGCGGCCCTCCGGAGCGCGGACCGCGAGCACGGCGGGTTCGGGCGCGCGCCGAAGTTCCCACAGCCCCAGCGCGTCGAACTCCTCCTCCGCGCGTTCGGCCGCACGGGCCGCGACGCCTTCCGCGACGTGGCGACCGAGGCCCTCGACGCGATGGCGGCCGGCGGCGTCTACGACCACGTCGGCGGCGGCTTCCACCGGTACGCTACCGACGCGGACTGGACGGTGCCGCACTTCGAGAAGATGCTGTACGACAACGCCGAGATTCCGCGCGCGTACCTCGCGGGCTACCGCGCGACCGGCCGCGAGCGCTACGCGGCGGTGGTGCGGGAGACGCTCGACTTCGTTGACCGCGAACTCGGCCACCCCGAGGGCGGGTTCTACAGCACGCTCGACGCGCAGAGCGAGGGCGAGTCCGGCGAGCGCGAGGAGGGCGCGTTCTACGTGTGGACGCCCGAGCAGGTCGAGGCCGCCGTGGGCGACGACCTCGACGCCGACCTGTTCCGCGACCGGTACGGCGTGACCGACGCCGGCAACTTCGAGGGGAAGACGGTGCTGACGGAATCGGCGTCCATCGCCGACCTCGCCGACGAACACGACCGCGCCGAGGCCGAGGTCGAGCGCCGGCTCGCTGACGCCCGCGAGCGCACGTTCGACGCCCGCGAAGAGCGGCCGCGACCGCTCCGCGACGAGAAGGTGCTCGCGGGCTGGAACGGCCTCGCCGTCTCCGCGTTCGCCGAGGCGGGCCTCGCGCTCGATTCCTCGTACGCGGAGCGCGCGGCGGCGGCCGTCGACTTCCTGCGCGAGCGCCTGTGGGACGGGGAGCGCCTGAACCGCCGATACAAGGACGGGGAGGCGGGCATCCCGGGCTACCTGGAGGACTACGCGTTCCTCGCGCGCGGCGCGCTCGACTGCTACCAGGCGACCGGCGACGGGGACCACCTCGCGTTCGCCGTGGACCTGGCGCGCGTCCTCGAAGCCGAGTTCTGGGACGACGACGCCGGGACGCTCTACTTCACGCCCGCCGGCGACGACCCGCCGGTCGCGCGCCCGCAGGAACTCGGAGACCAGTCCACGCCGTCGAGCGCGGGCGTCGCCGCCCAGGTGCTCCTCGCGCTCGACGGCTTCGTTCCCGGCGACCGCCTCGCCGACGCCGCCGAGGGCGTGCTCTCGACCCACGCCGAGACCGTGGAGCGCAACCCGGTCCAGCACGCCACCCTGTCGATGGCCGCCGACGACCTCGCCGTCGGCCCGCTGGAGATCACCGTCGCCGCCGAGAGCCTGCCCGACGACTGGCGGACTCGACTCGGCCGCACCTACCTCCCCGGCCGAGTTCTGTCGGTCCGGCCGCCGACCGACGACGCGCTCGCGCCGTGGCTCGACCGTCTCGCACTCGACGACACCCCGCCCATCTGGGCCGGCCGCGAGGCCCGCGACGGCCAGCCCACGCTCTACGTCTGTCGCGCCCGCACCTGCTCGCCGCCGGTTCACGACGTAGAGGAGGCGCTGGAATGGGCCGACGACCTCGCACCGTAGATGACCGAGGACGCTGTTCAACGTAGCTGATTAACTGCCGGCGATGGCCGGCCGACCGACCGACGCCGGTAGCAAGCCGGAAATCCGACGCGGGTGGGACTGGAAGGGGCCGGGCGCTGGACGAAGGCGGCCGACGGTGAGCCGAACGAAGTGAGGCGAACGTCGCTGGACGAGCGACGCGAGTCCAGCGGAACAAGCACCGCAGGCGCGACTGACCGCAGGGAGGGAGCGCCGAGGAGCGCAGCGAGGCCCCCGAGTCGAGCGCACGGGGGCTTCCGGGGCGGTATCGGACGTTCCAGCACTGTTAGCGCTATCTACGCACTGCCAGTTTACTGCGCACCGTCGATAGACGGATTCAGCGTCACTCTAGCTGGTCCGCGAGATACACGGCGGCCCCCACGGATTCACTCTCCACGAACCGCGCGACTTCGTCGCCGTCGACCGCCACCACTATCGTCGGGATGTACTCGACGCCGTACTCCTCGACGAGTTCGCCGTCCTTCTCCCGGTCCACCTCGTGGACGTGGACGTTCTCGTCGGGGATGGCGGACGCGTCGAGCGCCGCCGCGAGGTCCGGCAGCGTGCTCCGACAGTCGCCGCACCAGTCCGCGCCCCACACCCGCACCGTCGCGTCGTCGCCGAGTTCGGAGAGCGCGTCCACGGTGTCCTCGTGCGCCGTCGCGTCCCACACCGGGTTCGGCTCCATCGTCGAGAGGGTCATGCTCGGGCGTTAGCGGTCGGGCGGCTTAACCCTGCTCTCATCCGGAGAGAATTACCCTATCAGTCTCGGACGAGCCAGTTGCCGTATCGGTTGGTGCCGAACCGCGGATGACCGCGTTACGAACAGCCCGAAAGCCCTCGCGCAGAGCGCTCGCCCTTTCAGTCCGCAGAGAGCTTTGTCCCCTCGAGCCCTGGCTCGCTCGAACGGAACCCGGCCGGGCGAGCAGTAAGCCCCCGTTACCACCGGACATCCGGCACGCGCTGCCGCCGCCCGCTAGGCGTTTACGTGTGGGGTACGTACGCCTGTGCGATGAAAGACAGCGTGCTCGACGCGATCGGCTCGCCCCTGGTGCGAGTGCCGTCGCCCGAGGGCGTCACGATAGCGGCGAAGCTGGAGGCCGCGAACCCCGGCGGCTCCGCGAAGGACCGGCCGGCGGTGTGGATGGTGCGGCGGGCGGAGCGCGAGGGCGTGCTGTCGCCGGGCGACCGCATCGTGGAGCCGACGAGCGGCAACACCGGAATCGGGCTGGCGATGGTGGCGGCGGCGCGCGGCTACGAGTTGACCATCGTGATGCCGGCCTCGAAGTCCGAGGAGCGCCGGCGGCTGATGGCGGCGTACGGCGCGGACATCGAACTCGTGTCGGGCGACATGCAGGACGCCCGGGACCGGGCCGACGAAATCGCGGCGACGGGCGCGGTCCAGCTCGACCAGTTCCGGAACCCGGCGAACGCGCAGGCACACTACGAGACGACTGCCGAGGAGATCCTGGCGCAGGTCGAGGGCCGCGAGGTGGACGCGCTCGTCGCGTCCGTCGGGACCGGCGGCACCATCACGGGCGTCGCCACGCGGCTGCGCGAGGAGTTCCCGGACGTGGAGGTGGTTGCGGTCGAGCCGGAGGAGAACGCCGTGCTCTCGACGGGCGAGGCGGGCGAGGACGACTACCAGGGGATGGGACCGGGCTTCGTCTCGGACCTGCTCGACACCGACCTCGTGGACTCGGTGGAGACGGTGTCGCTTTCGGACGCGGAGGCGGAGTGCCGGCGACTCGCCCGCGAGACCGGCGTCCTCGTCGGGCAGTCGAGCGGCGCGGCGAGCGTCGCGTCGGCACGGGTCGCCGAGCGCGTCGCGGAGCCGGAGCTGAACTGCCCGGAGATCGGCGACGCGCTCGCGGACGCCGCGACGGAGGTGCGGTCGGACGGCCGCGGTCTCGACGACTACGACGACTGCCCGCTCGTCGTGACCGTGTTCCCGGACTCGGGCGAGCGCTACCTCTCCGCGGGCACGTTCGACTGACGGAAACGCCGGCTTACTCGGCGCGCGGGCCGCCACGCCGACCGCTACCGTCGCGGCCGACTACTACGGGGTTACTGCCGTCGACTGCTCGCTACCCGGTTTATAACTACTGACGGCGCGAGCGTGGGGGATGGCATGCCGCCACGGACACAGCTGCTCGTTCTCGTACAGGACCACGAACTCGAACCGCTGACGGACGCGGAGGTGACGCTCGAATCGCCGGACGGCGAGGAGTGGTCGCTGCCGTACGACCGACGGCTACAGCGATACGTCGCGGACGACCTCCAGCCGGGCGAGTACCGGCTGTCGGCGTCGGCGGGCGACGATCTCCGCGACGACGAGCGCACGGTGTCGGTGTCGTCCGGCGAGAACTACGTACAGTCCACGCTCGGCCCGGAGGACATGCGGTACTACGAGGGAGCGCGCGGCGAGCGCGCGTTCTTCCGGGCGGACGAGTCGAAGGCGCTGCTGTTCGCGCAGGGGCCGCGGGCGCGGGACACCGCCCGAGAGATCGTGGACGAGCAGGGGCTGTCGGCGGAGGAGGTCCACCCGAAGCGCGAGGTGTCGGCCGCGCCGACCGAGGGACCGGTGGACGTGGCGGAGGCCGCGGCCGAGGTCGAGGAGCCGGACGACGAGGTGACGCTGCTCGTCGATCTCGACGACGGGGAGGAGGCGTCGCCCGCGGAACTCGAGGAGTCGGCGTCGCGCGTGCTCGTGGAGGCGGCGGGACCGCCGGGCCGCGAGCCGGCGGTGACGGTGGCGCGGCCGATGTTCCGCGGCGGGGAAGGGGAGAGCGTCGAGGGGCTGACCGCGGAGCTGATCGTGCGGTTCGAGCCGACGGTGCCGGAGAGCGCGGTCGAGGCGCTCGCCGCCGAGCACGAGTGCGAGGTGCTCGGGCCGGTGCCGTACGCGGACAACGGCTACCTCTGGCGCTACCTCGAAGGGCCGTCGTACGACGTGCTGGACGTGATCGAGTCGGTCGGCGAGGCGGACGGCGTGCTCTACGCCGAGCCGAACGTCGCGGTCCAGCTTTCCTTCCAGGACGCGTCGGCCGGCGCGGAGGTGCCGCCCCGGGACTTCCTCTACCCCGAGCAGGCCGGGCTCGGCGTCGTGGCGGCCGAGGGCGGCTGGCGCGCGCTCGCTGGCGTCGAACCGCGTCTCGCGTACGGAAGCCCGGACGTGACGATAGCGGTCGCGGACAGCGGCGTCGATCCGACGCACGCCGACCTCACCGGCCCGCTGACGGACGGTTCGCCGAAGCTCCGCGCGAGCTACGACTTCGTGCACGAGCGCCCGCAGCGCCCGGGCGATCTGACCTCCGACCACGGCACGAAATCGGCGTCGAGCGCGGCGGCGTCCTGCGATCGCGGCAGCCTCGGCGTCTGCGGCGTCGCCGGCAACTGCGGGGTAGTGGGCTTGCGCGTCATCGAGCGCGGCATCACGTTCGACGACATCGCCACGTCGTGGCTGTGGGCGGCCGGCCTCCACGCCGACAGCCCGCTCCGCGACCTGCCCGCCCCGCCGACGTCCGGCGCGGACGTGATCTCGAACTCGTGGAGTCCGACGAGCCCCATCCCGCTCCCGAACGCGCTCGACGACGCGCTCGACCGGCTGACGCGCGACGGCCGCGACGGGCGCGGCTGCGTCGTCTGCTTCTCCGCGGGCAACTTCGGCTACCGCCAGTTCTCGAACCGGAACCGGCTCGCCGCCGACCCCCGGACGATAGCCGTCGGCGCGTCCGTCGGCCCGGACCCGACGAACCCGTGTACGAGCAGCCAGGAGTCGCCGGAGGGCGAAACTCACGGCCTCCCCGCGTTCGTCGATACGCGCACGTACTTCAACCCGTACGGAGCCGAGATGGACGTGGTCGCGCCGAGCCACACGAGCTACGCCGCGGCCACGGGCGAACTCGTCGACCCGGTGACGGCCGCGGTGCCCGCGGACTGGGGGTCGATGCCGGGCTACCCCGCGAACGCCACCGTGCTCGCCGCGGACGCCGCCCCGGGCGACGACCGCGTCCGGGTCGCGGACGCGTCCGCGCTGACGCCGGGCGACGCCGTCGTCGTCGGTCGGCCCGGCTCTCCGGACTGCGAGTACCGGCGCGTCGACGCCATCCACGGCGACGCCGTCGCGGTCCGGCCGCTCGACCACGGTCACCCCGCGGGCACGAGCGTCGCCGCCGGTCCCGACGACTACGACGAGAGCTTCGGCGGCACCAGCCACGCGTGCCCGACGGTCGCCGGCACCGCAGCGCTCGTGCTCTCCGCCCGCCCCGAGTCGACCTGGCGCGAGGTCCGTGACGTGATCCGGTCCGCCGCAGACCCCATCGACGTCGGCCAGGCGAACCCGGACGGCGAGTGGTTCGACCGCGACGGCGACGGGGTGCCCGACTTCAGCCTCTGGTACGGCCACGGCCGCCTCAACGTCCGCGCCGCCGTCGAGACCGTCGCGCCCGTTCCCGTCCCCGCGCCGGAGCCGGGCGGCCAACCCTCGCCCGGCGGCCCGGGGTCGTCCGGTGACGTGTGGGCGGAGGTCCGGCGGCTCGACGAACGGCTCGCCCGCCAGGAGGAACTCCTCCAGCGCATCGAGGAGCGGCTCGCGGAGGTAGCGCCCGCCGGCTCGCAGCCGACGCCGGCCGGCCAGCCGCCCGCGTCCGGGGGCCAGGGTCGCCCGGCGTCGCCACCGGGCGAGCGACCCGCGCCGGCAGGTGGGCCGTCGGCCGGCGGCGAGATGCCGGTTACCGACGCGCTCTGGCCGATGGGCGGCCAGCAAGCCGGCGGACAGCCGCCCGGAAACCGGCAGACAGGTGGGCAGCCCGGCGGCCCGCCGGCCGGCGGAGAGCCGACCGGCGGCTCGGCGACCGGGACCCAGTTCGGCGGGCAACCGCCAGGCGGACGGCCGCCCGACGAACGGCGGTTCCCCGCCGAGCACCCCGTCGCCGAGCCGCCGTACCGACACCCGAGCGAGGAGTCGTCCGGGTCGAGCGAGCACCGACACCGGTAGCCGAGGCGCTAACGTGATACGTAAAGCGCAGATATGGCTATCCACCCCGGATTCCTAATCATCGATGGTGTTATACAATGGCGACTGAAACCCAGCGTGCCGAGCAGAACAAGCAGATTGCTCGCCGCGTTCCCGAGGAACTGGCGACGGACGGCGACCTCGACCTGATCGACGAACTGTTCGCGGCGGACGCCGTCGAGCACGACCCCTTCGGAGACCACGGGGGACGGGCGGCGATCCGAGAGGGAATGGAACGTCTTCTCGCTGCGTTTCCGGACTTCTCGGCGACAGTGGAGGAAATCGTCGGCGAGGCGGATCTGGTCGCCATGCGCGTGACGCTCCGGGGAACGCACGAGGGCGAGTTCGCGGGCGTCGAGCCGACGGGGCGGGCGTTCGAGGTCGGGAACTCGGTCTTCACCCGAATCGAGGACGGGATGATCGCGGAGCGATGGGTGCAACCCGACACGCTCGGAATGCTACAGCAGCTCGGAATCGACCCGGCGGCGATGGAGTCGCTATGACCGAGACCGTCGTCGCCACCCGGGACGGACCGACGACCACGCTGTCCGAGGAGACGGTCGAGACGTTCCGCGAGCAGCTGCGCGGATCGCTGCTCTCCCCGGTGGACGCGGAGTTCGTGGCGGCGACGCGCCTCTGGAACGGCATGATCGAGAAGACGCCGGCGCTCGTCGTCCAGCCGACGGGCACGGCCGACGTCGCGGCTGCAGTCGACTTCGCCCGCGAGCACGACCTCCTGCTCTCGGTGCGCGGCGGCGGCCACAACATCGCAGGCACCGCGCTGGCCGACGGTGGCCTGACCGTCGACATGTCCCGGCTCCGTGGGGTCCTCGTCGACCCCGAAGCGCGGACCGTGACGGCGCAGGCGGGCTGTCTCCTCGGGGACGTGGACCGGGAGACCCAGCTCCACGGTCTCGCCACGCCGCTCGGCTTCGTCTCCGAGACCGGCCTGGCCGGCCTGACGCTCGGCGGCGGCTTCGGCTACCTCACCCGCCGGTTCGGCTGGACGGTCGACAACCTGCTCGAAGTCGAGATCGTCACCGCCGACGGGCGGGTGCGTCGCGTCAGCCGCGAGGGCGACCGCAGGGAGCCCTCGGAAGGAGCGAGCGGCGACGAAGGAGCCGCGAATCGCGAGGCGAACGACGACCTCTTCTGGGCCGTCTGCGGGGCCGGCTCCAACCTCGGCGTCGTCACGTCCTTCACCTACCGCCTCCACGAGGTCGGCCCGACCGTCTACGGCGGGCTGATCGCGTGGCCGTTCGAGCAAGCCGACGAAGTCCTCGCGGCATACCGGGAGTTCACCGCCACGGCACCCCGGGAACTCACGGCGTTCCTGATCCTCCGGCGCGCCCCGCCCGCGCCGTTCGTGCCCGAGGAGGCACACGGGAAGCGGATCGTCGCCATGACGGTGTGCTACAGCGGCGATCTGGCCGACACCGACGAGGCACTCGCCCCCATCCGGGCGCTCGGCGACCCCGTCGTGGACCTGCTCCAGGAGCAGCCGTACACCCGGCTACAGTCGTACCTCGACGCGGCCCAGCCCAAGGGCAACCACTACTACTGGAAGACCGAGTTCGCCGAGGAGCTGAGCGACGACTTCCTGTCGACCGCGCGGGACCTGGCCGCCGAGTGTCCCGTTCCGGGCGCACAGCTGGTGATCGCCCACATCGGCGGCGCGCTCAACGACCACGACTGGGACGACGGAGCCGTCGGCAACCGCGACGCCCGGTTCGTGTACGGCGTAGCCGGGATGTGGGAGTCGGACGACTCCAACGCGGAGCAGTTCCGTCAGTGGGTCCGCGACGCGTGGACGCGGGTTCGTCCGTTCTCGACCGGTGGCAACTACGTCAACTTCCAGACCGCCGACGACGACGAGGAGCGCATCCGGGCGACCTACGGCGACAACTTCGACCGCCTGGTCGAAGCCAAGACGGCGTACGACCCGGACAACGTGTTCCGCTCGAACCGGAACGTCCGTCCGAGGGGGCGGTGATGGTACGTCACTGTGCCGCAAAGATGACGGGGTGAACCATCCTATGCCAGAAGCAACGCCACCGGACCCAGATGCGGAGATGGAGACGGTCGCGTCGGCTGACGGGACGCCGATCGCGTTCGAGCGGACGGGGAGCGGGCCGCCGATCGTGCTCGTGCACGGGGGTGCCTGCGACCACCGGTTCTGGGACCTGTCCGACATCCGTTCCGCGCTCGCCGAACACCGCACGGTCTACGCGATGGACTGTCGCGGTGTCGGCGAGAGCGGCGACGCCGCCGAGTACGAACTGGAACGCGAGTTCGAGGACGTGGCCGCGGTCGTCGACGCGATCGACGACCCAGTAACCCTGATTGGACATTCCTCTGGGGCGCTCCTGTCGCTGGAGGCGGCCCTGCGAACCGACGACCTCCACCGACTCGTCCTGTACGAACCCTCCATCACGGTCGGCGACCACGAACTGTACCCCGAAGCGACGCTCGCCGAGATGAAGCGGCTGCTGGAGGACGGCGAGAACGAGCAGGTGCTCGTGGTGTTCCTGCAGGAGATCGCCCAGTCCACGCCGGAGGAGATCGACGCACAGCGTGGGGCACCTGACTGGCAGGACCTCGTGGACGCGGCCCACGTGTGGCCCCGTAGCGTGCAAGCGGTAGGCGAGTACGAGTTCGACGCTGTCCGGTTCGAAAGCGTGACCACGCCGACCTTGCTGCTGTCCGGCAGCGAAAGCCCCCCGTTCCTGAGAGACGTCACGGAACCGATCGACGACGCGCTCCCGGACAGCCGGATCGCTACCTTCGATGGGTGCGGACACGAGGCGATGCTCACCGCGCCGGATCGCTTCGTCGAGGAGGTGCTCGCGTTCGTCCGCGAGTAGAACCGACGAACGGCCGCTCTCCCCGTATCCGTTCGACGCGCACTCCCGGCGAGCGGTCGGTTCGACCCGGAATCGTCCACTGTACCCGACAGCATCCCGCGACGAACGCCGCGACGAGCCGCGCCACCTCGTCCGGGCGCTCGCGCGGCGGCCAGTGTCCGCAGCCGTCCAGCACCCGGAGGTCGGCGTCCGGCACCTGCGGGTCGGCGTCCGGGATGCGAGCGGCGATGACGGCGGCGGAGCCACCGGGACACATAAACCATTTAAAGCTTACAATTTATTACAAAAATTTACATGGGATTACATTTATAAGGTTTATGAAGGGCTGGTGGACGGCTCCGTCACGCCCGCGTTCGCTTCTCCACGCGTCGGCCGGCCGGCCTTCCGATGGTCTCGCTCGGCTCGGCAACCGATGCGGGCGGGACTGAACGGGCCGGGGCTTTCGATGCGGTAGCAGCGAGGCTACCAGGGCACGAAACGGACGAGACCCCTCGAATCGGGAAGCGACACCTACCCGAACTCGTCCTCGGTCACGCGCACCACCAGCGTCTCCTCTACGTCGCGCAGGTCGTACTCCGGTATCTCACCGTCGCGCCGGGTGACGTACATCGGCTCGACGAGTTCGCCGTCCGCGACGCCGTACACCTTGAGGAGGGCGCTGGTCTCCCCGGGCTGCAACTGCCCGTCGCGCACGGCTCTGGCGGCGTCCCGCGACAGCCACTCGGTGTCGCTGACGCTGGGTTCGCGCACGAGGGCTTCGTCGGTGAGCCGGACGAGATACCAGTTGAGGTCGCCGAGGAGGGAGACGGCCTGGCCGAGGCTGATGGTCTCGACGGCGACGGTGTTCTCGTACGGCTCGCGGAGGTCGTACGCGGTGAGCGCGGAGCGCGCGGTCTCGTAGCTCATGAGGTCGATGCGGAGGTTTGCGACGTCGTCCGCGCCGACGAGGAGGAGTTCGGTCACGGCGACACCTCCTCGGCCGCCTCCTCGTCACCGTCCTCGCCGGGCCGCACGGGCACCACGTCGACGCGCTCGGCGGCGTCCGCGGCCCACGCGAACAGGTCGTCCGGCTCGGCCGCCTCGACCTGCGGGAGCGTGGCGTTGGTCTCCGGGTAGTCGGGCGCGATGCGGTTGCAGCCCGCGGGGATGGTGGAGTCGTGGAACGTGCCGATCTCGCGCGCGCGGTCGGTGATGTCGGTCTTGTCCGCGGTGAGTAGCGGCCGGTGGACGGGGAGGTCGGTCGCGGCGCTCGTCGCGGCGAGGTTCGCGGTGGTCTGGCTCGACTTCTGGCCGACGGCCTCGCCCGTGACGACGCCGTGCGCGCCCTCGCGCTCGGCGACGTGCTCGGCGACACGGAACATGAACCGCCGGAAGGACAGCATCCGGGTGTCGTGGACGGCGTCGACGATTCGACCGATCTCGTCACCCGCGCGGACGACGCGCAGGTCGAGGTCCGCGTGCGGGGCGTAGTCGGCGAGCGTCCGCACCGTCTCCAGCGCACGCGCCTCGTGGTCGGGACCGCCGTAGTCGCCGAGGTCGAGGTAGACGGGGACGA
>CAZYYH010000032.1:0-15048 GCA_964651725.1 uncultured Halobacteriales archaeon | reverse complement strand
CGTCTACGGGTTCGTCTACGACTTCCACGACGCGTACGGCGACGTGCCGGGCCGCGCGTACCTCGTGGACCTCGACGGCGAGACCGATCCCGGAGCGATCGCGGAGCGGTTGCCCGACGAGTACGCGGACTGGGCGGCGAGCCTGCTGGCGTAGCGAGCGCGGCGGCGTCGAAGGAGGGCAGCGGACGGTGGCACCGCCGCCGCCCCTTACCAGCGACGGTCCGACCGTCTCACTCCACGCGTAGGTCGTCCTCGCCGTGCGGTTCGGTGAACTCCAGTTCGACCTCGAGTTCGCTCTCGCGACCACCCGCGAACTCGACCTCTATCTCGACGGGCTCGCGGTACTCGAAGGGGATCTCCCACTCCTGCGAGGAGAGGGTGAGAGTGGTGTCGTTCTCTATCTGATCGGCCAGATTCCGGAGGAAGCCGGCCGTCGCCTCCCGCGAGAGATGCACCTCGCGCTCGAAGAAGCCGTCGGTCACCGTGGTTCGGCCTCGTTCCCTGTCGTCCGGCAGGTTCACCCGATCTCCCATGACGTATCCTATCGGCTGCCACGCCTAAGAGGGCTCGGTGCACGCTCCGGTGGCGGTCGCCGGTGGAGAACGCTACTCTGGACGCTGTCCGTCGCTACTGCCCGGCTACTTATAGTTCGAGAAGACGTACTCCGCGTACCGTGTCACTCATCGACCTGCTGGGGAGCAAGGCGCGGATCAAGATCATCCGTGAGCTCTCGCGCGAACCGCGGTACGTCTCCGAGCTCGCGGAGCTGGTCGGCATGGACGGCAAGACCGCAGTCCACCACCTCTCGAAGATGGAGGACGCCGGTCTGATCGCGTACTACGAGCGGGGCAATCGGAAGTACTACTACCTCGCCAGGACCGTCGAACTCCGGGCCGCACCACCGCCAAATCGCACGTTCGTCCTCCAGACCGACGAGCGAGTGGACGACCCGACCGTGGTCGACTCCGCGACCGACGACTGATCGGTCTCGCCGGGCGGACTGCGTGTAGAACGTTACAACGGAGTTCTATACCCGACCAGCAACCCATACGAGGGTGGAGGCCGTGTACCCCGTACGGGTCGATGGAAGACGTGCACACGCCCACTCGCGGTTTTATCGTCGCACTGCTCGTCCTCGCCGCCGTCGGCGGCTGCGTCGCCGGTCAGGAGTCGGGCGGGACGCAGTCCGCCGAGGGAGACGAACCCCTGTCGTTCTCCGGGTGGGTCGCGGTCGCGGCGTTCCTGGCCGGGTCGGCGATTCTGCTGGTCAGCGTCGAGGTGCTCATCCACGCGCTGGTCCGGACCGCCACCCGGTTCGGCGTCTCGGCGCTCCTGCTGGCGATACTGGTCTCCGGCATCGAGATCGACAACGTCGTGTTCGGCATCTCCACCGGCTTCGAGGGGATGCAGAACGTCGCGTTCGGCCTGGCCATCGGCAACGCCATCTCCATCTTCGGGCTGACGCTTGCGGTGGCGGCCCTCCTGTACCCTTTCGAGGTGTCGGTCCCCGACGACTATCTCGCGCTCATGGTCGTCTCGCCACTGATCCTCCTGCCGATCCTGCTCGTCGGACGCACGACGCGGCTCCAGGGTGTCCTGCTGATACTCGCCTTCGTGGCAGTGTTCGCGTACATCGCTCGCCGGGAGCTCCGGGGTGACCGGTCGTACTTGCGTTCGAGCGAGGTGATGGACGCCGCAACGGACACCGACGGCGAAGGAGTGGCGACGGACCGGGAGGCGACACCGAGTGCAGACACGGGCCCGGGCACGGACCGGGACGGCGACCTGCCGAACTTCGTCTCGCGGTTCGCGCGTCACGACTGGTTCTGGCCCGGGGTGATGGTGGTGGCCCTGTTCGGAATCGTCGTCGGCGCGGAGACGGCCGCCGCGGGCACCGAGGGCGTCCTCCGGACGTGGCACCTCCGGGAGACCGTCTTCGGGGTCACGCTGGTCACAATCGTGTTCACCCTCGATGACCTCCTGCTAGCGGTCGAGCCGGTCCGGCTCGGATACTCCGACGTAGCCGTCGGTGGCGTAGTCGGGAGCCTGCTGTTCTTCGTCACCGCCAACGCCGGCATCGTCGCGCTGGTCGGCTCCGTCACCACTAGTCCCCGGGCCGTCTACTTCCACCTCCCCGCGCTGCTCGTGTTCGCCGGGCTGTCGGGAGTGCTGCTCCGGCACGGTCGGATGACCCGCCGTACGGGCGCAGTCCTGCTAGGCCTCTACGTGGTCTACCTCGCGATCAATCTCGCCTTCTTCGCGACACTCCCCGTCGGCGGATGACTCCGGGTCGCACTCTCCTCACACCGGTCCGGAGGGCCGGTTCGCGGACGGACTGCCCGTCGCGGGCGTAAATCACCTATGTCCGCCGCTCGTAGTACGCACGAACTCGATGGTGGGAGAGGAAACGGAAGTGCAGGAGGCGACTGAGTGCTCGCAGGGACGCCACACGGCCGCCATCCGACTCGACGACGTGACGGTGGAGTTCGGGGGCGTCCGCGCCCTCTCGCACGTGGACCTCCGCGTCGAGGACGGCGAGTTCGTCACGGTCATCGGTCCGTCGGGCTGCGGAAAGACGACGATGCTCAGGACGGTCGGTGGACTTCAGGAGCCGTCGGCGGGCACCGTCAGGGTGGAGGGAAGTCCACCGGACCGGGCGCGGCGGGACGGCGAGTTCGGCTTCGTGTTCCAGCAGCACGCCCTCCTGCCGTGGAAGTCGGCGCTGGAGAACGTCGCCTTCCTCCGGCGGATGGCCGGGAAGCCCTCGGACCGCGAGCGCGCCCGCGACCTGCTCGACACGGTCGGGCTCGAGGGCTTCGCGGACGCCCGGCCCGCCGAGCTGTCGGGCGGGATGCGCCAGAGGGTCGCCATCGCGCGGGCGCTCCACCTCGGAGCCTCCGTCCTGCTGATGGACGAGCCGTTCGGCGAACTCGACGAGCTCACTCGCGAGGAGATGGGCGTCGAAGTCCGACGGGTGTGGCGTGAGCAGCGGAAGACGGTGGTGTTCGTCACCCACAGCGTGCCCGAGGCCGTGTTTCTCGCGGACAGGTGTGTCGTGATGAGCGACGCGCCCGGCGAGGTGGCGGGCGTGTTCGACGTGGACCTGCCGCGTCCGCGCGACGAGTCGGTGTACGGCACGACGGCGTTCCAGGAACAGGTCGCGCGGGTCCGGACCGCGCTCCACGACGGGTATGAGCTACGCTGACCGGGTGCCGGCTCCCCGGGTCGTCCTGCCGGTCGGCGCACTGGCCGTGGGCGTCGTCGGCTGGTGGGCGACGGTCGCCCTGCTCGGCGTCCCGCCGTACCTGCTGCCCGCACCGGCCGCCGTCGCCGAGCGACTCGTCGCCAGGCCGGGTCTCTACGCCCGGAACGGCTGGGTGACCCTCCGGACGGCTCTCGTCGGCGGATCGACCGGGGTCCTCGGCGGTCTCGTCGTCGCCGTGCTGGTGGTTCACTCCGTGGCGCTCCGTCGGGCGGTCTACCCGTACCTCGTGACGGCACGAGTCCTGCCCAAGGTCGCCGTCGCGCCCCTGCTGCTCGTCTACCTCGGTACGGGTGCGGGGACGGCGTTCGCCTTCGTCGCGCTCATCGCCTTCTTCCCCACGTTCGTCAGCGCCGCGGCGGGCCTGAACGAGACCCCCGACGAGTACCTCGACCTGCTCCAGTCGGTCGACGCCGGAACGGTCAGGACGGTCCTGTTCGTCCGGATGCCCGCCGCGCTCCCGTCGGTGTTCGCGGGCCTCAAGCAGTCCGCCACGCTGGCCGTCGTCGGCACCGTGGTCGCCGAGTGGATCCTGACCGACGAGGGGCTCGGCTACCTCATCCTCATCGGCGCGGAGAACGTCCAGACCGACGTGATACTGGCTGCCGTCGTCGTGCTGTTCGCCGAGGGACTGGCCATCTACGGCCTCGTCACGCACGTCGAGAACCGGGTGCTGTGGCAGTAGCTGGCCGGGCCGCGGTCTACGTCCACCCCATCCTGCGCTCGACCAGCCCCGGCACGAGGTAGAACGCCACGGCCACCACCGCCAGCACGCCGAGCGCGCCGATCATCCGGGCGGTCTGGAGCCGGGTCGAAGCCCGGAACACCTGGTACCCGATGCCCGCCTTCAGGGTGAGGAACTCGGCGATCACCGCGCCGACGACGCCGACCGCGGCCGCGATCTTCAGCCCGGCGAACGCCTCCGGTGCGGCCGCAGGGAGTCGGACCCGGAGGTACAGCTGGGCGTTGGAGGCACCGACCGACCGCGCGAGCGCGACGTACTGCCGGGGTGTTGCGCGCAAGCCCTGGTAGGTCGCGATGGTCACTGGAAAGATCGCCAGAGTAGCCACGAGCAGCGCACGCGCCGCGATGCCGTCGCCGAACCAACGGAAGAGCAGCGGCGCGACGGCGATGACGGGCGCGATCCGGAGCGCGATCACGTAGGGCCTGACCACCGCCCGAGCGGTCTCGGAGGCGGCCATCGCCACCGCGAGCGTCGCGCCGACGATCACGCCGAGCGTCGTCCCGAGCCCGGCCGTCGCCGCCGTGACCGCGGCGGCGACGAGGAACGTGGACCACTGCTCGACCAGCGCGGCCGTCACGTCGCCCGGTCCCGGGAACACCACGGCCGGGACCGCCGCGCTCCGGGCGGCGAGCCACCAGCCGAACAGCAGAACGGCCGCGACGGCCAGCGGCGGGACGGCTCGCGCGGCGAGTTCGAGCGCACGGTCCGCGACCCTTGACCCCGACGTTCGGGACACCGCCGAGCGGGAGGAGTTCATCAGCGCTCGGGAGCCGCGGTTGCCATCCCGTCGATGGGCGGCAGTTCACGCGCCGTCGTCGAACTGTTGGTCGCATTCCCGGACGCGGTGGTCGTCCCGGCGGGCGGGACGAGACTGGCGTACTCGCCGACGTAGCGGTAGTCCGCGTCGAGGTACTCGTTGGTCCAGACGGTCGCGGGATCGACCGTCCCGTCGAGGAGGCCCGCGCCCCGGAGGGCGTCGTACGTGGACTGCCACGGCGTCTCAACACTCCACCCCCAGGCGTGCCGGTGGACCGACTCCGAGAGGACGTACTGACGCGCCATCTCGACCCACTTGGCTCGCTGGACCTCGGCGGTCTCCGCGAGCGCCGGGTTCGCGTCCACGAGCAGCCGGGTCGCCTTCTCGGGGTGGGTGGTCGCCCACGCCGCGCCGCGAGCGGTCGCGCGCAGGAAGCCCCGGACCGCGTCCGGGTTCCCGTTCGCGAACTGGGGGTTCACCCCCACGACGTGCCCGTAGGAGGGGATCGTCTCGGCGACCGGAATCGAGTACACGTCGTGGCCCTTCTGGCGGGCGACCACCGCGTCGGCGAACACGCCGCCGGCAGCGTCGATCTTCCCGCCGAGCAGCTGCTGGACCGTGTCGAATCCGGTGTCCGTGAGCGTCACGTCCTGCCGGACGCCCTTCCTCTCCAGCAGGAGCTCGGTTAGTATCTTCACCATCCCCGGACCGGTGCCGACCGTCTTGCCCGCGAGCTGGTCGACGCGACTCAGTTCCCCGCCGAACGTCTCCTGCGTCGTGAACACCACCACCGGACTCTTCTGCATGACGGTGGCGACCGACCGGGGTGAGAGCCCCCGAGTGTTGATGTTCAGCAGCTGGTCGGCGCTCGTGATCGCAAAGGAGGTGTTCCCGAGGCCGACCTGCTTCGCGGCGAAGTCGGAGCCCTGCCCGCTCTCGATCCCGTTCAGCTGGACGCCCTGGTCCTCGTAGTACCCCTTTGCCTTCGCGGCGTAGTACGGGACGTGAAGCCCGTTGGGTTTCCAGTTCAGCAGGAGACTGACGCCGCTCCCGGCACGCGTGATGCCGACTCCGAAGGTCGACCCGACCGCACTCGCACCCGTCGCTCGAAGGAACTGTCTCCGTGTTTCCCCCATCTTCCCGTTCCAACACACGATAGTCGAGGGTAAAGTGGTTCTGGTGGTTTCGGGGGAGTACTCGGACCGACGTGGCTGCGGGGCTCGGACGCCGCGAGCGCCGCGGGCCGAGCGAGCGTCAGTCTTCACGAGTGCAACGCTTTGTAATTCTACGTAATAAAATGTAATTGCATGTACGGAATTGCAATCTCCAAGAGGTCCATGTACAGCGGGCACGTCGGTCGCTCCGACCCGCACACTGTCGGTTTCGGGTCGCGCTCGCGGTGGTCGTCGCCGAAGATTCCGCATTCGTCGGCTCGATCTCGGCGAGCGATCGGGGAGTTCTCCGCCACGTGTCACCAGCGTTACGTACGGTGAATTACCGGTTTCGTACCGCTACTGACGACCCCCATTAACCAAGCATGCATAATCAGGCCAGTTGCGTTTCCCCCTACCGTCCGTAATCCCTTGCGATATGGTGTCGAATCACAGTCACGGGCAGTTGACAGACGAAGAGCGCCGGGAGTTCATGAAAGCTCTCGGCGTGGGCAGCGCGGTCGCGCTGGGAGGCGCGACGCTCGACGACGTGAGAGAATCGCTCGACCGGGAGACCTCGGCCGAACTCGCGCCCGTGGGGCAGGCGATCCACGCCGACCTGAGCGGGGCGCTCGATTCGGCGGCGCTCGCCGAACACCAGACGGCGTTCGCGCAGGAGGCGAGTGCGCTCGCCGGAATCGCCGCGAGCGGCTTTCCTACGGACGGACCGCGGGACGACTTCGCGCGTGTCGCGGAGGGCGGCCGTCCGATCTACGACCACCTCGGCGAGGTGAGCTTCTTCGAGAGCACGACCGCACACCTCCCGCAGTTCACACCGGAGTACCTGCAGAAGAGCGTCGAGGCGTTCGTCGGCTCGGAGGCGCTCGCCGAGCCGCTCGAACAGCTCGACCTCGCGGGGACGGAGGGCGTGGATCTGCTCGGGACGGTGATAGCCAACGCGGAGGCCATCAGTGACTATCACTGGGTAGCAACCGACCAGATCCCGCGCGACGAGATCGAGATCGGGGAGCAGATCCCGCCGATGACGCGCGGCGCGGCCGGCGGCGTCCTGCTCTGGCTCGAGGACCTCGACAACCACCTCTGGCAGAAGCGGCCGCTGCTGACGGAGGAGATGCTCGACGCGGCGGCGTGGCACGCACAGTCGATGGCGGCGGGGTTCCAGCTGATGACGGCGGGGGCGAAGGCCATCGCGGACGAGTCGGGCGCGCTGTCGGACGGCGAACTCGGCGCGCTACTCTCGACGGGCTTCGCCGTCCAGGCGATAGCTCAGAACCTCCTCCCGCGGGACGTGTACTGGGTCACCGAGGAGATGCGCGCGCCCCGGCGAACCGACCTCGAAACGGTCACGGAGTGATACAAATGGTACAAGACGACGGAATCGACTACTCGAAGGTCGACGGCCCGGAGGACCGGATGGAACAGCTCGGCACCGTCGAGGTGAACGAAGCGGAGAACCCCGGCGTGTACGAGGGCGAGGTCACGCACGTCGAGGTCACGGACGAGATGCTGCAGCAGAGCGAGAGCGACGCCACGTCGTGGCTGCAGTACAACGGGAACCTCGCGCAGACGGGGTACTCGTCCGCGGACCGACTCACCGGCGACAACGTGGATAGCCTGAGCCGCGAGTACACGATCCAGACCTCGAGTCAGGGGCTGGAGACGGACCCGATCGTCGTGCCGGGCGACCCGCCCGTCATGTACTTCACCCAGCACTCGGGGTTGATCGGGATTCCGGCGCGACAGCGGAAGTCCCGCGTGGTCGTCTGGGCAGTGAACGCGCGCACCGGTGAGACGGTGTGGAAGTTCACATACAGGATCCCGGACGCCGTCTCACAGAACAACGAGGCGATCGGCGTCAACCGCGGCGTCGCGCCGTACCGGGACAAGGTGTACCTCGCCACGATGGACACGAAGCTCGTGGCGATCGACCGTAACTCCGGCGAGGAGGTGTGGACGACCGACCTCCTGATGGACGGCCAGCAGCAGGCGAGAACGTCGTTCACGGAGGCACCGGTCACCTACGACGGGAAAGTGTTCGTCGGGCAGGCCGGGGACGCCGCCGGCTGGTCCGCGGTCCAGGCGGTCGACGCGGAGACCGGCGAGATCGCCTGGGAGCAGCCGACCGTGAAGCGCGACGCGTGGGTGGGTGAGACGTGGCGGTTCTCCAGCGCGGCGGGCTGGATGAGCCCCGCCGTGGACGCCGAGTCGAACACCGTGTTCTGGAGCATCGGCAACCCCGACCCGATGCTGAACGGTCTCGTTCGGCCGGGAGCGAACCAGTACAGCAACTCGGTCATGGCGCTCGACACGGAGACAGGCGAGATCAAGTGGAACCACCAGCTCATGCCCCACGAGCTGTGGGACTACGACGTTCACACGACACCGTTCGTCTTCGACATGGAGGTGGACGGCGAGCAGCGGCGCGTCGTCGCGACCGACTGGAAGGCGGGGTGGACGTACATGATCGACGTGGAGACGGGCGAGCTCGTGGAGCGCTCGGAGCCGTTCGCGCGACAGGGCGGCGAGACGTTCTTCGAGATGCCGCCGGCCGGCAAGGAGAACGCGGAGACCGCATCTCCGACGACCACGGGTGCGACGGAGTGGCCGCCGGACGCCTACAGCCCGAAGACGGGCCTCCACTACCTCGGCACGACCAACGCGACGATGAACGTGTGGTACGACCCGTCGTGGGCGTGGGGCCCGGAGAACTACGACGCGTTCGGCGGGGGAGCGACCCCGATCACGGAGCACAACACGGCGGAGGTGGTGGCGATGAATCCGGCGACGGGGCAGCTGGTGTGGAAACACCGGCTGGAGGACATCTACACCGACTGGCCGGACGCCCGGCTGTTCCCGGGCGGAACCACGGCGACCGGCGGCAACCTGGTGTTCCACGGCTCCTCGGGCGGCCACCTCATCGCCCTCGACGCGGAGAGCGGCGAGAAGCTCTGGCAGGACGACACTGCCGGGCGGATCACCGCCTCGCCGGTCGTCTGGGACGACCCCGACGACGGCAGGCAGTTCGTCACGGTCGCGTCGGACAACGAGATAATCACGTACGCGGCGGAGTGACATGAACGGGAACAACTCAGCGGTACGGAACTCGGTTCACGCAGTGATCGTCGTCGCGGTGGTCGTCGCGATCAGCCTCGCCGCGCCGATGGGGATGGCTGCGGCAGCCTCACAGGCGTCGGCTGCCTCGGGGGCGTCCGCGGCCGCGGTCGCCGGGAGTGACGCCCCGCGAGCCGTGCAGGCGGACAACAACACGACGAACGCGACTGCCGCCGGGAACAACACGACGGGCAACGCCACGAACGCGACCATCGGGAACAACACGACGCTGCCGGTGTACACGCCGAACTGGACGACGGGGAGCTACCTGAACAACTCGACGCTCCAGAACCTGTCGAGGGAGCAGCTCATCGAGCGAATCCAGAACCTCCAGCGGGTGCTGAACCAGACGCAGGATCAGTACCTCGCACTGATTCGAGCGCTTCAGGACCAGCTCAACCGGAGCCAGCGCGCGAACGCCACGGACACCGACGTGCGGGTGACGGGGAACTTCTCCAACGCCACGTCGAACCAGACCGGCGCGAACGTGACGGCCAACGCGACGGGCAACCTCACGAACGTGACGACGATTAAGCTCGGCGGAAGAGTCTCGGGCTGGGTGGGGATGTCGGAGGGGATCAACGGGACGACGAACCCGACGCTGAACCTGACGCCCGGGGAGAACTACACGGTGACGTGGGTGAACCTCGACGGCGTGCCGCACAACTTCGTGATCTTCAACTCGCAGGGCAGCGTCGTGCTCCGGACCGACATCATGAGCGAGCAGAACGCGACGCAGTCCGTGACGTTCACCGCTACGGCGGCGATGGACTCCTACATCTGCGACATCCATCCGAGCTCGATGGCCGGGAACATCTCCTCGGGGAACGCGACTCCGGGGAACGTGACGTCCGGCAACGCGACCGCCGGGAACGGAACGGTCGCGAACTCGACCACCGGCAACGCAACCGCGGGTAACGCGACGGCTGGTAACGCGACGGAGGGGTGAGACCCCCTCACACCCGGTCGCCAGCGCAGCGGCTCGACGACGGACGGCTTCGGCTGCGATAGCGGCGCGAGCGAGTCGTCGCCGGCATCCCCGATGCGCCCGCGTCGAAGCGGTCTTGAGGGCGGCGGACGGTGACCCGGGTATGGAGCCGACCGAGGGCGAGCGTGCGTGCTTCGAGGCGGGGATCAAGTTCGGGTCGCTCTACCACCAGTTCGCGGGCACGCCGGTCAGCGCGGCGAGCGCGGGGAGTCTGGCGCGCGCCATCGAGGAGAGCATCGAGAACCAGCCGCACTGCGAGTCGGTGACGGTGACGATGGACGCCGAGGCCATCGCGGACGCGGCGGGCGACCACGGCTACGCGGAGTTCACGGGCCGGTTCGCCGAGGTCGAGGTGGTCGTGGACCGCGACGGCACGGAGGTCGTGGGGCGCATGGCGATGGAGGACGGCTATCCCCTAATGCGCGTGGAGTCCGTAGCGAAGGGAAAAGAATAGGGCAGCCCCGTGGGTCGCAGAGAGTATGCCGCCCCACCTCCACACGCGACGGCGATTTCTCGCGGCGACGGGCGCGAGCGCGGCCGCGGGCGTCGCCGGCTGCGCGTCGCGGTCGCCCGCGCGCGGCGACTACCCCGAGGGCGTCCGATTCGACGACGGCTGGCGAACTTTCCGCCACGACGACGCGAACACCGGCTACGACCCGGACGGCTCGCCGCCCTCGGACCAGTCGGTCGCGTGGACCTCCGAGTTCGGCGTGGTGCCCGCCGGTCCGACCGTCGCCGACGGAATCGTCTTCGTCCCGGGCGACCCGCTCCGGGCCGTCGACTCGCAGACGGGTGACGTGCGCTGGACGCACTCCTACCGCGACTGGACGCCGCCTGCGGTCGAGGACGGCGTCGTCTTCGCCCCGGCCGCCGAGGAGCCCGCGCTGGTCGGGCTGGACGCCGCGACCGGCCGGGAGACGTGGCGAGCAGGGCTGCCCGGTCGCCCGCGCACGCCGCCCGCGTTCAGCAACGACCGCGAGCGACTGTTCGTCGCCGTCGACGGCGGCCGCGTCTGCGGCGTCGACCGTGCCGACGAGTCGGTGGCGTGGACGCAGGGGGTGTACGGCGAGGTGGCGGCTCCGCTCGCCTTCAACCTCTACTTCGTGTTCGCCGTCACGTCGACGGGCGAACTCTACTGCTTCACGGACACGGGCGAGCCGTTCTGGCGACGCAACCTCCACGCGCACGTCGAAGCGCCGCCGGTCGTCGGCGACGAGCGCGTGTACGTCGGCGGGATGGACGGCCGGGTGCGGGCGCTCGACCGCTGGAGCGGCGGCCTGGCGTGGGAGTGCGAGGTCGGCGGGTTCGTGGACCGGCCGATGGCGCTCGACGGCTCCACGCTCTACGCGACCACCGGGCACCTCTCCGCCATCGACGTGGCGACGGGCGAGGTGTCGTGGACGTACGAGCCATCGGAGGGCGTCCGATGTGCGCCCGCAGTCGTCGGCGAGACCGTGCTCGTCGGGACGGACGACGGCCGGCTCGCAGCGCTCGACGCCGATGGCGGCGGGCGGCTCTCCGGGCCGGAGCGGTGGTCCGTCTCGCTCGGCGGCTACGTCGGCCACTGGCTCGCCGTCGCCGACGGCCGCGTCTACGTGCCCGTGACGCCGCCGCGGGACGAGGGCGGGAAGACGCGGCTGGTCGCCGTCGAGTGAGGATGAGCGCGGACCGATGACGGCAGCGGGAGCGGAGACTTAAAAACCACTTGAAGATTACAATTAGTTACAAAAACTTACACTTATAGGGTTTAAGAGAGTCGCTCGGTAGTCCCGACGCCGAACCCGGCGCGTGGTCGCGCTCGCCCGCCGGAGCGCCCGTTCCTCACGATTATAATCCGCGAAAATACTATGCGGCTCCGGGCGGGACGCCAACGCATGGCGGGGACCTGGCCGGACGTGCGCGAGCGCCTCGCGCGGCGCACGGACCGCGTCCTCGCCGACCTCCGCGAGGAGTACGGCACCGGGACGACACTGGAGACGCTCACCTACGGACCGAAGCCGTGGTACCCCGACGAGCCGCCGGCCTCCGTGGACGAGCAGCTCGACGCGTTCGCGGGGATGGCCTCCGTCGTCACCTTCTACGCCGACCGCCACCACGAGACCGTGCTCGTCTACAACCGCGGCGGCCACTGGGAGCCGCCCGGCGGCGCGGTCGAGGGCCGCGACGGCCTCGCCGACACCGCCGTCCGCGAGGCCAGGGAGGAGACCGGCCTCGACGTGGCGATCACCGGCCTCTGCTACACCCGGCGAGTCCGGTACCACTACGACGACGGGAGCACGGCACCGCTCCCCGTCGCCACGTTCGTCGGCCACCGCGTCGGCGGCTCGCTCTCCGTCGAGCGCGAGGACAGCGACCACCCCGGCGTCACCCGCGGCGTGGGGCTGTTCACCCCCGACGTGCTCCCCGAGAACTGCCGGGATAGAGAGTGGATCCTGGAGTTACTGCCCGACGAGGACAGGCGGAGCGTCGTGGACCCGGAACGGGAGTAGTCGCCTCGATATTCTGATTGTGGTGGCGCATGTGGAGCGAGCGGCGAACGACGTGAGCCGAGCGCGACCGCGCGAGGGACGAGCATCGAGCGGAGCGAGACGCGCAGTCGGCTGGGGAGGGCGTGGTGCGGTCCTCGTGTTTGGAAGCACCAGCTAGCCCGTTCCCGGAGTCCCCAGAACTCGTTAGGGTCTCACAGGGATTTCGCTAGCGAAACTGGCAAACTGACACCGCAGCCACACGCGCCACCGCCATCCGATAATCCGTGCTGACTGGGAAGGGCAGACGACGAGGAACCGTCGAAGCGGTTTGCCGAGCGCGCCTGACCTCCGTTTCCACTTTCACTCCGCCGCCCTATCCTTTAAAAGGGAAGCCGCCCAACCCCTACGCATGAGCCAGTCGACGTTCGAGGACGACGACCTGTTCGGGGAGGCGGCGAACGAGATGCGGGCCGACGTGGAGGAGAGCCTGGCGGCGGCGTGGGGGGCGCTGCCGGACGCGGACGAGATCTGGGACGTGGAGGCGGACAACACGCTCGGCGCGCTGAACGCGCTCCGGTCGGCGCTCGACGCGGCGGACGCGGAGGACCACCTCCGCGACGCGAAGAAGTGGTACACGATGGGCGAGCGCGCGGACGCCTTCGACGATGCGGACGACCTCGCCGCGGAGATCGAGGAGCTGGAGGAGACGATGGGGGACGTGGCGTCGGCGCGCGAGCAGGTGGGCGATCTGACCTCGACGCTGCCGGCGCTCCGGAGCGCGCTGTCGGAGGCCGCCGCGGACGGCGGCGACGGGGACGACGAGTAGCGCCGGACGAGTGGTCACTCGCGCGGGCCGGGTTCGCGCGCCGCGACGGCGTCCACGAGGTCGACGAGCGCGTCGCGGGCGAGCGCCAGGAGTTCCGCGCCGCGGTCGGCGTCGCCGTCGGCGGGGTCGCCGACGACGCCGTTCGCGGTGAACTCGCCCGAGTCGTGCGCGAGGTTGACGCCCGCGACCCACTCGCCCCAGCGGTCGCTCGCGCCCGCTCTCGCTTCCTCGATTCGGTCCTCGCGGACGAAGTCGGGGTGGACGTGGCGCATCAGGGCCGTCTCCAGGGGACCGGCGTGGCCCATGTCGACGCTGTGGTCGCCGACGGCGTCGAACCACGTGAACGCGACGGCGTACGCGTCGTCGTGGCGGCTGATGGTCGCGCAGACCTCGCGGAGAGCGTCGACGTTGCCGCCGTGGCCGTTCACGACCACGACGCGGTCCCAGCCGTGGTACGCCAGGCTTTCGACCGTTTCGCGCACGTAGGACCGGAACGTGTCGGGGCTTACCCAGAGCGTGCCGGGGAACTCGCGGTGCTCCTCGGAGACGCCGACGGGGACGGTGGGCGCGACGACGACCTCGCCGTCGTAGGCGTCGGCGGCGGCGTCCGCGACGGCGGTCGCGGCGAGCGCGTCGGTGCCGAGCGGCGCGTGCGGGCCGTGCTGCTCCGTCGCGCCGACCGGGAGGAGCGCGAGGTCCGCGTCGGCGGCGTCGGCGTCGGTCCACGTGGCGTCGACGAGTTGCATACCGGTGGTAGCCGCGGACGGGCCTTGTAACCCGCGCTTCGCCCGGCTTCGTCGGCGGGTAACGTGACGCTAACCCTCGAAAGTGGTGGTTACGCGCGGAAACGATCCTGAACGGTCCGGCCGCTTTACCGCGTTCGTCGGCTATGCATGTGGGAACACAGCGATGACATCGATTCAGGCGGCGCGTCCGACGGGGAGCGGTCGGCCGGCTTCGAGAGCGGGTTCCGCGAGGCGGGCCGTGGGGGCGGCCGACCGGAAACGGGTGGAAACGCACGCGGCGTCCGCGACACCACCCGCATGATCGGGGGCGATGACGAGTCCGGGGGGTCGGCGGTCCGGCGGATGCTCGGCGACCGCGACCTCGTCGTCGTGTCGAACCGCGAGCCGTACAGCCACGACTACGACGAGAGCGGCGACGTGACGGTGTCGCGGCCCGCGGGCGGGCTGACCGCGGCGCTCGACCCCGTGATGCAGTCGCTCGGCGGGACGTGGGTGGCGTGGGGAAGCGGCGACGCCGACTTCGCGGTGACGGACGCCGCCGGTCGCGTGACGGTGCCGCCGGAGGACCCGAGCTACACCGTCCGCCGGGTGCCGCTCACCGACCGCCAGGTCGAGGAGTACTACCTCGGTTACAGCAACCAGGTGCTGTGGCCGGTCTGTCACGGTATGCCGTCGCGCGCGACGTTCGACGACGACTTCTGGGCGCGCTACGACGACGTCAACGACCAGTTCGCGGACGTGGTGGTGGGCGAGGCGGGCGACGAGCCCGTGGTGTGGTTCCACGACTACCACCTCGCGCTCGCGCCGCGCGCCGTCCGCACGGCGCGACCCGACGCGTTCTGCATGCAGTTCTGGCACATCCCGTGGCCGCCGTGGTCGGCGTACCAGCGGTGCCCGCACGCCGCCGACCTGCTCGATGGCCTGCTCGCCAACGACCTCGTCTGCTTCCACGCGAAGCGCTACGGCCGGCAGT
>CAZYYH010000031.1:0-15111 GCA_964651725.1 uncultured Halobacteriales archaeon | reverse complement strand
GAGTCGCCGCCGACGAGGAGGTAGGCGTCGTTCCGGCCCTCGAACTCCGTGTTCCGGAGCGGAATGCGGTGCACATCGGAGCGAGCCGGCGAGACGGCATGACGGTTGCGTTCGCGGTCGCCCGAGGTGCGAGTCGATTAACTGCCGCAGGGGTTCGACCACCCAGTAGTTACCGTACGTGCGGTTCGTCTAACTCGATACGCTCCATCGCCCCCATTAGTTAGGGAAACCTGTTTTCCGTTAACTTATTGGCGGGTGCGGGGCAAGCCACGTTAAGATGGACCCCGCCGACTTCACTGAAAGCCCCGGAACGGTCGAGGAGTACGAAGGGCTGACGTGCTACCGGCCGGCGAGCCTGCCGCCGGAACTCGACCACGGCGACGATCTGTTCCGGGTGTACGGCGATGCACAGTACGCACTCGGTCGGCTGGCGACGCTCCAGCGCGACCTCGACAACCCGAACTTGCTCATCGCGCCGTTCGTCCACCGTGAAGCCGCGATGAGTTCGCAGGTCGAGGGGACGAACGTCACCATCTCCGACATCTACCAGCACGAGGTCGGGTCGGAGCCCGCACGGTCGGCCGCAGCGCAGGACGACGTGCGCGAGGCGTACAACTACGTGGACGCCATCAAGCACGGGTTCGAGCGAGTCGACGCGAGCGCAGCGATCGACCTCGATCTCACCTGCGGCCTCCACGAGCAGTTGCTCGACGACGTGCGCGGCGGCGCGGACCGACCGGGTGAACTCCGCGACATCCCCGTGTACATCGGCGCACGCGGTGACGACCCGGAATCGGCGACGTTCGTCCCCCCGAAGCCCGGCGACGTGCCACTGCTGCTCGACCAACTGTTCGCGTACGTTCGTCGGGGCGAGTACCCACCGCTGGTCGACGTCGCGCTCACCCACTACCAGTTCGAGGCGATCCACCCGTTCCGCGACGGGAACGGTCGGCTCGGCCGCCTCCTCGTCATGCTCCAGCTCTACGACGCGGGGCTGCTCCCCGGACCGTACCTCTACCTGAGCGCGTACTTCAAGCGGCACGGCGATCAGTACCGCGAGAAGCTCCTCGGCGTCAGCACGGACGGGGCGTGGGACGACTGGATTGCGTTCGTGCTGAACGCCATCGCCGAACAGGCCATCGACGCGTACGACTGCGGCGTCGAACTGAAAGCGCTCCGCGAAGCGTACCGCGACCGCCACCCGAACTCGCCCACGACGCGCGACGTCGTCGATTACCTCTTCGAGCAGCCGTACCTCACCGCCCCGCGAGCGGTCGAGGCGACCGGGCGGTCGAAGCCGTCGGTGTACGACGCCATCGACGCACTCGAAGCCGACGGAATCGTCGTCGAGACCACGGGAAAGCAGCGCAACAAGGTGTACGAAGCGCCCGAAGTGCTGTCGGTGCTGGAGTCCTGACCGGGCGACGCGACCAGAAGATACTTCGGCGTGCTGTCTGAATCCCGCGTCGATGCCCTCCACCCGTAGGCGGTTCCTCTCGACGACGGCGGCGGCCGTAGCGGCGGCGACCGCGGGCTGCACCGCGGTCGGCGAATCGCCGTACTCGCCGGGAACGGACGACAGCGACTGGCCGATGCCGGGGTACGACCGGCGGTCGACGGCGTTCGACCCGGACGCGGCGGGGCCCCGCGACGGCGTGCGGGAGCGCTGGAGCACGCCGGTTCCGAACCCGTCCGGGCGACCGGTGGTCGCGGACGGGCTGGCGTTCGTGCCGACGCGGTCGGCACTGGTCGCGCTCGACGCGGCGACGGGCGAGGAGGCGTGGCGCGCGGGCGACGAGAACCCGTGGCCGACCTCGCCGGTCGTCCACGACGGGACGGTGTACGCGGGCTTCACGGACGAGCGCGCGCTCGTCGCCCTCGACGCCGCGGACGGCGGCGAGCGGTGGCGAGTGGAGACGCGGGGGACGATCCGGTCGGAAGTCACGTTCGACCACGACTACCGCCGGCTGTACGCGGGCGACGCCACCGGCCGCGTCTACCGGATAAACCCCGCGGACGGCACCGTCGAGGACACGTTCGACGTGCTCGGGAGCGTGGAGTCGATCGCGTTCGGGAACGCGCTCTCCGTCGGCACGTACGGCGGCGAGGTGTACGGTCTCTACCACGACGGGCGGACGTGGCGCGCGACGTGGCGGCGGAAGCTCGACGGCGCGGTCACCGACCTCGCGATCGCGGACACGACCATCGTCGCGGCGACGTTCGGCGGGCCGGTGTACCGGCTGCAGGGCGGCGCGCACGCCGGGTCGAGCCGGTGGGAGTACGAGCGCGGCGCGATACACCTCGCCGCGACGCCGTACGACGTGGTCGGCACGGACGGCGGCGGCCTCCGCGTGCTCGACGAGCGCACCGGCGAGGAGCAGTGGAACGCCGACGACGGGTTCGGCTGCGCGCCCGCCGTCGCCGGCGACACGCTGTACGCTGGCGGCGGCGAGAAGGGCACCGGGGGCAGCGGCTTCGTCGCGGCATATCGGATGGACGGCGGGGCGAGCGTCGCCGGCCTGCAGTGGGGCGAGCGGCGATGGCGGTACGACACGGAGAGCGCCGTGATGGAGGGGGTGGCGGTCGCCGATGGCGCGGTGTTCGGGGTGACGCAGAGCCTGAAGGAGGCCGATTCCGTGGCGTTCGCGCTCGAATCCGCTTAGAGGTACTGCGCGCACACCCGGTCGAGACCGTCCTGGAAGCCGACCTGCGGCTCCCAGCCGGTCGCCCCGGTGAGCTTCGAGTGGTCCGCACAGGAGTGGTGGACGTACGCGTCCCCCATCTGGTTCTCGGCGTAGACGGGCTCTATCTCCTTGTCGAACCGCCGGTTGAGTTCGTCGACAAGCTCGTTCAGGCTGTGGCGCTCGCCCGTGCCGACGTTGTACGATCCCTGAAGCTCGTGGTCGGCGGCCGCGACCGTCGCGCGAACCACGTCGGAGACGTGCGTGAAGTCGCGGGTCTGCGTGCCGTCGCCCCAGATCTCCGGCCGGCGGTCGTTCGCCACGTCGTCCGCGAACTGCGCGATGAGGTTGGCGTACTCGCCCTTGTGCTCCTCGCCGCCGCCGTAGCCCTGGTAGACGGAGTAGTACCGCATCGCCGCCGTCGACATGCCGTAGTGCTCGTGGAAGTACTCGCCGTAGCTCTCCCGGGCGACCTTCGACGCGATGTAGCCGGACTCGACGCTCACCGGCGTCTCCTCCGGCGTCGGGTCGGACCGGGAGCCGTAGACGTACGACGTGGACGCGTAGACGACGGTGTCGCAGCCGTCCTGTCTGGCCTGGTCGACGACGTTCACGAACCCCTCGACGTTGACGCGCGCGCCCTTGGTCGGCGTCTCCTCATGCATCATGTACGAGGAGAGCGCCGCGAGATGGAACACCGCGTCCACGTCCGTCGGGAGGTCGTCGTCCAGCACGCTCGCGTCGTGGAACTCGACGGCGTCGTCGAGGTTCGCGGGGTCGCCGAGGTAGCCGTCGTCCACGCCGATCACCTCGTTGTCGTCGGCGAGGCTGTTCGCGATGTTCGAGCCGATGAAACCCGCCGCACCCGTCACGAGAACGCGTTTCCCCTGCATCTACCCACCTTATCGGCAGGTCGCCGAATAAGTGTTGACGTTCGTCGCGGGGAGCGACGGCGGCGGGCGTCCGACCGCATCGTCGTTCGCCGTTCACTTTCACCCCGCTTTGCTCGGTTATTTACCGGTCCGCGTCGAGGGTAGGTACGAGCACGGCACCGCCGACCGTCGTGTCCAGAGGAACTACCCGTGAGCGCAATCGACCACGAACTCGGCATCTGCCCGCACTGCGACGCCGCCATCCCGACCACCCGCGTACTCATCGAGTACGAGACCGGCGACGGCACGTCGACGTACGCCGAATGCCCCGAGTGCCGGGACGTCGTGCATCCCGCGTAGAGCCCGCCCGCCGCCGGGAGCAGTACACACCAGGGCCGGACGCCCGGTCGAGCGGCGAACGGCTACTGGAACTCCTCTAGGATCTCGAGGTCGCGCTGGGTCATCATGAACTCGGCGACGCGCCGGGTCTCGCCGCAGTGGTTGCAGGTGAAGTCGGCGTCGGGTCCGGGCAGGTCGCTCGGGGAGCGCTCCCACTCCTCGTCACACGACGGGCACTGGAGCTGAATCCAGGCTTCGACCATACGGGTACTGGGACGCGAGCGGGCAAAAGACCCGGGGTCGCACTACCCCTTCTGACCGGTCGAGAGTTCCTCGAGCGTGTAGTAGAAGCCGACGACGAGTATCGGCGTGAGCACGAGCCAGAGCACGTACTCCAGCCACATCTCGCCGTACGCGTCGACCGCGAGCCACACCGATCCGCCGTTCAGCATGGCGACGAACCAGACGTTGAGGAAGACGACGGCTAGCGAGAACGCCTCGAAGACGGCGATGACGGTGACGAGCCGTTTCATTCGACGAGTGCTACGACACCGTCTCGGGTGATAGTAAACGGGTTCTTACCAAGTGCGGACGCAGTGGTAGCAGGTTGCTATCCCGATCACTCGTCAGCGGTATCGTCGCCGGCGTCGCCACCCATGAGGCCGGCGTGCCGCGCGTAGAGCGCGCCGACGAGTACGGCGAGTACTGTGAGAAGTCCCAGGATGGCGGTGAAGCTGACGTCGCCGGAGGAGCCTCCCGGCGAATCACTCGAACCGCCCGGCGAGGTCGAGGTGGCGTCACCGTCCTGCGCGACGGACAGCGACCCCGCGGACTGGCCGGCGGCGGTCACGTCGTACGTGCCGGCCGACTCCGGCGTCCACGACAGCGCGACGGCCGTCGACTCGCCCGGCGCGACCGTCACGTCGGTCGACGCGACCACCTCACCGCCCGCCCGGATCTCCACGGTGCGCGTTCCCTCGCGCGTACCCCGGTTCTCCACGGTTATCGTTGCCGCCGCCTGTTCCCCGAGCGACACCGAGTCCGCGTCGAGCGCGACGTCCGTCACCACCACGTCCGGCTGCGTCACCGCGACCGCGAACGCCGAGAACCCCGGCGACGTGGCCGTGTACTTCTCGCCCCGCCGCGTGGTGTCTAGCTGCTGCCACGCGCCGTCGTGATACCGGAACACCGCGACGTGTGCCGGGTTCGCCCCCGACGGCAGCGCACTCGCCGGCAGCGTGAACGACACCCGGGCCGACGCGACCGTCGCGTCCGACGCTCCGCTCTCGACCGTGTAGTACGCCACCGGCGTCGCACCCGAAAGTGCGTCCGTGTCGCTCGGCCGGTCGGCGTGTGGCTCCAGCGCAAGCGCGAAGTCGCCCGCAGGCTCCGCGAACGAGACGGCGAGGCCCGTGTAGGTGACGCCGCCCGCCGACACGCCGCCGGGCAGCAACGTCCGCGCCGTCTCCGACGGCTGGCCGTTGATGACGTCCACGGACGCGCCCGTCGCCGTCTTCGACGCCAGCGCCGCACTCACCGTCGGATTCACCGAACCACCACCACCGCCGCCACCGCTGCCGCCTCCGTCGGTGGACGTATCGACGGTGAACGTCCACGTTCGCGTCCGAACGTTCCCAGCCTCGTCCGCCACGACGAGTTCGACGGCGTGAGAGCCATCGTCGAACGCCGCGTCGTACGCGACGCCAGTGTTGCCGACGGTCGTGTTCGCGCTACCGGTCACGTCGGTACCGTCCACCTTCAGCGTCACCGCGGACGCGTTGACGCCCGAGTAGCCGTCGTCGTAGTTCGCGGTGACCGCGACGCTGCTCGACGAGACCGTCGCACCGTCACCCGGCGACAGCCCCGAGATCGTCGGCCTCGTCGTCTCGGTCTTCGCCGCGAGCGCGTACGCCGAGAAGTGCGGCGTTTCGACCTCGTACGTGAGATGGGTGTCGTTCGCCAGGGTCAGCGTGCCGTTCGTCGACTCCCAGCTACTACCGTCTCGCACCCAGAACGAGACGGTGTCGTCGAGCGCGTACTGCGACGTGACGCGACTCCTCGGCACCGTCACGTTCAGCGTCCCGTTCTCGATGTCAGCGTTCGGTATCGTGGTGTTCACCTGCGGGAACGCCAGCCCGACGTCGCTCGGGTCGGCGGCCGTCGTCGGGTTCGACTCCGACGTACCGACCGTCACCGACTGGTTCCCGGTGACCGTCGGCGCGACGATGGTGACGTTCCGCAGGTTCGTGTCGTTCGGGTGCGCGACGAACGTCCCGCTCTCGTTCGTCATGTTCGCCCGCACCCCGACCGTGTAGTTCAGCCTCGTCGCGTTCGCGTTCCCCGCGGCGTCCCGGACCGTGACGGTCAGCGTGTGATCGCCGAGCGCCGGGTTCGCCTGCACGTCCGCGGTGGTGTTCCACGCGTTCGGGCTGGTGGTGGTCTCCAGCGTCACGTCGCCGGCCGTCACGCCGTTCACGCCCGAGAGCCCGTCGGAGACGTTCACCGCCAGCCGGAGACCGGCCTCGGGCAGGATGCCCTCGGTGCGGCCGAGCGCCGGCGGCAGCGTGAAGCTCGGCGCGCTCGTGTCCACCGTCACCGTCACGTTCTTCGTCGGACCGACGTTGCCCGCCTCGTCCGTCGCGCGAACGTCGACGTCGTACGTACCCTCCGAGGGTGCCGTGAACTGGTACGACCACGAGTCGCCGTCGACGGTCGCGTTCCGCCACACTCCAGAGTCGTCGACCTCGACGTACGCGACGCCGGACGTGGTGTCGTTCGCCGTCCCGTTGATCCAGAACGTCGTGCTGTTCGTGTCGGTGCCGTTCGCCGGCGCCTCGATGCTCAGCGAGGCGTTCGTAGTGTCGAGAGTGACGACGTTTGTCGTCGTCGTGTTGCTGTTTCCGGATTCGTCGGTCGCCGTGACCGGTAACTGGTGATCGCCGTCGATGGCGTTCGAAGCGTCGACCGCGAAACTCTCGCGGTAGGTGGCGTTGCCGGTCAGGTTCGATAGATCGACCGTGCCCGCCCCGAATGCCGAGGCATCGACCGTGACGTTGCGGACGTGTCCGGCGACGTTGTCGGTGACGTTCACCGTCACCTCGACGCTGCCGGTCCGGTCGACGAGCAGCGAGCCGTCCGCCGGGTTGGCCGCCGTAGCGTTGGCGAGAACCGGCGCAGTCGCGTCGACGGCCTCTCGCCCGATGCTGACGTTCGACGGCGACGCGTCGGTGTCGTTGTGCGCGACGGAGAGGACGACCGTCTTGTTCCCGGGCGAGGTCGGATCGAAGGCGACGGTCACCTCGTGGGACTGTCCCGGCCCGACCACCACGGGCGTGCTTTTGCCCGACGCGATCGCGTACTGGCTGACGTCGTCGCCGGCGAGCGTCATCGACGTGACGTTCAGCGGCGCACCGCCGTCGTTCCGGACCGTGACGTTTATCGTGTCGGCCGCGCCGGTGACGTTGAACCGACCTGCGAAGGTGGCTGCGGGCGTGACGTTCGCCACGGGCTCGACGCCGGTGCCTTCGAGGACGGCCGCCGTCGGCGACCCGCTCGCGTTGTGCGTGACGTTCAGCACGGCGCTCGCGCTCCCGGGGGCCGACGGTGCGAACTCGACGGTGAGCGCGAGATTCTCGCCGGGCGCGACCACGCCCGTGGTACCGCTCACCACCGAGAACGCGCCCGTGGCGTCCGACTCGACCGTCGCGCCGGTGACGTTCAGCGGCACGTTGCCGTCGTTCGTCACGTTCACCTCGCGGAGCGCGGTGTCCTCGGTGTTCACGTCACCGAACGCGACCGGGTCCGGGGACAGCGTCGCCGACGGCGCGAGGCCAGTTCCCGACACCGAGACGTTCGACGGCGACGCGTCCGAGTCGTTGTGCGCGACGGAGACGACGGCCGTCTGGTCGCCGATCGCCGTCGGTGCGAACTCCACCGTCACCGTGTAGTTGCTCCCGGAGGCGACCGTCGTCCCACTCCCGCCGGACGTGACGGCGAACGCGTCCGCGTCCGGGCCCGTTACCGAGATGCCCGTCACGTCGAGCGTCACGTTACCCTCGTTCGAGACGTCGAACGACGCCGTGGCCGTCCCGGCCGCCGAGACGTTGCCGTACGCGAGCCCACCGGGCGTGACGTCGACGATGGGCTCCCGCTGCCCGAGCGCCGTGATCGTTCCGGACCGCGTGACGTTCGCCGACACGTCGTTCGCCGCCGTGTCCACCGAGTTCTGGCCGGGCACCTGCGTCCACGCACCGTCGAAGTGGTGCAGCCGGATCGACGACTCGTTCACGTCCGCCGGCACGTCGGCGTCGTCGTACGTGACGTTCAGGACCAGCCAGCCGTCATCGCTCGTGTTCGTCGCGTTCACGAACGGCCCCAGCCGGGCCTTGCCGGACGGCGTCGCGGGCGGCGTCGCGTTCGCACGGAGTGCCGCGTCGTGCGCCGCGAAGTCCACCGACGCGCCACCCGTGAGCGCGTAGTTCGTGACCGCGCCCGTCGTCGAGCCGTTCGTCGCGTAGAACGCCCACTTCGAGTTGTCGGCAGCCGTGGTGTTCGTGACGGTCACGCCGGTCGCGTTGTCGAGGTACGTGCCGTTGGCGTTCGCCGAGACGTTGTTGAGAGCGATGGTGTTCGTGGTCGAGTTGGTCAGTCTGATTCCGCTGCCGATGTTCGAGACGGCGTCGTTGTTGCGGATGACGTTGCTGTGAGCTTCGTAGAGGAGTATTCCAGCCTCGGCGTTCCCCGACGCGGTGTTGTTCCGGACCGTCGACTTGCGAGTACCGTCCCGGAGTTCGATGCCGTGATGGCCGAGGTCGGACGCGTCGTTTCCGACGACCGTCGCGTTCGTGACGCCGTCGAGGTAGATACCGTGGTTGTCGTTCGAGGAGACGTTGTTACCCGACACGTCGAGTCCGGTGACGTTCCAGGCCGCGATTCCGTCCTGGTTCCGGTGAACGACGTTACTGTGGACTCTACCGGAGGTGCCGGTGAAAGCGATACCGAACGAGTTGTTCACGACGCGCGAGTCAGCGACAGTCGCGTTCACTGACCCGTCCACCTGAACACCCGTGTTGTTGTTCGACTTGACCGTCGCGCTACGAACCACGAGGTCGTCGCTGGAGCTGAACGCGTACAGTCCTACGTCACCGTTCCGCTTCGCGGTGAGGTTCCGGATCGTCGTGCCAGTCGAACTCTTCACAGAGACGCCATCGTCGCCGCTGTTCGTCGCTGTCACACCGTCGAGAGTTACGTTTGCCGCCTCGGAGACGTACACGCCCGTGTGGTCGCTTCCGGTGAACGTCCCGTCGGCGATGGTGACGCCGTCGGTGTACCTGTACGTCCAGAATCCGTACGTCTCGTTCACCGTCGAGACGTTCCGGAACGTCGTGTTCGTCGCGTTGTACGTGTAGAAGCCGATGCCGCCGTCCGTCGCCGTCACGTTCTCGACGCCGCTCGCGGTGACGTTGTCGTACACGACGCCGTAGTACGAGTTCGTCGTCGTGAGGTTGCGGACGGTGACGTTCGAGTACGGCTGCTGGAAGCTACCGAACACCTCGACGCCGATGCGGAACGCGGAGAGCGAAGCAGCCCCGCCATCGATGGTGTGGCCGTTCCCGTCGATCGTCACGTCGGACGACTCGACGTCGATACACGCTCCTCGTGCGCCGTTGGTGAAGTTCTCCCGGAGTTCGTATCGACCGGACGACGTGATCTTGACGCATCCGGTGACGTTGTAGGGGTCGAGCCCGTCGACCGTGGCCTGTGCGTCGACCATCCCGTGGCCGTACGCGTAGTCGGGTTCGGTGCCGTTGACGTCCCGGGCGTTCGAGACGAGTTCGGACTTGAGCTGGCTCGGCGTCAGCGACTCGTTGCTCGCGTCGAGCACGAGCGCCGCGGTGCCGGCCGCGTGCGGCGCGGCCGCCGACGTGCCGTAGAACGCGCCGGAGTACGCGGACGTGCTCACCCCGTCCGGCGCGACGATGTCCGGCTTCTGCCGGCCGTCGATGGTCGGACCGTTTGACGAGAACGACTCGACCTGGTTGTTGTCGTAGTACGCCGCTCCCACCGTGAGAATGCGCTCACCGGTCCCGGGATTCGTGACGCTCTGGTGGCGCGTCCGATACTCGGGGTCGGAGTTCCCCCGGAACCACATGGTGAACTCGGCCGAGCCGTTCGCGGATGCGTTGCGGATAGCGAGATAGATGTCGCCGTTGACGGATGCGTTGTAGAAGACCTCGTCGGGATCCTGAGTACCGTTCTGGAGGTCGACCGAGTAGTCGACGTAGGAGGCTGGATTACTGTAGAAGTCCGTCGGGCTCTCGTACGCATAGACGTTGTAGTCGTTGTGGCTGTTCGTCCAGTCGTTCCACTGCATCCAGACGCTGGCCTCCTCCCCGGCCGACAGGTTGAGATGGAGGAGTTCGTCGCTTCCGCTAAAGTTCATCCAGCGGTTCTTATCCGGATCGCTCCACGTCCCGTTCCAGTGCTCTTTCGCACTGTTGCCCGCGGAGTTCACCCAGAGCGTCCCGTTGTCGGTGAGGTCGTCGATGTTCCGGTTCATGGAGGACGTGCCGTCGAGCGGCCCGATACCGTACCAGCTCATCGACACCGCGACCACGTCCGCGGAGGTGTTCTGGTCGACGTGATCGATGGCGTTCATGAACTCGACGTAGGTCCCGGGCTTGTACACGAGCAGCGACGCGTTCGGCGCGGTGTCCGCGACGAGTTCGGCGACTGCCGTTCCGTGAAGCCCGTCGGTACCGTTGCCGAACGGCTCCGACGAGAAGTTCTTGTGCCCGACGACCTGGTCGGCGATCTCGGGATTCGAGAGGTCGAAGCCGGTGGAGTCGATGACGGCGACGGTGACGTTCTCCCCGGTGTAGTTGCTGGCGTGGAGGTCGTCGGCGTTCATGTTGGAGAGACCCTGGCTCGTGACCTCCGACACCTCGGGATGGATGGGCTGCCGGACGTACTCGACGGCCGACGACCGGGCGAGCCCCGTCAGGGCCGACTCGGGAATCTGGGCCTGGACGAGTCGGTCGTGACTGGTCTCGACCGACCCGCCGGCCTGCCCGACGAGAGCCATGACTACCCGTTCCTTCCCGGGCGCGGCCTCGACGACGACCCGAATGACCGTCCCCGACTGTGCGTCGGTCGACGCCGCCGTCTCGGGCTGGCTGACGCTGTACCGGCCGGGGTTGCGGACGAGCGCCGACGATATCTTGAGGTTCGCCGACGCCGGCTTCACGGGATTCCGACTGGTCGTGTTCGTCGAATCCGTGGTAGTAGTGTTGTTCGTCGCGTCCGTCGTCTCGTTCGTGAGTGAGGCGGCGTCGCTGTCGGTCGTGTTGTTGACGAGGGCGCTCGCCGAGGTGGCGGCGGCGGCCGACGGCGGCCCGGCCTCCGAGGGGGCCGCGTAGCCTGCGCCCGCGACGGACGCGAAGCCGGTGGTTGCGAGGAGCAGTGCGACAGTGACGACGGCTATGGGGGAGATCCGAGTCATCGATGGGGGAAACCGCTGAAGGAGTCCGCGACTGGTTCGCGCGGCGGCCGGACGAACGAGACGTCGTCGTGTTCGGCGAGGGCGACGAGCCGGTCGATGGGAGTCCAGACCTGGACGAGCCGGTCGTGACGTGCGTCGACGTCGAGGTCGAAGCTGGTGGGGAGCGACCGGTTCTCCCGGAGTTCGACGACGACGAGCACGCTGCCGTTCCCGACGCGGAGATCGTGTTCGTCGGCGTACCGGGTGCGGTTCTCGGCGTCGACGAGGCCGACGAGCCGCGAATCGAGTGATGGATACTTCTGCGACAGGGTCGTCGTCGGCGACTGTTCGGTGGCAGCGGGCTGCTCCGTCCGTTCTGGGACTGGCTCACCGCCGCAGCCCGCCAGCACGACGAGAGCGACGAGGAGTAGGGTTCCTGGAACCGTAGCGTTCGATCCAGTTAGGTTCCATTTACTTGCGGATGCAGCCATCCGCCGCTTCGTTTTCGACAGTGTATGAAAAACCCACCGACCCGATTACAAGATGTGATAACGCAAGATTCAGATGCCGTCAACTGAATTTCCGCGTTTTCCACAGGTTAGAAAATATGACACATAGAACACTCAAGCCCCTCACGATAGCATAAGTATATCCAACAGTTCGGGTGGATTACTGCGACGCCTGCGTCGTCGGCACCGCGGACGCGCCGCCGCCGGACTGGATGACGTCGAGGGCGGTCATGAGGTCGGTGCGGGAGACGAGACCGACCAGGTCGTCGCCGTCGGTGACGAGGAGTCGGCCGATGCCGTGCTCCTGCATCGCCTCGAACGCGTCCATCGCGTTCGACTCCGCGGGGATGGTCCGGAGGTCGGGCGTCATGATCTCCTCGACCACGTACGCGTCGCGCTCGACGTCCCGAACCTCGCGGGCGTCCTCAAGTGTGACCATGCCGGCGAGTTCGCCGTCGCGCATGACGGGGTAGCCGGTGTGGCGCTGCCGGAACATCTGCTCTAGCAGGTCGGCGACGGACTGGTCGGCGGTGACAGTGTGTACGTCCTCGGCGGGCGTCATGATGTCGCGCACCTCGACGCCCTGGAACGCGGCGTTCATGACGGTGCGCTGGGACTCGCCGGACGCGCCGACGTAGATGAAGAACGCGATGGCGATGAGGATCCAGTTGCCGAACAGTCCGACGATGGCGAGCAGGACCGCGAACACCTTCCCGACCTCCGCCGCGATCTTGGTCGCGCGGGCGAACGGCCGGGTGCGCGCGAGGAGCGCGCGGAGCACGCGGCCGCCGTCCATCGGGAACCCCGGCAGCAGGTTGAACGCGGCGAGCGCGAAGTTCATCAGCGCGAGGTAGCCGAACACGAACCGCGCCGCCGGCAGCGACGCCGGGATGAGGACGAGCGCCACCCACGACACCACGCCGAGCGCGATGCTCACCACGGGACCGGCGATGGCGATGAACAGCTCCTGCCGCCAGTCCTCGGGCTGGTCGGTGAGCTGGGCGACGCCGCCGAGAATCCAGAGCGTGATGGAGTCGATGGGGAAGCCGTACCGCATCGCCACCACCGAGTGCCCGAGTTCGTGGAGCACCACGCCGAGGAACAGGCCGACCGCGGCGATGGAGCCGAGCACCCACGGCAGCAGCCCCTCCGAGAGCGCCGCAGCGTCGAGACCGGCACCCCAGAGGAGGTTTAGCTGGTCCGCCCACAGCCCCACCTGCGTGCTGATGAGCCACGCGAACACCGGGAGGATGAGCAGGAAGGTGAGATCCAGCTTGATCGGGATGCCGAACGCGCTCGCCACCTTGAAGCTCCGCATACGGGGGTGTAAACGGGGAGGCGGCTTAAAGGGTGGCAGGGAGAGGCTCGGGCAGAGCGACACTACCTTACCCCGCCCCCACCAACCGCCGGTCATGAGCGAGACGCAGCCGAAACACGTCGTGCGCCGCGGCGACGAGATCGAGTACGAGTCCGTCGATGCGGCCGAGGGCATGTCGAAGGGCGTCCTGATCGGCGAGGAGCAGGGCGCACCCAGTTTCGCCGTGCGCCGGTTCACGCTCGACCCGGGCGCGGAAGTCCCGACCCACACGAACGAGGTGGAGCACGAGCAGTACGTGCTCGAAGGCGAGTACACCGTCGGCATCGAGGGCGAGGAGTACGAGGTGTCGGCGGGCGACGCGCTCCTCATCCCGGCAGGCGCGGAGCACTGGTACCGGAACGACGGCGACGAGCGGGGCGCGTTCGTCTGCGTCGTGCCGAACGGCGACGACGAGATCGAACTCGTGGAGTAGCGGCCCGCGTCGCCCGAACGTAACAGCCCACAGTAGTTTGTAATCCGTTGTGATTCCACGCGGTATCCGGTAGTGCGGGCTGTGAACTGGTCGCACGCCGCGTGACAGCCGAATCGCTCAAATACCGCGACCATCTAACGGGAGCCAGAGTGTCGAGACAGGTTCAGCGGGTGGACACGCTGTTCCTCCACGAGAGCGGCGACGCGTATCTCGTCGCGGTCGTGCGCGACGGCGACCGGGTGTTCCAGGCGAAACTGGAACTCAAGGAGACGTCGGCGGGGCCGCGACCCGGGAAGTTCCGCATCAAGCGCGGGTCGAGCGAGGAGCCGCGGTCGCCGGACGAGTTCGTGGAGATCGCGCGCCGAGCGTCGCGTATCCGCATCTCGCAGCAGACGAGCGAGGGGGCGCGCGAGCGGTTGCAGGAGATGCTGGCGGGCTATCAGCTGGAGGGGACGGCGGTGCGGACGTGCCGGCTGTGCGCGAACAGGAGCCGGTACTCGCCCATCACGTCGGAGACGGCCATCGATTCGGGCGAGGAGTACGTCTGCCCGGACTGCGCGAAGCGGGAGCTGGAGCGCGAGTTGGCGTTCCAGGGGAGCTTGACGAGCGACGCCCAGGACAGGCTGGAGGAACTGCTGCTCGAGACCCAGGATCTGGGACGCATCACGAACCTGCTCCAGGGCAATCTCGACCCGGATCTGACGAAGTTCGACGAGGTGTCGGCGACGACGGACGACGTCGACCCGGTGCCGGTCGAGTCGCTCGACCTGCATCCGGGCGTGCAGGAACTCCTGGAGGACCGGTTCGACACCCTGCTGCCGGTGCAGAGCCTCGCGGTGGAGAACGGGCTGCTCGACGGCGAGGACCAGCTGGTCGTGTCGGCGACGGCGACCGGGAAGACCCTGGTTGGGGAGATGGCGGGCATCCACCGCCACCTCTCCGGGAACGGGAAGCTGCTCTTTCTGGTTCCCCTCGTCGCGCTGGCGAACCAGAAACACGAGGATTTCCAGGACGAGTACGGCCATCTGGCGAACGTCACGCTGCGCGTCGGGTCGAGCCGCGTGCAGGACGACGGCAACCGCTTCGACCCGAACGCGGACGTGATCGTCGGCACCTACGAGGGCATCGACCACGCGCTCCGCACCGGGAAGGACCTCGGCGACGTCGGGACGGTCGTCATCGACGAGATTCACACGCTCCAGGCGGAGGAGCGCGGCCACCGCCTCGACGGTCTCGTCTCCCGGCTCAAGTACTACACGGAGCGACGGGCAAAACGGCGGGACGACTATCAGGGCGCGCAGTGGATCTACCTCTCCGCGACGGTCGGCAACCCCCGGAGCCTCGCGCGGTCCCTGGAGGCCAACCTCGTGGAGTTCGAGGAGCGTCCGGTGCCCATCGAGCGCCACGTCACGTTCGCGGACGGCCAGGAGAAGATGCGCG
>CAZYYH010000030.1:0-15338 GCA_964651725.1 uncultured Halobacteriales archaeon | reverse complement strand
CCGCCGAGAACAGCATCCCGAACCGCTCGGCTATCTCGCGGTTGATCTCGTCGTACCCCTCGCGGACGCTGTGGCCGGACTGCCGCCACGCGTCGTTGTCGAAGACGAGGAGGTTGTCGACCTCCCGGACGAACGTCTGGAACGACCGGGCCGCGTTGAGCGTGTAGATCCCGCCCTCGTCGCCGCCCGGCAGGACGCCCAGCCCGTACACGGGCTCGGTGTACACTCCCTTGAGGTGCTTGGAGACGACCGGGCCAGCGCCGCTCCCCGTACCCCCGCCGAGCGCGCCGACGACGAGGAAGGCGTCCGTCCGTCCGGACGGCACCGCGTCGGCCGCGCCGAGGATCTCCGCGCGCTCCGCCTCGGCGATCTCCGCGCCGAGTTCGTTGTCCGCGCCGACGCCGTGACCGCTCACCCGCGACTCCCCGATGAGTACGCGGTTCTCCCTCGGGACCATCTCCAGGCCCCGGAGGTCCGTCGTCGCAGTGTTGATCGCTGTCGCCGCGGTCACGAAGCTCCCGGGCGTTCGCTCGTCGTACCGCAGCAACTCGTCGACTATCTTCCCACCCGCCTGTCCGACGCCGATGAGTGCCAGCTTCATGTGTAGCGTAGCTGTCGGTGCGGGCGGCACGGTGCGCTACCCGCCCACCCCTCGGAGCGTCTTCCACGAACTGTCGGATAAAGCAGTGTAGTCGTTCACGCGCCGACGCGAAACGTAGCGGCCGCTTAGCGTGGGTTGGGTCCGGCTACGCGCCGTTACTCGTCGAGGAGATCAGCGAGCAGTGACGCCTGTGCGCGCCGCAGCCGCTCCAGGAACGCGGATTTGCTCACGCCGAGTTCCGCCGCCACGTCACTGGCCGTCGCGTCCCTCGGGACGGCGAAGTACCCCGTGGCGAGGGCGGCCCGGAGCGTCGCCTCCTGCTTCGGCGTGAGATCCCAGCGCTGCGCGACCGCGGCGTCGTCCTCGGAGCCGAGCGGGGAGACGCGCTCCAGGCGGACGCCGACCGTCGCGCCCGCGGTGTCCATCACGCCGCGGAGCACGTCGTGGCCGACGACCGCGCCCGTGAACCGGGCCGCGCCGTCGCGGTAGGACAGCGACTCCACCATGAAGCCCGCGCTCACGAGTTCGTGGACGACGCAGGGATGCTTCGAGAGACACCGGAAGTTGCGTCGGCCGTCGACGCCCGAGACGTGGAGGTAGCGGATGCGGTCGTCGGCGTCGAGGGTCTCCCCGAGCGCCTCGCTCGCGTCCGCGGGCGCGGAGAACCGAAGGAGCGCGTTGCCGTCCGCGCGGAGCTGCGGGGGGGACGCGTCGATGACGGCGTCGATCGCGCGGGAGGCGTCGGCGAGCGGGCAGTCGTCGCCCTCCACCCGGAACTCGACGACGAGGCACTCGTCTATCACGTCGGTGGCTTGGGAGCCGGCGGATAAGCCGGTTCCGGTAGCGAGCAGGCATCGGAAAATTCCGCCGCGGCTAGGAAATTTTTATATTGATTCATTTCGGATTATACGCTGGAGGCACACGATACCATGAACCGACGAGACGTGTTACGCAAGGCCAGTGCGGGAATCGCTGCGACGGTCGTCATCGGCGGCACTGCGAGCGCCGACGGTGCCGGCACGAGTGGTACCGAGTGCCGGGACGGCTGTTACGAGCACTGCTCGGACAGCGGCGGCTGCTACTGCATCTGTTGACGCGGGTAGCTCCCACGAGTTCTTTCGGCGGTCGAAGCGGACGGTTCTCGACGGGTTCGCAGGCCTGCCCATCGTTTAAACCCCGTTCATAGACGGGTGAACTGGTATGCCAGCCGGCCCACAACGTCCGTGTAGAACCATGGACATAGAGGAGGTCGAGGAGCGCGCCGGGCCCCGGGAGTTCGGGCCGGGCGACGACATGCCCGAGAAGTACCGCGAGGCTGCGACGCGGATGATCCAGTTCCACGCGAACAGCGAGATCATGGGCGCGTACCTCGAGAAGCCGTTCATCCGGCAAGCGCCCAGCCTGGAGCGCAAGCTCGCCTTCTCCGCGAAGGTCCAGGACGAGATCGGCCACGGTCAGCTGCTCTACCGGGCCGCCGAGAGCCTGGGCGTGAAGACCCGCGAGGAGATGCTGGACGAGCTGGCCGAGGGCGAGGGCAAGTTCCTCAACTGCTTCCACTACCCGATGGAGTCGTGGGTGGAGACGCCGATGATCGCCTTCTTCGTGGACGGCGCGGCGATGCGCCGCCAGGCCACGCTCAAGCAAACCTCGTGGGAGCCGTACGCGCACGCGATGGACAAAGTGTGCTTCGAGGAGGGGTTCCACGTCAAGCACGGCGAGCACATCCTCGCCGAACTCGCCACCGGGTCGAAGAAAGAGCAGGAACTCCTCCAGGACGCGTTCGACGAGTGGTGGCCGCGCATCATCCAGTTCTTCGGCCCGACCAACGACCAGTCCACGCACCACGACTTCTCCGCGGCGGTCGGCCTGAAGACGATGACGAACGACGAACTCCGGAACGCGTTCCTCAACGCCTACATCCCGAAGGCGCGGAAGTACGGGCTGGAGATTCCCGACGAGCCGCGCATCGAGAAGCAGGACGACGGCACGTGGACGGTCCGGGAGGACGACCTCGACTGGGACGAGTTCTTCACCGTCGCCAAGAACGAGTACGAGGGCGGCGTCCACCAGATAGAGCGGCGGAAGGCCGCCCAGGACGCCGTCGAGTGGGTGCGCGAGTCGATGGAGAACCGAGACACCGGCACCGCCCCGCAGGCGGCCGATTGACATGATCTGGGAAGTGTTCCGACAGGAGAAGCCCGGCGGCTACCAGACGCACTGCGGGAACGTCCACGCGCCCGACGCGGAGATGGCGAAGCTGTTCGCGCAGATACAGCACGGCCGCCGGAAGCCGACGCACAGCCTCTGGGTCGTCCCCCAGGGCGAGATCCACGAGGTCGACGAGGACGACGCGACGTTCGGCGGGGCGACCGACAAGTCCTACCGGTGGGCGATGGCGTACAACACCGACGCCAGCTTCGCCAGCGAGATCGAGGAGTCGGAGAGCGAGCAGGCCGAGGCGGAGGCCGAGCGCAAACGGAGTGAGAGCTGATGGCGGCGACCCAGTACGATCGCGGTGACCTCGACGACCGCGAGGAGGCGGCGCTCCGCGCGCTCCTGCTCCGACTCGCCGACGACGAACTCGTGCTCGGCGAGCGCTACACGGAGTGGCAGGTCCACTCGCCCACCCTCGAATCCGACCTCGCGCTCTCGAACGTCGCACAGGACGAGTTCGGGCACGCCCGGCTCTACTACGACCTCGTGGAGGAGTTCGGGTTCGACGAGCCCGACCTCATCTGGGAGCGCGACCCCGGCGAGTTCACGCACGCCACGCTCGTCGAACTTCCCTGGGACGAGGGCGAGTGGAGCGACGCCATCCTCCGCGGCTACTGCTACGACGTCGCGGAGAAGCTCCGGCTCGACGCCATCGCGGAGTCGTCGTACGCGCCGCTCGCGGACCGCGTCGGCAAGGTGCGCGAGGAGGAGGCCTACCACCTGGAGCACGCGCAGAACTGGCTGGAGCGGCTGACCGACGACGAGCCGGGACGGCGGCGCGTCCAGTCCGCGCTCGACCGGCTGTTCCGTTACGCGCTCACGCCCTTCGAGCCGGTCGAGGAGGAGACGGAGGCCGCCATCGAGGAGTTCGGCTTCCGCACTGCGTCGCTCGCCGAGATGCGCGAGCAGTGGCTGGACGAGGTCGTGCCGTACCTCGAATCGCTCGGCCTCGACGTGCCGGAGCCGGACGGGGTCGAGCGCCCCGAGGCGGTCGGTCGCGACGGGAACCACACCGACGCCTGGTTCGACCTCCACGACGAGATGACGGAGACGTACCGGGAACTCGGCCGCACCGAGGCGACGCGAATCATGGAGGACCCCGAATGAGCACAGAGTTCGACCACGGGCTACCCGACGACGCGCCCGACGAGACGCCGTGCCCGTACCCCGACTACGAGCCGACGGCGCGCTCCGTCGCCGACCTCCCGAACACCGGCGCGGACGCCGAGGGCGTCGAGAAGCGCGTCTGGGACGCCGTCTACGAGGTCGAGGACCCCGAGATGCCCGTGAGCGTCGTGAACCTCGGGCTGATATACGGCGTGGAAGTCCGAGAGGGAACGGCCTACGTCGAGATGACGCTAACGTACACGGGCTGTCCCGCCCACGACATGCTCACCGACGACGTGGAACAGGCGGCAGCCTCGGCGGAGGGCGTCGACGACGCCGAGGTCGTCCTCGTGTGGAGTCCCGGCTGGAGCGTCGAACTGCTCACCGAGCAGGGCCGCGAGGACCTCCGCGAGTTCGGCCTCAGCGTCCCGGACCCCGAGGAGAGCACCGCGTGACCATGCGAAACGGACCCGACCCCAGCACGCTCGGCGACGAGGACAGGACGGGCAGCGACCCCGCCGAGTGCCCGTACTGCGGCTCCGACGAGACGACGCGCGAGCACCCCAAGGGACCGGGGCTGTGCCGGTCCATGCACTTCTGCGAGGAGTGTGGGGAGCCGTTCGAGCAGTTCTCCTGACTCCCTCTCAGGAGTTCTCCTCGTCCGCCTGCTCCGCGAGGTACGCCTCCGCGCGCTCGATCATCTCGCCTTTGAGCCCGACGAACACGCCGCCGCGCTTCCCGCCGACGAACGTGTTCTCCCCCGGTTCGATTATCTCGTTCAGGTCCGGATGCTCCACGTCGATGTGCGTCACCTGCGCCCGCGTCGCCTGGTCTTTGCGGTGGACGTACACCTTCGCGCCTTCGAGTTCGATCTTGGATTCGGCTGGTCCGGTCATCGGTTCGTCGTCACCGGGTGGGGCTTCGGTCGCCAGCAGGAAAACGGTCGGCCGGTGCTAAGTCTGTCCGAGACGGAATCGGGTTTCACCTGGCTTGTCCTTCCACACCGGGTGGGAATTCGAAAGGGGCCGGTCGCTCGGGTCGGGGCCTCGTTGCGCTCCTCGGCTCTCTCACTTCGTTCGGTCACCTGCGGTGCTTACGTCGTCCGCCTTCCCCGAGCGACCGGGGGCTTTCGGGCGGTTGTTCCAGTAGGCACTTCAGGTTCAGCCGCTCAACTCGACCGACCGTCAAACCACCGACTGACGCGCTCCCGCCGCTCACGCGACCGCTGCCGTCCGTCCGCTATCGCATCCTCTATCTCGTCCACGGCGTCGTCGGAGAGCAGACCGGCGACCTCGTGCCACGAGCGCTCCTCGGCGAGTCGCTTGACCACGTCGCTATAGCTCTCGCCGCCCCGTCGCCGTGATTCGAGGCGGTCGTAGGCTTCGTCGAGGGGGACCGAACGTGAATCCATCACTACTATCCGACGCGTTATCGGTTAAAAACTCTTGGTCGATTACGAGGGTTTTCGTGCACCTTCGGGTGCTAGCCCTTCAGCCTCGACTTTCGACAGCGGTGTGACCCTCGCACCGACCTACTTAAACCTTATAGATGTGATACTTTGTAGTAATATGTAAATTCTTGTAACTATTTGTAAGTTTTAAGTGCTTTATATACCTCGCGCCGCTCACCCAGCCGCACCACTCACTCCGACTCTTCCAGTTCGCCCAGCCGCTCCAGCGCGGTCTGCTTCGTGTCGCCGTCCACCTCCGCGCCCTCCAGGCTGGCCCGCACCTCCTCGATGGACTGGTCGTAGCGCTCGCGCTTGACGGGATGTGGCGTGCCGTCCTTGCCGCCGTGGGCGTAGGCGTACTTCGCGGGGTCGTCACGTGCGGCGTCGGCGTCGTAGACGAGTTCGGCGATGAGAGCCAGGGCACGCAACGACCCCGGACCGACGCCCTCGACCTGGACGAGTTCCTCGAAGTCGGCGGGCTGGCGCTCGTAGGCGGCCTGGAGGTTGTCGATGGCGCGCTCGGAGAGGTCGGAGAGGCGTAGCTGGTGGTGGTCGGGCATCCGGAGGTGGGGCGGGTCGCCGTCGGCGGGGCCGGCCGCCTCGGCACCCGACTCCGCGCGGCCGCCGCCGAAGTCGGCGAGCGAGCGCTGGCCGCTCCCGTGGAGGTGGCGCTTGAGGCGCGCGGGGTCGTCCCGCACGAGGTCGACGGCGGTGTCGCGCGTCTCGTCGGAGTCCGCGGCGGTGAGGTCGAGGACGGAGTCGCGGCGCTGCTGGGCGGCGATGGCCTCCTGTGGCTCGACGACGAACTCGTCGACCGACTCGGAGAGCCAGTGGTAGCGCCGCGCCGTCGCGTCGTTCATGCCCTGCTGGACGACGCACCAGTCGCCGTCCTCCGTCACCGCCATCGTGTGGTGGTAGAGCGTGTAGGAGTCCTGGAGGCAGGCGTTGTCCACGGTGGCGGCGAGCCGGCTGGTCTCCTGTAAGCCGGTGCGGTCGCCGCCCGACAGCCGGAGGTCGGCGACCGCCAACTCGTCGGGCGTCCGCCGCGAGGTCGCGCCCTTCCCGCCGACGACCGCGACGCCGCAGTCGGCCGGGTCGAGCGCCTCCTTCAGCGCGCCCATCGTCGTCGTGGTGACCCCCGAGGAGTGCCAGTCGAACCCGAGCACGCAGCCGAAGGCCTGGAACCAGTACGGGTCCGCGAGCCGGCGCAGCAGCTCCGCGCGCCCGTACTCGTCGATCACGACCTCGGCGATGGCTCCGCTCAACTCCACCATCCGGTCGAACAGCCACCGCGGCGCGTGCCCGCCGTGGAGCGGAAGCGTCGCCGTCCCGCGCTTGCTCATCGGAGCGGGGTACGGGTTCGACGCGGAAGAGCGGTCGCCGCGGAGCGAAAGTGGTGGAAGTGGACGAGCCGGGTCGGCCCGCTACTCCCGGGTCTCGGCGGCGGCCAGCGCGTCGCGCGCGGCCCGCTCGTGGTCCTTGTGCCACTCGGGCACGTCGTCGGGGTGCCGGAAGTCGAGGCCGCGGTCCTCGTGGGAGCCGGCGAGTTCGCCGCCGGTCACGTCGCACAGGAACACTGCGCCGACGAAGCCGTGGGGGTTGTGGGCGTCGGCGTCGCGCCAGTACCAGTCCACGAGCGCGTGGGCGTCCACCTCCAGCCCGGTCTCCTCGCGGACCTCGCGCTCGGCGGTCTCGGCGGGCCTCTCGCCGGAGTCGGCGTAGCCGCCGGGCAGCGCCCAGGTGCCATCACCGGCCCGGCGCAGCACGAGGAGTTCGCCGTCACGGACGACCGCGCCGCGACCGCCCACGTTGGGCGTGACGTGGCCGAGGCGGTCGGCGAAGCGGTCGGCTACGTCGGCGGAATCGAGGCCGGTGGCGTCGGCGTACTCCCCGGTGACGAGTTCGAGGATGCGCTCGTACCGTTCGCGGTCGTAGGGATCGTCGACGTACGCCAGGCCATTCTGTGCGATGACGCGGAGTTCGTCCAGCAGCGGGGCGGCGTCGCTCATACCGGCGGAACGGCGGGGCGCGGCAAAACGCTACCGCAGGGTCGAGACGGGCCGGGATTCCTCGACGACGGCGAGCGAGAGGCTGTCGCCCCACTCTACGGTGACGGTGCCGCCCGCCGGGACGCTGCCGTGGTCGTGGTCGTCGACGAGGAGGGAGACGGCGCACTCGTCGCGCTCGACGGCGAGCGTGACGGGCGGGTCGAGCACCCAGTGGCGGCGGTCGATGGTGAACGGCGCGACGGGGACGACGGTGACGGCCCCGGTCGTGGGCGCGAGGATGGGGCCGCCGGCGCTCCGGGCGTAGCCGTGGCTCCCGGTCGGCGACGCGACGACGACGCCGTCGGCGCGGACCGTCGTGGCGTCGTCGCCGGACGCGACGCCGTACTCGGAGATGGCGGCGGTGGCGGTGGTGACGAGCGTCGCGTCGGCGAGCGCGGGTTCGGCGCGGCCGTCCACCGTCACGGACAGGAGACGGCGATCGTGGGTCGTCCAGTCGCCAGCGTCGAGGCGGGCGGCGGCGGCCGCGAGGTCGGCGACGGGGACGGAGGGCACGCCCGGGAGGTCGCCGGCGGGGAGCACGGGCGCGGCGACGCGCTCCCGGACGAGCGCGAGCAGTGCGGGTTCGCCGACGGCGACGACCGCGTCGGGCGACGCGGCGGCGACCTCGCTCGCGTCGCCCGTCACGAAGCCGGCGTCGACGCCCTCGGCGAAGTCGGCGGCCTCGCTCCCGGCGGTCCCGTCAGCCCCGACGACGCCGAGCGTCCCGACCGGTTCCGGCGCGTCCATACTCGACCCTGGCATGGCTTCGGGAAAAGCGTGTCCGTCAGTACGGCCAGTCGCCCGTGATCTTCATGCCCTCGGCGAGGTCCTCGGCTTCGAGGGCGTCGGCGACGTCCGCCTCGCTCGCGTGCGCGACCGCGAACTCGTCGGACGCGATCTCGACGACGAGTTCGGCGAGGAGCACTGCCTGCTCGCGGAGGTTCCGCACGTCGAGCTTCTCGAGCGTGTCGGCGTGGGTGTGGCCCCAGCCCCGGCCGGCCTGGTCGGACTCGCTGGCGACGTGGTAGCCGGGGACGCCACCCGCGACGTACGGCCAGTGGTCGCTGTGGGTGCTCATCTCCGGGCTCACGGAGACGGGGTGGTCGAACCGGTCGGTGACGTCCTCGGCGACGGTTTCGAGCGCGTCGAACCCGTTCGCGGCGAAGCTGAGCGTGCGACCGCGCACGACGCCGTCGAAGTTCACGATGGCCTTCATCGCGTCGAGGTCGCGCCGGTCGGCGTCGTAGCCGGAGCCGACGAGGCCGACCTCCTCCGCGCCGTACGCGACGAGGTGGACGCGGGTGTCGAGTTCGTCCTCCCGGTCGGCGAGGACGCGCGCGAGTTCCGCGAGCATCGCGGTGCCCGCGCCGTTGTCCATCGCGCCCTCGGCGATGTCGTGGGCGTCGACGTGGGCGGTGACGAACACCGCCTCGTCGGTGTCGGGTCCGAGTTCGGCGTGGACGTTCCGGCTCGTCGCGTCGTAGACGGCCGCCTCGACCTCGACGCGCACGTCGTCGCCGTCCCACCGGCGCGCGAGGCGTGCGCCGACCTCCGAACTCACGCCGACCGCCGGAATCTCGCCGATCGGCCGGTCGTCGGAGCCGACGCTCCCCGTCGGCGGCAGGCAGCCCTCGACGTGGTTGCGGTAGACGAACGCGGCCGCGCCCGCCTCGACGGCGTGGTAGTACTTCTCGCGGCGGTGGACGTACCGGTCGAACCAGTCCGGTACGTACGTGTCCACCATCGCCACCTTGCCGTCGAGGTCGACGCCCTCGAAGTCCTCGGGAAGGCCGTAGCCGAGGTCGACGAGTTCGCCCTCGGCGCTCGCGCTCGGGCTGCGCGGGAGCGCGATGCAGTTCTGGACGGTGCCGTCGACCGCTATCGCGCTCGACCCGCGCTCCCAGCCCTGTATCTCGAACTCGTCCAGGCGTGCGTCGCGGGCGCCCTGCTCGCGGAACGCGTCGCGGGTCGTCCGCGCCGCCTCGCGCTCGCCCTCGCTGCCCGCCATCCGGTCGCCCACGTCGACGAGGTTCTCGAGAAGCGTCCAGCCCGCGTCACTGGTGAACGTCGAACCGATCCACGCTGACATACGCGGGGGCACACGAGGCCGGCGCGTAAGCGTGTCGGTTCACCGTCCCGCAGTCCGTCGTGACGAATCGTCAGCCTTCCCCGGCCAATCACCACAGTCAATGAACGATCTCGAGTCAACCGAGATATTTTCCTACGTTTCGTATCCTTAATAGAGGTGTGCCGATGTTTTATTACCGTGTACGTCGAAGAACCTGTGAAGAGTCGGTGATCCAATGGCAACGAGACAGCTACGCCGCGTGCTCGATCCCGACGGCCGGCCGCAGATAGATTACGGTCCTGCGGTCGAGACCGTAAAGCGGTGCTATCGCCTCCAGGTGCTCGCCCGCACGCTCGACGAGAAGGCGGTACGACTCAGCCGCCAGGGCCGCATCAGTACGTACGCGCCACTCGCCGGCCACGAGGCAGTGCAGACCGCCGCCGCAGTCGCGCTCGACGCCGAGGACTACCTCTTCCCGACCTACCGCGACCACGCGATGTTCCTCGCGCGCGGCGTCCCGCTCCGCGACGTCGTCCTCCACCTCCGCGGTCACGGCGACTACGTCGACCGGCGGGAGCCGGACGCCGTCCGCACGTTCCCGCCGTCGATTCCCATAGCCACCCAGCTCCCGCACGCCGTCGGCGCGGGCATGGCCGCCGACTACCAGGGGGACGACGCCGTCGCGCTCGCCAGCTTCGGCGACGGCGCGACGAGCGAGGGCGACTTCCACGAGGCGATGAACTTCGCGGGCGTGTTCGACGCGCCCGTCGTCTTCCTCTGCCAGAACAACCAGTGGGCCATCTCGACGCCCGTCGAGCGTCAGACCGCCACGCCGACCATCGCCGAGAAGGCCGACGCGTACGGCTTCGACGGCCGGCGCGTCGACGGCAACGACACGCTCGCCGTCTACGAGGCCGTCGACGAGGCGCTCCGGCGCGCGCGGAACGGCGGCGGTCCGACGCTCGTCGAGGCCGTCACCTACCGCAAGGGCGCACACACCACCACCGACGACCCGACCGAGTACCGTGACGAGGACGACGTGCCCGACTGGCTCGACGTCGACCCGCTCGACCGCACCCGCCAGTATCTCGAACGGGAGCACGGCTGGACCGACGAGGACGACGACGCCGTCCGGGAGTGGGCGGCAGAGGAAGTCGCGGACGCCGTCGACGCCGCCGAATCACACCCAGGGCTCGACGAGGACGATCTGTTCGCGCACGTCTACGAGGAGGAGCCGGACTCCTTCGCCGACCAGCGCGCCGAGATGCGCGAGGACCCCGACTCGCTGCACTGACCGCTACAGCGTGCCTTCCGCCTTCAGCCCATCGACGACGTCGTCGACGAGCGAGTCCACGTCCTCGTAGGGGAAGTCGGAGTGACCGGAGAGCTTCGTGGCGAGTTCCATCGCCGTGAAGCTCACGTCGCCCGCCTCGAACCGGGTGCCCGGGCCGCCGGGAAGCGCCGGTACGAGTTCCATCTGGTTGCTGACCGGGTAGTCCGCGCCGCTGAACGCGTCGGTGAGCTGCTCGCGGAGTTCGGCTTCGGTGTCGGACATGTGGCAACAATCCACTCGGTGACAGCAAAAGGGTTCTGGAACCACCGACAACGGCCCCGGAGTTTCTCGTGACGGCGCGGCGTTTCGCGCGGCAGCTTCTGAACTTTTTTGACCCGGGCCGTAGCACTCCCGGGCATGCGGGACGTACTCGACGAGTGGCGGCCGGCCGTCGACGAGCAGCTCGCGGAACTCGTCCCGCGCCGGATGGACGACGACTACCTCGCCGACCTGTTCGGCGCGCCCTCCTACGAGTACGACCGGGCGGCCATCCAGACCGCCCTCGCCGACCCGATCTGGGACCTCCTCGACCGCGGCGGCAAGCGGTGGCGGGCCGTCCTCTTCCTGCTGCTCGTCGACGGCCTCGGCGAGGACCCCGAGGCGTACCTCCCCTACGCCGCCGTCCCCGAGATACTCCACAACGGCACCATCCTCGTCGACGACGTCGAGGACGAGGCCGAGCTGCGGCGCGGCGAACCCGCCGTCCACCGCGTTCACGGCGCGGACGTCGCGGTGAACGCCGGCAACGCGATGTACTTCGTCCCGCTGAAGGTGATCGACCGCAACCCGGCGGACCTCCCGCCGGAGCGACGGCTCGCCGCCTACGAGATGCTGGCGTACGAACTCAACCGCACCCACCTCGGCCAGGGCATGGACATCGTGTGGCACAACACCGAGGAGGTGACGATGACGGAGGCGGAGTACCTCGAGATGTGCGCGTGCAAGACGGGGTGTCTCGGCCGCATCGTCGCGCGACTCGCCGCCATCGTCACCGGCCAGCCGGAGTCGGTCGAGGACCACCTCGCCGAGTACGCGGAGGCGCTCTCCGTATCCTTCCAGATCGGCGACGACATCCTCGACGTCGAGCACAGCCTCGATCGGGCGGGCGAGTTCGGGAAGGCGTTCGGCAACGACGTGCGCGAGGGCAAGAAGACGCTGATGGCGCTCCACGCCGTCCGGAACGCGCCCGCCGACCGCGCCGACCGCCTCGCGGAGATCCTCGCCGCCGACGACAACACCGACGACGAGATACTGGAAGCGATAGACGTGCTGGCGTCCACCGGCAGCGTCGGGTACGCCCGGGAGCGCGCGCTCGACCTCGCGGCGACCGCCCGCGACCACGTCGACGCGGTCGACCTCGACCCCGAGGTCGCCGACGACCTGAAGGCGTTCACCCGGTTCGTCGTGGAGCGGGACGCGTAGCGAGCCTTTTATCCCGGTGGTGTGCCACACGCCGGCATGGATTTCACGCTCCTCCGAGCGTTCACGGAGACCTCGGGCGTCCCCGGCTACGAGCACCGCATCCGCGACCTCGTGCGCGAGGAACTCGCGGACGTCGCCGACGACGTGCGGTCCGACGCGATGGGGAACCTCGTGGTCACCGTGGAGGGAGCGTCCCCGAAGGGGACTCGCGGAGCCGGCGACGCCGGCGAAGCCGACTACGAGGTGCTGGTCGGCGCGCACATGGACGAGATCGGGTTCATGGTGCGGCACGTCCACGAGGACGGCTTCCTGGAGATCGACGCGCTCGGCGGCTGGGACCCTCGCGTGCTCAAGGCCCAGCGCGTCACCGTTCACACGGACGGCGGCGACCTCACGGGCGTCATCGGGTCGCCGCCGCCGCACACGCTCGACGAGGACGACGAGGTCGAGGACCACTACGTCGACCTCGGCCTCCCCGTGGAGGAGGTCGAAGAGCGCGTCTCCGTCGGCGACCCGGTCACGATGGACCAGACGACGGCGCGCGTCGGCGACGCCGTCACCGGGAAGGCGCTCGACGACCGCGTCTGCCTCTACGCGCTCGTCGAGGCGGCGAAGCGCGCCGACCCGGACGTCACCGTCCACTACGCCGCCACCGTCCAGGAGGAGGTCGGCCTGCGCGGTGCGCGGGCACTCGGCGTCGACCTCGACCCCGACCTCGCCGTCGCGCTCGACGTGACCGTCGCCAACGACATCCCCCAGATAGAGGAGGAGGGCGACTACGTCACCGAACTCGGGAAGGGAGCCGCCATCAAGCTCAAGGATAGCTCCGTCATCACCAGCCCACGCGTCCATCGGCGGATGCGGGACGTCGCCGAGGAGCGCGGCATCAGCCACCAGTTAGAGGTGCTGCCGAGCGGCGGCACCGACACCGCGGGGTTCCAGACGGAGGGCGGCGCGAAACCAGTCGGCGCGATCTCCATCCCGACGCGCTACCTCCACACCGTCACCGAGACCGCGAACGTCGACGACGTGGAAGCCGCCATCGACCTCCTCGTCGCGTTCCTCGAAACCGAGACCGGAGAGTTCGACTACCGGCTCTGACCGGGCCGTCGCGTCGGCGTCCGGCCGACGTAACTCGTCGCCGTCTCGGCCGACGCAAACCAAAGTATTGAGTACCCGTCCTCGTCTATCCCCGCTCATGAGTGCGCAGGACGGAAGCCAGCCGGTGTCGCGTCGGGCGCTTCTCCGCGCCGCCGGAGGGGCGGCAGTCGCCGCGGGCGCGTCGGGCATCGCCGTCGCCGCGGAGGAGAGCGGCGGCGGCTCGCAGACTGTGAACCTCGTGGACTACGCGTTCGAGCCCGCCACCGAGGAGGCGCTCCAGATCAAGCCCGGGACGACGGTGACGTTCGTGTGGGAGACGGACAACCACAACATCGTGGTGGAGAGCCAGCCCGAGGGCGCGGGCTGGGAGGGCCACGAGCCCATCGAGAACTCGGGGTTCGAGTACGAGCACACGTTCGAGACGAAGGGGGCCTACGAGTTCTACTGTCAGCCCCACGAGAACCTCGGGATGACGGGCACCATCGAGGTCACGGACGATCCGTCGACCGGCGAGGGGGGGCACACGTCCATCCTTCCGACCAGCGCCCGCACGCTCGGCGTCGCCGCAACGGGTGGTATGGTGTCGGTGCTCGGTCTCTCCTACGTCTTCCTCAAGTACGGCGGCGACTACGGCGAACTCGAGTAGCTCGTCGCTCCGTCGCCGGCCGCGGGGGCGCCTCAGTACTGCTCGACCGTCAGCTCCACGTCGCGGCGCTCGCCTTCGAGGTCGGCGACGATGCGCTCGACGACGCGCTCGCCCTCCCTCACGACGAGGTCCGAGACGCGGTCGAGCACCCAGTCGAGGGAGACGAGCATCGGGAGGTCGAGAACGCCGGCCTCCGCGGAATCGGGGTCGTAGGTGACGACGAGGGTGACGCGACTCGCGGCGTCCGCGTCCGGCGGTGCCGCCTCGGGCGCGGCCTCGACCTCCCACCGGCCGTGGGCGCGGAGGTCCTTCGTCACCTCCCAGTCGATGCGGTTCGGCGGGTCGACGTCGGTGACGCGGGTCCTGGCGGTGTAGCCGAGCTTCCACCACGTGAAGCGGAGCCGGTAGTCGGTGCCGACGCCGCCGTCGCCGTCGCGCGTGACCTCCGAGAGGTGCTTCGAGTACGCGGAGTACCGCGGGAAGTCCACGATGAACTCGTACACCTCCTCGGGCGGCACGTGGACGACGGTGGAGACCTCGACGGTGTTCACGTTCGTCGTACCGCGGACCAGCAGGTAAGCGTTTGGGGGACGACCACGTGACGACGGGACCGTCAGTCGCTGTCCTCGAATACGGATGAATCGACCGTGTCCGTGCTGATGATGCTCGACTGGTGGTCGTTGGCTCGCGGCTTGTACTTGACCGTGAGCGTCCCGATGGGCATCTTCCCCGTGATGGCGACGACGACACCGTTTATCTCGTGGAGTCTCTCCCGTTCGTGGACGCGCTCCTTATCCTCATCATCCAGTACTCGCGCCCAATCCATCTCGAAATGGTTGTGTTCGAGAAGCGATTTGATTATCGTCGGCTTCGCGCTATGGATGGTAAACTGCTTCTCGTCTCCCAGCATGGTGACGGTCGTTTCCTTCTCTGTGCCGTTCAGCATCGGGTCCCGGTCGACCTTCTCGGTGAGGTCCGCGTCACTCATTGATGTACGGTTCTGCTACACATACATTCCATATATACATACCGACTGTAGAACTGAATTACATTCGGCTGTCGTGTCACTGGTCGGTTCCCGGAATCGAACCCGATTTACCGACCGACCGACTCTCCGGGTACATGAGCGAGACGACTCGAACCGATGTGGACGGGGCGACCCGTGGCGGTGCGGACGAGACGGGCCGGCGCGACGCGGTAGTCGTCGGCGGCGGCGTCGCCGGCCTCACCGCCGCGGTCTACCTGGCGCGGGCCGACCTGGACGTGCTGGTGGTGAGCGAGGAACGGTCGCTGCTCGAACGCAACGCCCACCTGGAGAACGTGCCGGGGTTCCCGGCGGGCGTGAACG
>CAZYYH010000029.1:0-15373 GCA_964651725.1 uncultured Halobacteriales archaeon | reverse complement strand
ACGGTCTCGGCGTCCCGCACGCGGCCGGAGCTGACGACGTTCTCGGCGCGGTCGATGGTGGAGAGCGTGTCGCCCTGGACGACGAGGATGGGGACGCCCGCGTCCTCGGCGCGGCCGACGACCGCGCCCGGCGGCTCGAACCCGCCGGTGAGCACGAGGCAGTTGACGCCGGGCGCTTCGAGCGCGGCGGTGTGGATGTCGGAGCGGTCGCCGCCGGTGATGACGGCGGCCTCCCTGGTGCGCCGGAAGTGTCGGAGCGCGGACTCGCCGCTCATCGCGCCGACGAGGAACCGCTCGACGTACGCGTCGGTGGGTGCGGTGGTGAGCACGTCCGCGCCGAGTTCGTCGGCGAGGTCGGCGACGGTGACGCCGGCTAGTTCGCGGGTGCGGGGAACGACGCCGACGACGGGGACGTCGCGGGCTTCGAGGAAGGACGCGACGTCGGTCTCGACCTGGTCGTAGGTGGCGTCGTCGATGGCGTTGAAGAGGACGCCGGCGAGGCGGTCGCCGATGCGGTCGGCGGCGGCGAGCACGTCGTCCACGTCGCCCGGTTCGTCGAACCGTGAGACGAGGAGCACGTCGGCGTCGAGCAGGTCGGCCACGTCGGCGTCGGTGAGTTCGACGACGCCTCCCGTCGTCAGGGTGCCGCCGCCCTCGACGACCATGTACTCCTTGTCGGCGGAGAGCGTCTCGAACGCCTCGGTGACGCGCTCGCGGAGTTCGTCGGGGTCCTCGCGGCCGCGGATCGCACCCTCCACGAACGTGGGCGAGTAGACGATGGGTTCGAGGTCGTGCATCTCGGCGTCGAGGTCGAGGACGTCGCGCGCGAGCATGGGGTCCTCGTCGAGCGTCTTGCCGACGGCGCTCCGGAGCCGGGTGCCCTTGGGTTTCATGTAGCCGACGCGCGCGCCGCGTTCGCGCGCGAGCGCGCCGAGCGCGAGCGCCGCGCCGGTCTTGCCTGTGCTCTCCTCCGTGGCGGTGACGAGTAGCGTGTTCATAGCTTGTCGGTGTCGACGGTGAGTCTCAGGTCGACGGCACTGACGCCGTCGGGCGACGCGACGAGCGGGTTGACGTCGAGTTCGAGGATGGCGGGAAAGTCGGTGACGAGCTGCGAGAGCCGCTGGATGGCCTCGACGACGGCGTCGTGATCCACCGGCTCGCGGCCGCGCGCACCCCGGAGCAGGGGCGCGGCGCGTATCTCCCCGGTCATGTCGGTGGCCTCGCGCTCGCTGACGGGCGCGACGCGAAAGGCGACGTCCTCCAGTATCTCGACGAAGATGCCGCCGAGTCCGAACGCGACGAGCGGCCCGAACTGCGGGTCGCGGTTGACGCCGAGGATGGTCTCGGTGCCGCGGTCGAGGTCCACCATCTCCTGCACCTGGACGCCGATGACGGTGGCGTCGGGCTGGTAGTTCCGGGCGCGGGTGACGATGTCCTCGTAGGTCGAGGCGACCTCCCCGGCGGGGACGCCGACCTCGACGCCGCCGATGTCGCTCTTGTGGAGGATGTCGGGGCTGACGATCTTCATGACGACGTCGCCGTCGACGCGGTCGGCGACGGCCTCGGCGTCCGCCGGGCCGTCCACCACGTCGCCGTCGGGCGTGGGGATGCCGTAGGCGTCGAGTAAGCCCATGGCCTCGACGCCGAGGCGGTTGTCGCCGCGGTCGCGTGCCCGTTCGAGTATCTCTCGTGCGCGTGCGCAATCGACGTCGAACTCGACGGGGTCCTGGTACTCGCGCGCCCGTATCTCGCGGTAGGCGGCGAGCGCCTCGACGCTCCGTACGGCGCGCGCGGGGTCGAAGTAGTTGGGGACGCCGGCGTCCCGGAGCGTCTCCGCGGCGTCGGCGGTGCGCTCGCCGCCCATGAAGCAGGCGACGACGGGCTTGCCGTGGCGCTCCCGGGCATCGACGACGACCTCGGCGAGGTCGGCGAAGTCGAGGACGGCCGTCGGGGCGGACAGCACGACGCCGACGCCGACGGTGGGGTCGGCGAGCACGGCGTCGATGGCGTCGCGGAACCGGTCGAGGCCGGCGTCGCCGATCACGTCCACGGGGTTGTAGATGTTGGCCTCGTCGGGGAGCGTTTCGTCGAGTGTTCCGAGTGTGTCGTCGGTGAATGAGGCCATCGAGAGCCGGGAGTCGCCGACGGCGTCCGTGGTCATCACGCCGGGGCCGCCGGCGTTCGTGACGACGCCGACGCCGTCCTCCTCGGGGAGCGGGAGGCCGTCGAGCGCCTGCGCCCAGTCGAACAGTTCCTGGACGTTGCGCGCGCGGAGCACTCCCGCCTGGTCGAGGCCGGCCTCGTAGGCGCGGTCGCTGCCGGCGATGGAACCGGTGTGCGAGGAGGCGGCCTGCGCGCCGGCCTCGGTGCGGCCGGACTTCACCAGCACGACGGGCGTGTCCCGCGTGACCTCACGGGCGGTGTCGATGAACCGCCGGCCGTCCTCGATGCCTTCGAGGTAGCCGAGCACGACCGAGGTGTGGGGGTCGTCGCCCCACCACGCGGCGAAGTCGGTCTCGTCGAGGACGGCCTCGTTGCCGAGCGACACCACGTCCTTGAAGCCGATGCCGTGGTCGTTCGCCCAGTCGAGGACGGCGGTGATGAACGCGCCGGACTGGCTCATGAAGGAGATCCCGCCGGAGAGCGCGTTCGACGGGCCGAACGTGGCGTTGAGGCCCCGGGGCGTGCTCATCACGCCGAGGCTGTTCGGGCCGACGAGCGCGAGGTCGTGCTCGTCGGCGACCGCGACGAGTTCGCGCTCGCGGGCGGCTCCCTCGGCTCCGGTCTCCCCGAAACCCGCGGTGATGACGACGACGTTCCGGACGTCGGCCTCGGCGGCCTCGCGGACCTCCTGGACCGCGACGGACGCGGGGACGACGATCACCGCCACGTCGACGCCGGGAACGTCCGCAATCTCGGGGTAGCACGGGACGCCGAGCACCTCGTCGTAGCCGGGGTTGACGCCGACGACGTCGCCGTCGAACCCCTGGAGGTTCTCGACGATCGCACGGCCGATCGAGCCCTCGCGTTCGGTCGCGCCGACGACGGCGACGCGCTCGGGTTCGAACAGTCCGTCGACTGCTGGGTCGGACGTCACGTCCGGATGGTCACGCGGAACGCTGATAAAGCTGGCTCGGCCGGTGAAACCCGTCTTTGACCCTACACAAGGCGTTTTTCCATGGCGGTCGTAAGGACGGACATGAAGCGACGAACGCTCCTGGCGGGTGCGGCGGCGTCCGCGGCGGCCGTCGCGGGGTGTGTGGAAAGAGGGATTCCCGGCGGCGAACCCGTCGACGGTGGGACGGACAACGAGACAGACGACGAGACGACTGACGGCGAGACGACCGACGGCGAGGTGTCCGTCGCGGACGCGCAGTTCGAGGCCCGGGACGCGTCGTGTGGCACGGAGACGAACGAGGCGTCGGTGGCGCGCGAGACGGCCGAGTCGCGGGTCGTGGTCGAGGGCACGATCAGCGCGCCGGACCCCTGTCACACGGCGACGCTCGGCGAGGTGACCTACGACGCCGCGGCGGACGAGGTCCGGGTGCCGGTGTCGACGGAGGAGCGCCCGGACGCCGACGTGTGCACGCAGTGCATTGCTGAGATCGAGTACCGCGCCGTAGTGGCGTTCCGCGGCGGCCTGCCGGCGACGGTCGTGGTGAGCCACGACGACGAGGTCGTGGCCGAGGCGTCGGCGACCGCATCGACGTAGGGCCGGGCCGGTCGAACGCTCTAGGCGCGCCGAAATTTGTAATCGTGATGATAATACTTTTGAGCGCGTAGCCCAACTCCCGTGCATGGGACTGCTGGCGAACCTCGTTCTCGTCTTCGTCGCGGGGCTGATAACCGCGCTCGCCACCGGACTCGGCGCGCTCCCCTTCTTCGTCGTCGACGACGTGAGCGACCGGTGGAACGTCGCGCTCTGGGGGCTCGCGTCCGGCATCATGGTCTCCGCGTCCGTCTTCGGCCTCGTCAACGAGGGGCTCGCGTACGGCACTCCCGTCGACCTCGGCGTCGGCCTGCTCGCCGGCGTCGTCCTCGTGATTGTCGCCAACCACGTCATCCACGGTCTCGACGTGGGCGGCGACGACCACGAGCACGACCGTGACGACCACGACCACGCTCACCACGCCGCCGACGGCCACGGTCACGACGACCACGGAGGCCACGACCACGGCATCGACGCCGAGGCGTTCGCCGAGGCCGACCTCAAGAAGCTCGCGCTCATCCTCGGCATCCTCACCGTCCACAGCTTCCCCGAGGGCGTCGCCATCGGCGTCTCCTTCGCCGAACTCGGCTTCGAAGGCGGCATCGGCCTCCTCGGCTTCACCGTGCCGGTGCTCGCCATCTTCATGACCGTCGCCATCTCCATCCACAACGTCCCCGAGGGTCTCGCCATCTCCATCCCGCTCCGGGCGATGGAAGTGAGCAAGTGGCGAATGGTCGGCGCGGCCGTCTTCTCCAGCCTCCCGCAGCCCATCGGCGCGGTCGTCGCGTTCGCGTTCGTCCGGTGGGCGCGCGAGTTCATGCCGCTCGGCTTCGGGTTCGCCGCCGGCGCGATGATCTACCTCGTGCTCACCGAGTTCATCCCCGAGGCGCTGGAGGCCGGCGAGCACCTCCCGAACCGCGGCCACCGCGAACTGTTCGTCGGTCTCGCCGCCGGCGTCGCCGTCATGGTGCCGCTCGCGTACGTATAGCCCGGAAAGCACTTACCACGCTCCGCCCACGGTGGAGTCGATGCCAACCCGTCGCCAGGCCCTCCGCGCGGGCGGCGTCGTCGCCGCCGCGCTCGCCGGCTGTCTCGGCTCGTCGCCGGACGCCACGACGACGACCGACGAGCCACCCACCGACACCGCCACGACCACCCCGTCCACGACCGAACGCTCGACCACCTCGGATGCGACCGACGCGCTCCGGTGGACGCTCGACACCGACGGCGAGACCGAGCGCCCGCCGGTCCTCGCCGCGGACACCGTCTACGCGTTCGGCCACGCCCTCCACGCCGTCGGCACCGACGGTGCCGCACGCTGGCGGTTCGAGGCGGACGTGCCCGTCCAGTCGCGGCCACTGGTCCACGAGGGCGGCGTCTACGTCGTCACCGGGAGCTATCGCGGCAGCCCCGCAGGCGAGGAGTTCGCCGCGCACGCGCTCGACCACGACGGTTCCGAGCGCTGGCGGCACGACGCCGACCACGGCATGGTCTCCGTGCTCGCAGCCACCCCGAACGCCGCGTTCGTCGGCACGCACGACGACTTCCTCCAGGGGAACGGCGAGTCGCTGTACGCACTCGACGCCACCGACGGCGACCGGGGATGGGAGGTCGGAATCGGCGACGCGAACGGCGGCGTCGTCGTCGACGACACGGTCGTCGCCGCCTATCGTCTCGGCGTCGCCGGATTCGACGCCACCGACGGTACGGCGCGGTGGCGTGCCTCCGCGCGCTCCCTCGCGGGGGTCGCGGGCGACGCCGTCGTCGTCGTCGGGCAGTCGACGATGAAGGCGCTCGCGGTCGCGGACGGCGCCGAGCGGTGGGCGTTCACGCCGTCCGCGGAGCCGTCGACCGCGACCGTCGTCGGCGAGACCGTCTACGTCAACGCCGACGACGGCGCGCTCCACGCCGTCGACGCCGGGTCGGGCGAGGAGCGGTGGCGTGCATCGGTCGGCGGGAAGGGCTACCGTCCGCCCGCGGTCGCCGATGACTCGGTCTACGCCGCGGGCGACGACCTGGTGGCGCTCGACGCCGCGACGGGTGACGAGCGATGGCGCTACGACGCCGGCGACCACGCTCGTTTCGCGGCCTCGGCCGACGGCGCGTACGTCACCGTCGGTGAATCGCTCCAGGCGCTCGGTCCCGACGGCGACGAGCGCTGGCGCTACGACGCCGGCGGTCGGCCGACCCGGCCCGTGGTCGGCGCGGGCGGCGTGTACGTCGGCGACCGTCGCGGGACGCTCGCCGCGCTCCGGGCCTGAACCGTCAGGGAGCCAGTCCAGAGATGCAGGTGCAGTCCACGCCGCGCTCCTCCAGCGCGTCCACGAGCAGGTTCATGCCGACGGCGTCGCTGGCGATGTGGCCGGTGACGACGAGGTTCTTCTCGTCGCCGAACTCGTCCCGGAGCGTCGCCGCGTCGTCCGCACCGACGTGGATGTAGACGACGGTGTCGACGCCCGCCTCGAAGTACGCGCGCGCCACCGCCGCGCCGCCGTTCGTGCCCGCGGCGTGATGGACCGCGACCTCGCCCGCCGGGTTATCGCGGTCGCCGACCGGGACGATCACGTCCGTCTTCGCCTCGCGGAGTTCGGGGCACGCCGCCTCGAACGCGTCCGCGAGGTCGCCGACCGAGGCGTCGTCCGGCAGCCTCGCCACGACCTCCACGAACCGCCGCCGACCGAGTTCGTCCGGTGCGAGATGCAGGTTCACGTACGGCTGGTCGAGGAGTTCCGCGACGCTCGGATCGTGCCGGTAGTTCGACGAGTGCGTGCCGAGTTCCGCGGAGCGTCGGAGGTCGGCGACCGCCGCCTCGGCGTCCTCGGGCGCGACGCCGTGGTCGGTCATGAACTCGACCTGGCGGTTGAGCACGTCCGGGAACCCCAGCCGCGCGTCGCCGCCCGCCGGGTGGTGCGCGAGCGCCAGGTCGTAGCCCTCCTGTGCCGCGAGCTGCAGCTCCGCGCTTTCCAGGTCGATGCCGACGAGCGCCGACTCCACGTCCGCCGCCGGCACGTACACTGCGGAGTCGCCGGGGAGTTCGTCCCAGCCCACCAGATCGAGGCTCAGCGCCAGTCGAGAGTCCCATAGCCCGTCGTCGCACCGGTCGCCGAAGAAGCTGTGGGAGCCCGCAGGCTACAGCGACAGCCACCCGGTCGAGAACTCCTCGTCCGGCACGTGCCAGCGCTGCTGCGGTTGGCCGACCGACCGGATCTTCACGACGGCGTCGAACGGTGGCTCCAGCGTCCCCATCGGCGCCGCGTCGACGCTCGTCGGCAAGTGGACGTGACACATCGCGCCCGCGTCGCGCACCGACCCCGAGAGGCCGTGGAGGAACTGGAACACGCGCTCGTCGTCGTGCGTGGCGAGCAGCGCGTCGAGCGAGTCCACGCAGACGCGGAGTTCCGCCGGGTCGAGTTCGCCGGCGTCCGCGCGCACCCGCTCGATCTCCGCGTGCGTCTCCGAGAGTAGGTCGTCGAGGTCGCCGTCCACGACCCGCGCCGGCAACTGGTCGGTCCCGGGCCGTGACGCCGCCGCGCTGCGCGTCGCCGTCCGGTACCGGATCGTGCGCGCCGTCTCACCGGGAGTACGCGGGTGCGCCCTGGTGTCGTGCGCGCAACCGGTCCCGCCGGTGCGCACGAACAGCGGCCGCCGAGTGTCGGTCGACTCCCCGAGCAGCCGACTGCACGCCCGGGAGACCGCGGTGTGCGGCGCGGGACCCACCACCAGCAGCATACTGCCACGGCGCTTGAGTTCCGCGAGATACTCGGAGAAAGCCGCGGCTGGAGCTTCCGCCTCCCGTCCGGCGGACGGATCGCTCGTCATTACGCGCTGCTTCATTCTGCCAGTAAATAAATATTCGGACTCGGATTCGTTGTTTTACCTAAAATACATTAGAAAACTTCGGTGGTGCCGGCGACGACGCGGGAACCATTTACCCTCGGCGTGCCAACGCACGTGCATGACCGACGACCGCGACGACCTCGCCGAGCGCGTCGCCGCACTCGAGGACGCCGTGCGCGAGATGCGCGACGACCACCGACCGCCCACCGGACCGCTCGGCGTCCCGCGACCGCCGACGCCGCGCGAAGCCCGCCGGTTCGCCGACGAGTACGCCATCCCGGCCGCTATCGCCGTCCTCGAAGCGAACGTCCGCGCGCTCGAACTCCTTCAGGCCGGACTCGACGCGTCACGCCGCGCCGACGACGCCGGCGATCGCGCCGACGCCGTCTCGCGCTCCGCGCTCGAACGCGCCGACCGCGCGGTCGACCGCCTCCTCGCGGAGGTCGAAGACGGGAGTCTGCCCACCAACGCGGACGCGCGCTCCATCGTCGAGGAGGCCCGCCGGCTCCGTGACGAGATCGACGACCGGCTCGCCGACGCGGACGAGGACCGCGCGGACATCCGGGAAGGGACGGACGGGACGGGCGAGGCCGCCACTACGGAGGACGCGACCGACGACGAGACCACCGAAGCCAGCGCCGACGACGATGGCGTCGAGATCGACGTAGAGGGCGAACTCGCGTCCATCAGAGCCGAACTCGACCGCGACGCCGCCGAAGGTGACGCCGCCACCGACGACGACCCGGGGGACGCCGACACAAATGGTTAGTGTGCGCCGGGCGTAGGTCCTTGCAGGTGGGAACGACATGGCCGACGCTTCGGACGATCCACAGAACGTAGAGGAAGGGGTGGCCTTCGGCGATCTCGACCAGCGACTCGAAGCCCACGGCTTCCCCATCGACCACGACGAACTCATCGCCGAGTTCGGCGACTTCGAACTCCAACTCACCAGCGGCGACGACATGACCATCCGCGAAGTCATGCAGCCGCTCCAGGGCGGCGACACCTACCAGGACGTGGACGACGTCCACCAGTCCGTCCTCAACATGATGCCCGAGGAAGCCGTCGGCCGGAAGGGCTACTCCGACCGCGGCGGCGACAACCCCACGGAGACCCAGGACGCCGAAGGCGTCGAGAAGACGAACAGCGAGGACGCCCGCAACGAGGGCGACGGCAGGAACGAAGCCGACAACCAGGACAGCGAAGACGAGTCCTTCTGAAGCCAAGCCCTCGGTCGCGGCGCTCCCGTGCGCCGCTCTCTCGCCCTCGAGATTCGGTCAGGATGTGTGCGACTGGCTCGCGTCCGCGGGCCGGACCTGCCGCCGAGTTTCGGCTGGACCGTCCGTTCACTCTCCCACGAGTCGATGCTACCAGAGCGACCCTCTCCACCGACAGCACGGATCGGGCCACCAGGGAGCTTCGGCGTCGCCCGACACCCTAAAACTCACTCCACCGGCTCGAACCGGTAGCCACTCCACGCCTGGCTCTCGGGCCACCGGATGCCGGCGTCGGGGTCGCGGAGGTCGTCGGCGTACACGGGCCGGACCCGGTCACCGATCTCGACGCCGGCAGACTCGCTCCGCTCGTCTGCCGAGTCCCCATTCGCTTCGCTCGCGGGAACGCCCTCCGCGGTCGTGAGCTGGCCGAGCGCCCGCACGGACTCGCCGTCCACGGTGAACTCGACGATGGCGAGGTGGTTGGGTTCGCGGACGCCCGGCGGGGTGGCAGTGCTCGTCGTCCACGTGACGACCGTGGCGGTGCGGTCGGCGAGGTCGACCGTGGCGGCGTCCTGTGGCTCGCCGCACTCCGGACACCGGGGATGGGTGGGAAACGAGAGGTGGCCGTTCGGGCACCGGCCCGCCGCGAACGCGGCGGCGTCGGCGCGGTCGGCGCGGTCCTCGTCCGAATCGCTCATTCCGCCACCTCCACGACGGTGGTGGTGACGCAGTTCCCGAACCCGCCGACGTTGCACGCGACGCCCACGTCGGCGTCGACCTGGCGCGCGCCGGCCGACCCGAGCACCTGCTGGTAGAGTTCGTACACCTGCGCGACGCCGCTCGCGCCGAGCGGGTGGCCCTTCGACTTGAGGCCGCCGGAGGTGTTCACCGGCAGGTCGCCGTCGCGCGCGGTCACGCCGTCCTCGGCCGCGCGCCAGCCCTCGCCCTTCTCGAAGAAGCCGAGGTCCTCCGCCTGCAGGATCTCGAGGATGGTGAACATGTCGTGGAGTTCGGCGACGTCGACCTCGTCCCGCTCCCGGCCCGCCATCTCGAACGCGCGGGTTCCCGACTCGACGACCGCTCCCATCGTCGTCGGGTCCGTGCGCTCGTGCACGACGTGCGTGTCCGTCGCGCCCGCGACGCCCGAGACGACCGCGTACTCGTCGGCGTACTCGGTCGCCTCGTCCGCCGGACAGAACAGCAGCGCGGCGCTCCCATCGGTGATCGGGCAGAAGTCGTAGAGCCGGAGCGGGTCGGCCACGACGGGCGATTCGAGGACGGTCTCGCGGTCCACCTCCGTCCGGAACTGCGCGTGCGGGTTGTCGACGCCGTTCCGGTGGTTCTTCACCGCGACCGCCGCGAGGCTCGCGCGCGGCGCGTCGTACTCGTGCAGGTAGCGACGGGCAGTGAGGCCCGCGAACGACGGGAGCGTGACGCCGTGCTTGTACTCGACCGGGTGGGTGAGCGAGGCGATCACGTCCGTAGACTCCCCGGTCGTCCGATGCGTCATCTTCTCCCCGCCGACGAGCAGCGTGAGGTCGCTTGCACCTGACGCGACGGACTGCCAGGCGGCGTAGACGCCCGCGCCCCCGGACGCGCTCGTCTGGTCCACGCGCTGCGTGTACGCGCCGACTGCTCCGAGATCGTGCGCGAGCATGTTCGGGACGCCCGTCTGCCCCTCGAACTCGCCGCTCGCCATGTTCGAGACGTAGAGGTGGTCGAGGTCGGTCGGGGAGGTGTCTGCCTCCTCGAGGCACTCGTTCCCGGCCTGGGCGAGGAGGTCCCGTATCCACTCGCCCTCGCGCTGCCCGAACTGCGTCATCGAGGCCGCGACGATAGCTACGTCGTCTCTCGTCATCGTCGGGGTTGTTCGGGCGGGTAGGGTATTATGGTTCGGGAGTTCCGGCTGGAGTGGCGTGCTGGCATCCTAATGCGGACGCCGATCTCCCGGAACGGCACTGCACGTTCGGGTCCGGGCCAGGTTGGAGAACGCGAACTGCGAGTCACCGAACAGCGTAGCGGGCCGGTACTCGACGAAATAGGTGGGAGATCGCGGGAAGATTGCTTCCTCGGTATGGGGGCAGGAGGAATACAGGACGTCGCCGCGGCCTCCCGGGTGGACCTGCCATTCGAGAGATGATGAAAATTCCCGTAAAATAAACTCGGAGGGTGATTTACGAAACGTGTGTCCGTAGTTATACTCCGTCCGTGGAGCGCTAAGCCAACCACTTCCGCCACGATACTTAAATACGTGTGAGCGGAAGCTGAAGTATGGTTTCGAACCGCGCCCGCGACTTGGTTGATTTCCTCCAGCGGCGAAGCGGCGACGAGTTGCGCTCCGCCGCGTACTACGACGCCGACTCGTACGAGCTGCTCTACCACGACGACGCCATCGACCGGTCGTACTCGGAGGCAGATCTCGAACAGATCGCCGAGAGGATGCGGAGCGAAGTGCGCCGGTCGCGCGCGGAGCGCCTCTTCGATCTCGGCGGCTTCGACTGTAACGTCCTCTGTTTCCGGGAGGGCCTCGTCTTCCACTTTCCCATGGGCGGCGAACGTGGGACGGTCATCTCCCTGGAGATCACGGCGGCACGCGACCTCCACGAGTTCATCGCGGAGTGCAACGAGTACGTCTATCCCGACGCCGACCGAGCGTGAGCCGAGTGGAGCCGACGCAATCGACCGCGCCAGCCCGACCCGAAAGCTCGCTCCCGCGCGCGAGCCATCGGTAGATACCCCGCACTCGACTTCACCCGAGCACGTACTCCAGCCACGGGTACCGCTCCACCAACGCGACCCCACCCACGTCGTACTGCTCGACGAAGGCGTCCAGCCCGAGTATCCGTCCGGCACCGAACGCGGCGACGGCGAGGAACACGAGCATGTACGCGAAGTCGCCGTTGATGACGCCGTGTTCGACGCTCCAGTTCCCGAAGTAGAACAGGAGCATCATGAGCGCGCCGAAGAACGCGGCGAGGCGGACGAGCGCGCCGACGACGAGGCCGAGGCCGATGAGAGTCTCGCCCCAGGGGACGGCGACGCTGGCGAACTCGACGAACCACGGCGTGCTACCCATCCACGCGAACGCCCCCGCGAGGGGGTTGCCGTTGGTGGCGGCGACGGTGGCGAGGTAGCCCCCGGCGCCGAACGGCTCGGCGGCGGTGAGCTTCGTGACCCCCGAGTAGAGGAAGGCGTAGCCCATCATGAGGCGGAGCGCGAGCACGAACCACGCCGACAGGCTGTGGGCCTGCCCGCGGACGGTGATCGGGCCGACGGTGCTCTCGAATCTGTTTGCGGTCGTGGGCATCGTGTGTCTCTCTCCTACGACTACAGCTACGACGACGGAGGCCATAAAGCGAGAACCGGTTTCTCGGAGCGTGAGAAATCGGGTCCGGGAGGGTGGTCGAGTCGCGGCGACCGGCTACTCGGAACGGTGGCCTGCTCGCGGACCCCATAGGATTACTAACTGCAGCGCGTACCTCTCGTATGACGTCACGACGAGCCGTACTCGAACTGGCGGCAGCGGCGGGGGCACTCGCGGGAATCGGCGGGGTCGCGGCGGGCCAGTCGGCGGACGTCGAACTGGACGGGCGGGCCTCCGGGTGGGTCGGTCGGTCGCCCGCCGGCGTCGCGGACGAGGTTAACCCGACGCTGGCGCTCGAACCGGGGCGGACGTACCGGGTGACGTGGACGAACGTCGACGGGGCTCCGCACAACTTCACCGTCTCCGACGCCGACGGGGACCGGCTGGTCCGCTCGGACGTGATGGACGAGCAGGGGGCGGCGCAGACGGTCGAGTTCGAGGCGACGCCCGCGATGACGGAGTACCGCTGCGAGATCCACCCGAGTTCGATGCGCGGGCAGATGGCGGTCGGGGGCGAGGGGGCGGAAAACGAGACGGCCGGGAACGAAACGGCGGGGAACGAGACGACGCCGGAGGACCAGGGTCCGCCGCCGGTGCTGGACGCGGGAACTATCGTCCTCGGCGGGCTGTCCCCGCACTGGCTGGGGATGGCTCCGTCCGGGCTTCGTGGCCGCGAGAACCCGACGCTCCGGCTCCGCGCGGGCGCGGAGTACGAACTCGTGTGGATGAACCTCGACGGGGTCGAGCACGACTTCCACCTGATCGACAGCGGTGGGAACAGCCTCGCGGACACCAGCAGTCGGGAGGACGTCGGCGACACCCACTCGACGTCGTTCGAGGCGACCGCGGCGATGGCGCAGTACGTCTGCGAGTTCCACCCGCAGTCGATGCGCGGCGGCGTCGAGATCGTGTGATGGTCCGGCCGGCGCGGATGGACAGGCTCTTTAGGCTTGCCTAAAACGTACCTGGTAACGGATGACCACGACCGAGACAGACTGCTGTGTTGTGGTGCCGACGATACGCGAGTTCGAGTGCGTGCACGAGTACGTCGCCAACGCGCGCGAGCACGGCTTCGACGCCGACAGGCTGGAGTTCGTGCTCGTCACCGAGGAGTTCTGCGACACCGACGCCATGAGTGAGATGCTCGACGACCTCGGCGTCGCGGGCGAGGTGTTCGACGGGCCGCGCCGCGAGGCGTGGCTCCGGGAGCGCGGCGTCGGCGACTACGCGCACCTGATCCCGGAGGCCAGCCACGCGCAGACCAGCTTCGGCCTGCAGTACCTCTGGGCGAACGACCACGACTACGGCTTCTTCATCGACGACGACACGCGCCCGCTCGACGACTGGAACTACTTCGGCCGCCACCTCCGCAACCTCGACTACGAAGGGGAGGTCGAGCAGGTCTCCTCGGACGAGCGCTGGGTCAACGTCCTCTACCAGAGCGACCACGACCTCTACCCCCGGGGCTACCCCTACTCGGCGATGGACGAGACGGTGGAGACGGAGACCGTCGAGGTGGACGACGTGGTGGTCTCCCAGGGGCTGTGGACGAACGTGCCCGACCTCGACGCGGTCCGCATCCTGATGGACGGCGACCTCCGGGGGCAGGCGGAGACCCGAACCGAGCGGTCCGACTTCGACCGCGAGTTCGTCGCCGCCCCGGGCGAGTACCTCACGGTGTGCTCGATGAACCTCGCGTTCGAGCGCGAGGTGGTGCCGGCGTTCTACCAGCTCCCGATGGACGACAACCCGTGGAACGTCGGCCGGTTCGACGACATCTGGTCGGGCGTGCTCGTCAAGCGCGCCGCCGACCTCCTCGGCAAGCAGGTGCTGACGGGCTTCCCGCTCTGCCGCCACGACAAGGCTCCGCGCTCGACGTTCGACGACCTGGCGAACGAGGTGCCGGGTCTCGAACTCAACGAGCACGTGTGGGAGATCGTGGACCGCGTCGAGCCTTCGACTCGACGGGATGGTTTCGTGGCGCCGCCACGAAACGACGCGGGGCACGACGCCGACTCCTACGCCTCGGCCACGGAGGCGATGGGCCGCGCGCTCGCGGACGGGGACTGGAGCGCGTACAACGCCGGGGCGTTCCTGAACCACTGCGGCGAGTACGTGCTCGACTGGCTGGACTGCCTGGACGAACTCGCGCCGACGGAGCCGGAGCGGGTTCCGGCGGACGACTGACGCGCCGACACCGGTACGTTTAAGAGTTTTAGGCCGGCCTAATTCTACGTATGGACCCCCACGACGCGGTGACGCCGCGAGGCGTTACCAGGCGACGGCTGCTGGCCGGAACCGGCATCGCCGCCGGAGTCGGCCTCGCTGGCTGCATCTCGGAGCTAACCCGGAACGACGACGCCGGGGACGAACCCGAACTCGGCGCGTTCCGCGGCTCCGGGCCGCTGGTCGAGAGCCGACCCGAGCCGGGCGGCACCCCCATCGCGGACCTCCCCGACCTCTCCGGCACCCTCAGCGTCTACCTCGGCGGCGGCGAGGGCGGCCTCTACACGCGGCTCGTCGACCTCCTGGAGCGCACCTACCCCGAGTTCGAGGTGGACCCGCGCTCGGACTCCTCGGCCTCGCTCGCCAACACCATCGTCACGGAGATGGAGGGCGGCGGCAGCCCCGCCGACGTGTTCTGGGCGGTGGACGCCGGCTCGCTCGGCGTAGTGGCCGACGCCGGCTACACCACCGACCTCCCCTCGGATGCCGTCTCCGAGGTCCCCGAGCAGTTCCGCCCCGATAACCAGTGGGTCGGCGTCGCCGGCCGCGCCCGCGCCGTCCCCTACAACGCCGAGGAACTCTCCGCCTCGGACGTGCCCGACTCCGTCCAGTCGTTCCCGGACGCCCCCGCGCTCTCCGGCATGGGGTGGGCACCGACGTACGGCGCGTTCCAGTCCTTCGTCACCGCGATGCGCCTGCTCCGCGGCCGAGAGGAGACACGGGCGTGGCTCCAGGCCATGCTCGACCACGGCGCGACCGAGTACCGCGACGAGTGGTTCACGTCGAACGCGGTCGCCGACGGCGAGATCCCGGCCGGGTTCGCCAACCACTACTACGCGCTCCGCGTCCAGGCGTCCCGCCCGGACGCCCCCATCGACCTCGCGTTCACGTCGGGCGACGCGGGCGCGCTCGTCAACGTCTCCGGCGCGGCCGTCGTGGAGAGCGCCGACGACGCCGACCTCGCGGAGAACTTCGTCCGCCACCTGCTCTCCGCGGAGGCCCAGGAGTTCTTCGCCACGC